>JAPLCW010000165.1 GCA_026392015.1 Candidatus Auribacterota bacterium | reverse complement strand
TTCGCATATCCACACTTGTTGACAAGAGGCTAGGTCTTCACCGCAAGCCCTTTTGCATCTCGCCCCTCCCATTTTTCAAGCATTCCATCGCCTCGATGCCGCGAAAATAGTTCTTCTCGGAGTCCAGTTGCGAAAGATGGGTTAAGGGGTCAGTCTCGAAGTGAGAAAAACAGCCCCACCATCGCCCTCCCTTCGGCTTCGCTCAGGACAAGCCCTCCTCGGAGGAGGAGGGAAAAGTCAGCCCAAGAAAAGTCGATTATTGACGAATAAGCCCCAAACTAAAGCGACATCGGCTTATCCTGCGCGAGCTTTTGCGCAAGCTGCACGATCATCTTCTCGCGCACTTTTGTGAGAGCACTGTCGGTGGTAATGAAGAGGGCGAAGTTGCGCCCCTTCGCCTCCCACAGAAGCCTTCTGTCGGGGGTCCCGATGAGCCGCATGGTGATCTCCACGAGGCCGAACGTCTTGTAGAAAAGGTAGTTCTGGAGATAGAAGGAAACGTCGGCAAACAGCACCGCGTCCGCTCCGGTCGCCTCGCGGAACGCGAGCAATTCCTGCCGGCTCAGGTGCGGCCTCTCGGTAAGGTTGAGTTTCTCAAGGGCGTCCCTGACCACCTCGGGCGGGAGGATCTTGCAGTCGGTTTTCCCGGAGAGCGACGCGATGATCTGCTCGTCGAATACGTCCTTAGGAACGACATGCGGCTGCTTCTTCGTCCATGCCCACATCTGGTAGCGATCCGCGACGCTGTAGTTGTGGGCGATGATTGCGATTGTGGCGACCTTCCTCCCCTTGTCGTAGCGGCTGAAGTTCACCGTGGAGATACCCGAGCACCCCGCGGCCAGAACAGACGCCGCGAGGCAAAATAACAGTAGCTTTGCTTTTCTCATATAGTCACTCCCTTCGCTAATTCCTTAAAATGCGCCGACCCCTAGTGCTCGCATCGCCCATAGTAGTACACCCCCCCTATACTGTCAAGGGCTGCCCCGGACAAAATTGCCTCACCTCACATATCATCAAAATAGTCGCGTGGTCATCCCTCTGCCCTCCTATGAATCGGAGAAACGGCGTATGCGGAAGTCGGGGGCCGGCAGGCTTTACGCCGCCCATAAGGAATGCGGAATACAATACTCTATGATTTCTTTGAAATCGCGAAGGAGGGGGGGGAGCAACGCACACATGCGGCTGACTTATTTTCCGAGCCTTTGATTCACCCTTTCAAGAGAATGGTTCGACTCTCTCCCCTTGTCCGCACGGTGAGATTGCCCTCAGGCCATAGAGGAGATGCGGCGGTGTCAATCCTCGAAATTGATTCTCTCCTTCTCTATGACGAGCGGCCTATTCTTGACCTGGGTGTAAATCGCCCCTATATATTCCCCGATTATTCCGATAAATGCCAGCATCACGGAAAATGAGAAGAATACCCCTATGACAACCGGCGCAATCCCAAGCTGAAATCTCTGCCAGTATACCAGCTTGTACACAAGGTAGACGACGCCGAGGAGGAAACAGATGATAGAGAACACGCCGCCTATGAACGCGGCCAGCCGCAGCGGCACCTTGGAATAGTTCACGAAGCCGAGCATCGCGAGGTCATAGAGGCTGTAGAAGTTGTTGCTTGATCTCCCCTTCAACCTGCGGGGTTGGACGAACTCTATCTCGGCGCGCGGGAAACCTATCTCGGCGATGATCCCCCTGAAATAGGGATAGGGGTCATCGAACTGCCTCAGGATCTCTATCACCTTCCTGTCGTAAAGGCCGAAACCGGTGAAGTTGCCCACCTGCTCGGTCTCCGAAATCATCTTCACCAGCTTGTAATAGAATCTGCGTAACGCGAAGAGGAGAGGGTTTTCCCTGCTCTTGTGTTTCACGGCGATGACGATCTTGAATCCCTCCTCCCATTTCTTCAGAAAATCCGTTATCATCGCCGGGGAATCCTGGAGATCGGAGGCAATGGAAATTACCGCATCGCCGCGCGCCTGAAGGAGGCCGTAATAGGGGGAACGGATGTGCCCGAAGTTCCTCGCATTGACGATGATTTTCACATTCTTGTCCGCATCCGCGATCTCTTTGAGCAGGGACACAGTGTTATCCGTTGAGGCGTTGTCTATGAAAATCTGCTCGTAGCGATATCCGGTCACGGAGGCGAACACGGACTTGACACGCGCGTATATCTCGCGCACATTCGCCTCCTCGTTGAAACATGGCGTTACCACGCTGATCAGCTTTTTGTCTTTTGCCATTGAGAGTATCTCCTATGCGCGGTACCGATCAATAAAGGCGGCTATTGTTTTTACAACGAAGGAAAGCTTCTCCCGCGTAATTCCCGGATACACCCCTATCCAGAAAAGCCTCTTCATTACCTGGTCGGTCACCTGCAAGCCCCCCGCAACCCTGTAGTGCGACGCGGCATAGGCGGGCTGCCGGGTGAGATTGCCACCGAAGAGCATCCTCGTGGCGATCCTCTTGTCTTCCAGATAGTTCACCATTTCCCCCCTTGTGAACGGCGCATCCTCCCGCACAAGGATGGGGAAGCCGAACCAGCTCGGCTCAGAGTTCTTGGTCGCGTGCGGGAGCCGGAGGTATCGCTCCTGCCTTTTCAGCCCACGGTGGAGAAACGCGAAATTCTCTCTTCTCTTCTTTATAAAGCGGGGCAGTTTCCCGAGTTGCGCGAGACCCACGGCTGCCTGCATGTCGGTAACTTTTAAATTATAGCCGATATGGGAATACACGTACTTATGGTCGTACCCCGGAGGGAGGCCCGGAAACCGCCGCGAGAATCTTTTCCCGCACGTATTGTCGCTCCCCGGAAGACACCAGCAGTCCCTCCCCCAGTCGCGGAAGGAAAGCACTATTCTCCTCAGCAGCGGATCGCTGGTGAGCACCGCACCGCCCTCCCCCATCGTGATATGATGTGCGGGATAGAAACTGCATGTGGCGATGTGTCCGAAGGTGCCGGTGTGTTTCCCCCGGTAGTTCGCGCCCAGGGCGTCGCAGTTATCCTCGATGAGCCAGAGCTTGTGTCTCTTCACGATCTTCAGCAACCGGTCCATCTCCGCGGGGTTGCCGAGCGTGTGGGCGACCACGAGCGCCTTCGTCTTCTTCGTAATCGCCGCCCCAATCTTCGAGACGTCAATGTTATACGTCCCCGGCTCCACGTCGACAAAGACCGGAACCAGGTTGTTCTGGATAATGGGATTGATCGTTGTGGGGAAACCGCAGGCGGTGGTAATGACCTCATCCCCCGGCGTGAGCCTGCGCTTTCGGAGGAAGGGCGAGGTGAGTGCGGACACCGCGAGCAGGTTTGCCGAGGAGCCTGAATTCGTCAGAAGGCAGTAGGAAACGCCTATCCATTGCGCGAACTGCTTTTCGAATGCGGCGGCGTACCTGCCGGCGGTGAGCCAGAAATCGAGGGAGGAATCCACAAGATTCACCAGCTCCGCTCCGTCGTACACTCTTCCCGCGTAGTTGACGTAGCTCACGCCGGGAACGAATCTCTCACGCCCGGCTGCCTTCCCGAACGCCCGCACCTTTTCCAGAATCTCGCGTCTCAACTGCTTTAAATCCATATCCGTGCACTCCACCGACGGCACTATAGCACCCGCCGCCTAATCGGGCAATACGATTCTCCCTCTGATTTTAAATCTCTGATTCAGAGTCTCCCGAATCTCAGCTCCGTACACATAGCTCGAAACGAAGACGGAGCAGTCGGCGTTCTGTACAAGCCATTCAGGGGACTGGATCTCTATGCCCGCAAGCTTCTTGCCGTGAAGATTTTTATCGCTGTCGATAAATGCCCTGAGGTGCGTCCTTCGCAACTCCGTGCACGCCAGCAAGCGCGAGGTGAGCGAGCCGCATCCCCATACGGCGAGGCCCTCCCGGGACCTCACGAGGCTGCGTATCTGTTCCCGGACCAGCTCCAGTTTTTGCACGCACGCTTCGATGTATCTTTTCATCACGGAGACACCCTTGACATCCCGGGCAGGGGCAATGTCGCTCCCTAAGCCTTTCACGGAAAACGACCGCAGTAACGCCGATGAGTAGAGCTCCGCCCTCCCGGACGCCACCTGCGCAGTGCTGAGCCCGTAGCGCTGAAGCAGATTGCCGAGCGTCGCCGCGGTAAAAAAATTGATATGTTCCAGTGAGAACTCGTGAAACGGTTCCCGCGGGGGCATGGCGAACCCCTCCACATCCGGCACCACGATGCACACCACGCCCCGATCCTTGAGCAGCGCCCCCAGCTGCCCCATAATGGCGTCCGTTTCCGCGATATGCTCCACTATCGCGGAGAGAATGATCAGGTCGTACCTGTCCTCCTGTTTCAACTCCGAGAGCAGGCAGGAGAGCACTTCCACCCCGTACAGCCTCCGCGCGATTGCGCTGCACTCGCGGGCCGGCTCGATACCTCGGATATGTGCGTATCCGGACTCCTTGAACAGGTGCAGGAGATATCCGGTCGAGCATCCTATATCCAGAACGGCATAGGCGTCGCTGCGGAAATCCGCTCCGCGGCCGCGCAGGAAGTCGCTGATGCAGGAAAAGGTTTCCTGATGTATCTTCTTAAGGCCGTCGGGCAATCCGTCCCGGTGAATGCTATAGGCATATTTCGCGTTTGTCTTGTAGTATGCGTCATACTGTTCCTGTGAGGGAATATCATCGGAAAAAAGGAAGCCGCATCCCGCACAGGCGCATACGGTATATCGGTACGGGTCGTCCTGCTCGGGAATGATAAATTCCTGCCGGTGAAGGGGGACACGATCAGTCGCGCCGCATATCTGACATCGCCTTTTCACAGTACCTTTACGCGGAGGGGGCGAACCCTTTCGGGCGGTATGGCATACAGCACCGTTTCCCAGCCATCTGCGCGGTGAGACCGGAGAGAGAAATGATAATCGGGGCACAATGAATGCAGGTGCAGAGGTATCTCCCATATATCCCTCTGATTATGATACACACTGATCGCGATAAGAGGTTTCCCGCGGCGTAGTATCTTTTCCGCCCCGCGAATGGCGTCTCTCTCGCCGCCCTCTATATCGAATTTGATAAACGTCGGCGAAATCCCCGACAGCTCCTCGTCGAGAGACACGACCCCTACCTCGTACGAGCCGCGGGAGGAAGCTGTCGATGATGTGGAACCGGCCCCTTCGAAAGAAATAACGCCGCGTGCGGCGCCGAGAGCGGCGTTCTTGACGGTTATTCTCCGTTTGATATCCTCCGGCAGCTTTGACGCATATGCGCGTAGTTTCGCATAGCTCAGCGGATCCGGCTCGTAGGCGATGACGCCGGCGAATCGGGAGCCTGCGCGGAGGAGAAAAGCGCCGAGTGTGTCGCCGTCAAACGCCCCGCAGTCCACAAAGAACTCGTCGGGAGACAGCGTGACGATATCCGGCGGGAAATACTGTTCTTCCGGCGAGGGCGCCGGCAATCCCTCGAAATCCAACAGCAGCAGATACCTGAACTGGGCCAGATACTGCCTGCGGGATTCGTCATCGCTCAAGAGATCAAATGCGGCGATGATCTCCTCGGAATGTCCGATAATTTTATGCGGAAGGTCAAGCTGGTAATACGGCAGAAAATCATCCGGGTATTTCCACGCAAGCGCCGGAAACGGCACGATCCGCGTGCAGTTCAACTTCATTAATTGCCTTTTTACCTCGAGAAAGCTATTCAGGTTGGACCAGACCGTAACTATAAACGCGGCGTGCGCACCATGCCGCTGCGCCGCCTCAACAGGCGACAACACCGGAACACCGTCGACAGCGGTCCCCCATTTCTCCCTGCTGGTGTCGGCGAAAGCCAGCGGCGTGATCCCCTTGCTGCGCAAAGCCGCGAGGACCTTCCTCCCTATGAAACCCGCGCCGAAGAGGACCAGGGATGCGCGGTGCGGTCCGGCGAGGCTGTCAAATGCGGAGCGCTCGCGGGCGATCACGGAGGAAACGCTTTCGCGCAATATGTCACGCAACTCCTCCCGTACCGCGCGTTCGCCCTTGCCCCTGGAATGAGATCCGCCTTTACGTGTCATGTGAAATTACTCTTTACGATTCAAACGATACATGCCTGAAGCCCGCTGCGCGGGATGGCGGGGTTCCTGGCGCGTCTTACGCATTTTTGCTCCAGGCCCTTCCCCCTTTTTTCGTTGCCTGGATGATCTTCCCCGCCTCTGCCAGGGACCTGGCCGTGGGGATCTTCCCACCTCTTCCCCTCGTCACTAAAATCGCCGGCGATCCAAACCTCTTGGCCATGGAGATGTCACTGTCCATTCTGTCTCCGATTACCAGTATCTCTTTCGGCTTTAACTCATTGAGCCGGGCGATCAGTTCCAACATATAAGTGCCGGGTTTCCCTATGATCACGTCAGCTTTCCTGCCGGCCGCTGACTCCAGAGCTCCTACCATCGCGCCATTCCCCGGCATTAATGTCCCATTTTCCACCGGGAAATTGGCATCCACATTGCAGGCGATAAATTCCGCTCCGCGGGCGAGCGCCGATAACCCCGCTGCTATTTTGTCATAGGTGAAGTGGCGATCCAGGCCGACGACCAGAACACCGCAATGGGAATCATCGGTAAGCGGCACCCCGGCTTTCTTGAACTCTCCCCGCAAAGAATCGGAACCTATGACCATCACCGGTTTCCTCGGCCTCATTTTCTTCACCCACACTGCGGTGGCGTAACCGGAGGTCATGATCTCGCGGGCAACGCAGCCTATGCCCAATCCGTTGAGTTTGGCGGCGATCTCCCGCCGATTCCTGGAGGAATTATTGGTGATAAAGAATACCCGAATACCGGCCGCCCTTATATCCCTGATGGCCGCCGCGGCTCCGGGGGCGGCCATATCGCCGAAGTATACCACTCCATCAAGGTCTATCGCCGCTGCCCTAATCCTATGAAGATCGATTCTACCCCTTCTCATTTGCCTTCTCGAACCGCTCCTCCAACATGGCAATTCTCTTATCATCCTCCTCGGAAATTGATCTGTAATAGTTCCTCTTATTCTGCAACCAGAGCAGTTCGAACTCCACCGCTTTGGAAATGCCCTTGTCGGCATTATCCCCCAACGCCCCCGGGCACCGGAAGCATATCTTCCTGGTTTCGTATCTATCCACCAGGCCAGGAGGAAACGCTCTCAGGAAAGGCAGGGAATCCGTTGCGATGGCGCCGCCAATCACGCACGCGAGACCGCTTTTCTTGGCTTTGGAGAGCAGATCGTGAGTGACCGAAAAGATTTTTTCGCTGTTCACCGCCTTCCGGTCCAGGCCCATGGAACCCACGAAATCGACCCTTCCCATCACTATTCCGTCAAGTTCCTTTATTTCAGGGAGCTGCAGCATCTCATCAAAGTTCCTTGCAGCCATCCCCGTTTCAATATTGATCAGGAAATCCACCTTTTCCTGCTCATCGTGCGGAAAAGCCGTCTCGATGGCCTTGAGATACTTTTTTAAGGAGAATGCCGTTTCCACCATGGGGGCCACCAGATAGTTCACGCCTATCGCCCTCGCGTCGTACATATCCCGTACCGCCTCGCACCCTCCTATCTTGAGCGTGAGAGACACGTCGGATACGAGGCATATCTCCTTGAGCCGCATCAGCTCCTCGGTCCTGGTCCCCTCCGCCTCGAACTCGGCCTTGACGCCCGAGACAAAATATTCACCCTTGAGTTCCTTCAGAACATCCACCATCTTAAACTCTGTAAGATTCATTGTCCGCTCCACTGTAACAACTATATCAGTGCCTCTATCTCGGTTAAGTAGCGATGCTCGATCAGATTGATTCTCTCTTTGTCAGCGGTGGAAACAGCTTTATAAAAGTTCAGTTTGTTCTTCAACCATAACAGTTCAAATCCCAGGGCCTTGAGAATCCCTTTCTCGGGCATGCCCTCCAGCGCCTCCGGGCAGGCAAAACACACCTTCCTCGTTTCATAGCGGTTCAAATGCCCCCGGGGGATGCTTCGGAAAAAGGCAAGGGAATGTGCCGACACCCCGCCGCCCACGTTGCACAGAAGATCTTTCCTTTTCGCCTTCGCCGCAATATCCCGCACCCGCGTGTTGATTTCCGCACTATTGATATCCCCTTCGCCCAGGCCCAGGGAAAAGCACAGATCCACCCTCTCGATCACAATTCCCCCCAGTGTGGAAATTTCGGGGATGGTGAGCATCTCTTCAAAATTTTGCAGAGCGGTTGCTGTCTCGACATTGCAGAAGATTTCAATGTTCTCTTTCTCATCCGCGGCAAAGATCTTATTCACGGCCTGGAGATACTTGCGCAATGCGTAGGCGGATTCCACCATCGGGGCCACAAGGCAATCCACGCCGACGATCTTTGCCTCCAGCATATCCCGGATAGACTCGCATCCCCCGATCTTCAAGGTGAGCCCCAACCCCGCCGTCATGCAGATCTCCTTCAGGCGAAGCAGCTCCTCCAATTTCGTGCCCTCAGCTTCAAACTCCGCGCGCACACAGATACCGCCGTATTTCTCTTTCAATTCCTTGAGGATATCCACCATCCGCAATTCCAGTCTATTCATGCGTGCTCCCCGTCGGTGTCTTCAGGCAGTGGTGCGACAATCATGTTCGCCCGAAACTCGTCTCTCGGTAAAAACGGGTACATATCTTCCAGGGGCTTGGACACCATACGCCCGTCCGGTTTCCGCTCCGAAGAAACACGGGGCATGAAACGCTGAGTCGGCGAGAGCATTACCTCGCACACCACAGGCCCCGAAGCGCGCAGCGCATTGTGTATCTTCTCTCCCATCCCCTCCTGTTCGGGGATGAGTTCCGCGTTCAGCCCGTACGCCCGCGCAACCTTCTGAATGTCCGGGCAACGGACGCCGCTGCCGGGGTCACAGGCGGTGTGCCTCCCCTCAAAATATGTATCCTGCGTCTGTCTGATGGAATTATATCCGTTGTTGTTCAAAACAAACAGTGTAATAGGCAAATCATGCGTGACCACCGTTTGGAGCTCCTGGATATTCATCTGCAAGCTCCCATCCCCCGCAAGGCAGATAACCCGTCTCTTCCCGATGGCGATGCAGGCTCCGATTGCCGCGGGCAAATCATACCCCATCGAGGCGCACCCGGAATTCCAGAAAATTCTCTGGGATTCCTTGACGACACCTGCCTGAAACAGCGTGACGCAGGCGGTGCCGTTGCCCGAGACAACGGTCGCTCCCTCACCGAGGGCTCCCGTCAGGGCATCCATGAAACAGTACGGATTAACCATCCCCTTCTCTTTCCAATACTCCGGCAAAATCACGGGATATTTTTGCCTGCGTTCGGCGCACCATCGCATCCAGTTCTCCCACGCCGGGAGGCGTACTCCTCCCAACTGCCTCTTCAGCTCCTCCAGGAAATCTCCGGCGTCGGCACAGATGGGGAGGTCGGGTTTTACCGTCGGCTTTCTCAGTTCCGCCTCATCGATATCGACAACCACCTTTTGCGCGCCCCGGGCAAGAAGCCTCCAGTTATAGCTGATCTGCCGTATGTTATTTCGTGATCCTACCGATAAGAGAAGATCCGCATTTTGCAACGCAAGATTGCCGAAGCGAGACCCCACGGTTCCCGGTCTCCCCGCATAGAGCGGATGTCCTGTCGGGAGCAGATCATAGCCGCAGAAAGAAGTTACCGTGGGGATTCCAGCATTTTTAATTACTTCCCTGAATGTCCCGATACTCCCGGCGAGCCTGATGCCCTGCCCCGCCAGGAAGATAGGGCGCTCCGCTCTCTGGAGCATTTCGACTACCCTGCCAACCTGCCCGGCTAACTCCGAGCGGTCTGTTCCCTTTTCGTCTTCTTCCGGGCTGTATGCTTCGAGTCGGTCCTCGTCGATCATGGCCGCTTGAACGTCGAGGGGTATATCCAGCCACACGGGGCCGAACCTGCCATGCGTGGCCAGATAGATCGCTTTCTCCAGGTTCCAGCGGATCCTGTCAGGCTTCTGCACCATCGCCGCAAATTTCGTCACCGGACGAACAATATCCACGATATTTATTTCCTGATCCCCCAGCTGCCTTAATCCTATTTCCCGACAGCTCTCTATGGTCGTCTCCAGTTTAACCTGCCCCGACAGATATACCACCGGCACCGAATCAAGCCATTGGCCGATGACTCCCGTGAGGGCATTCGTCGAGCCGGGGCCACTTGTCACCACCACGGCGGCCATCTTCCCGGAAGCCCTCGCGTATCCCTCGGCGGCGATGGCCGCCGCCTGTTCATGATGGGTACAATAATATTTCAATCGGGGATTCCTCCCCACGGAATCGACGAGATGCATGGCCCCTCCGCCCGAGATCATGAAAACGTCTTGGACGCCATGGTCTGCCAGGCAATTACAAATATAGTCCGTCACCTTGATTGTGCGCATATCCTCACCCACCCTGCTCACGGATCGTGAAGGAGAAGCTTCTCGTCAATGGCATGCCGGTTTTCCTCATACCAATTATAAAATTTTGTTATGGCCTCACGCATGGGGGTAAATCGCAATCCCTTGATCTCCTGTACCAACAGGGAGTTATCCGCGGTATACTCCCTCCCCATGCCGGGCAATCTGACATTGATATCCAGGTTTTTCCCGGATATTTCATTGACCGTTCGGGCGATGTCGATCAGTTCGATCTTCTCTCCGGGAACTACATTATAAATTTTCTGCTGTTGCGCATTCCCGATAAAGTAATCGATGATTTTCAGAAAGTCATCCATAAAAAGATAGGAGAACACACGATTCTGCTTCATGGTGAGTGGGAGATTGTAGATGGCTTTGCAGATGACATTGGAAATAAACCGGATCTGGTAATCTTCATATTTCCCAAAAATGCCGAACAATCGCAAATTTACGATCTTATCCGCTCGTTCGATATATTTTGAGCATACATACTTGGAAAAGCCGTGCTCGTCCTCGGGGACACAACTGTCAAAACTCGTTTCTTTAACGTTGATGATATCCTTTTGTATGCCATACTCCGCACCGGACCCCACAAAAATCATTTTGGAAAAATGCGGACTGTTCCTGACGATATTGAAGAAGATCCGCAGGTTGCGATACGCTGTTTCCTTCGGTTCCCTGATCTTGCGGTGGGAGGGTGTTGTGGCGGAATGGATCACGATATCGATACGGTTGTCCTGAAAATATCTCTTAACCTCCTCCTGATCCAGGAGCTCGAGTTCTTTATGTGACGGGGCCAGAACAGTGTATTTTGGGGAGAGATATTCATGCAGGTTTCTGCCGATGAAACCCTTTCGCCCCGTTAAGAATATCGTTTTCTCCCTGTTCGCATTCATTCATCTATACCTCGGCTCATTGCGTTATCCCAGAGTGCCCATGATTTTCTCTCCCGGCAGCGACAATTTTACCGCGCCCATTCCAGACCGTTCTGTCTCGCACATTCAACGTATTCGCCGATCTGGCCCCGGGTGAAGCCGTGCATATCGGTATCCTTCTCCTTATAGTATCTCCTGTACCAGTCGATCGTCTTTCCCAGTGCCTCTCCGATGCTATAGACCGATCTCCAGTTCAGCCTGAGACGCGCCTTGCTGGTGTCGAGTTTCAGGAGTTTCGCCTCGTGCCGTTCCGCATCGCGGCGCACGCGATACCTTCCCCCGCCCCACAGCCTCGTCACCTCCCTCACCGTGTCCTCGACACGCGCTACATCCTCCCCCGCCGGCCCGAAGTTCCATGCCTCGCTGAAGGATCCGCCGTCACGCAACATCCGCGCTCCGAGCCACAGATACCCCGAGAGCGGCTCCAGCACATGTTGCCACGGCCTGACCGAATCGGGGTTTCGCACGATGACCACACGGTTTTCCGCCAGCGCCCTGACGCAATCGGGGATCAGCCTGTCGGAAGCCCAATCCCCTCCCCCGATGACATTGCCCGCTCTCGCGGAGGCGATGGCAACACGGCGCGATTCTCTCCCCCCCTCCGGATTAAAAAAGGAATTTCTATACGCCGCGGTCACAAGCTCTGAGCACCCCTTGCTTGAACTATACGGGTCATATCCTCCCAGTGGGTCTATCTCCCGGTATCCGAACGGCCATTCCTTGTTCTCATAGCACTTGTCGCTGGTAACGTTAAGTGCCGATTTGACGCTCTTCGTCCGCCTCACCGCTTCCAGCACGTTTACCGTTCCCATGATATTCGTTTCATATGTCAGCCGGGGATCCGCATAGGAGAGGCGGACCAGGGACTGGGCGGCCATATGAAAGACGATGTCCGGTTTATATTTCGCAAAAACCCCTCTCAGCATTTTCTCATTTCTGACATCGCCGATACTATGTGCAATCCTCCCCTCTATTTTTAAAATTTCGAATAAACTCGGTTGGGTGGGCGGGGCCAGCGAGTATCCTATCACCCTTGCTCCCATTTGCTCCAACCAGAGGCTCAGCCATGAGCCCTTGAAGCCCGTATGGCCGGTGACGAGGACTTTCTTGCCCCTGTAAACCCCTCCAAAGATTCCGTCCATGAATGCTCTCTTCCCGCGCGACGTTCTATTCATCCCAGATTTTCCATTCAGCCGCCCCCGAGAACCACAACTCCTCCAGCTCCCTGCGGTCCCGCAATGTGTCCATCGGTTTCCAGAACCCACTGTGTTTGAACGCGGCGAGCTGACCGTCTTGGGCGAGTTTCGCCAGGGGCTCCCTTTCCCATAAGATTGCGTCCCCGTCTATATACCCGAATATCTCCGGTTCCAGAACGAAGAAACCGCCGCTGATCCACCCGCCTTCCCCCTTCGGCTTCTCCTGGAATGCAGTCACCTGGTCGCCCGAGCCGAAGCCGATCGCCCCGAACCTCCCCCGGGGCTGCACCGCCGTCACCGTGGCGAACTTGCCGTGTTTCTTATGAAACGCCAGGAGTTCCGGTATGTCCATCTTCGCCACACCGTCGCCGTACGTGAGCATGAACGTTTCATCCCCGACGTATTTTTGAATCTTCTTGATCCTTCCGCCGGTCTGCGTGGTCGCCCCGGTGTCTATGAGCGTCACCCTCCAGGGCTCCGCCTTTGTGCCGTGGATATCCATTTTATTGCCCGCGAGGTCGATGGTGACATCGGAGAGATGGAGGAAATAGTTCGAGAAATATTCCTTCACTATGTACCCCTTGTAGCCAAGGCATATAATGAAATCGTTGAAGCCGTAGTGGGAATATATCTTCATGATGTGCCAGAGGATCGGCTTTCCCCCTATCTCAATCATCGGCTTCGGCTTCAGCTCCGTCTCTTCGCTCAGCCTCGACCCGACCCCCCCCGCCAGAATCACGACTTTCATTGTTCACCCCTGCAATCCGCCAAATCATTACACTCGCCTATTTATTATTATGTCATCTCGCAAAATCTTCTGCCACGACAATTGAATCCCCTCGCTGGCGTGGGCGGGCGCCGCGCCCTGAGATCGAGGGCATCACATCTTCGGGCTCTCGCGGGGGCATACGGACGCATTCATGCAATCTATGAGGAGCGGATTCCGGCAAGGCAGGTCTTCACGCCTGAATACCTCTTCATAACGAATATTCGCATTCTGGAAACGAAGCCTCTGCGACCTAAAAACGCTAAAATACACTTTCACCGGCGCGGGCATCGCGGCGACCTGGCGCAGCGAGTTCCGTATATTCCTATTCTCGATCACCTGAAAAGAGATGTACTGATCCGCAATCAAAAATATGTTCACCGCCAGAACCGCCGCGAGTGCGTACCCGACCATACGCACGATTCCATTCTTGTATGTGAACGCCATTACCATTGCCACCATGGGGACAAGCCACAACTGAGGATTATACCTCGCATACCATGCATACGGCTTGGCCAGTATCGATGTGAGTATCACCGCAATTATATAGACACCCGCGAGCGCGTTGCGATAATCACGCGCGAGCATTATACAAAGGATAAGTACCGCGAGGAGTATCCCCCCGCTCCAGAGTGGCCCGAATCCGCCGATGGTCGTATCAGGGATGTTGAATACCAACAGTTCATTCCGCGAGAAGGTGAACGGCATCTTTATTCTTGTCTTTCCGGTGGTTTCCCATGTGTGGTCTGAAGCGACAAAATTAGACAGCAGAAAATTTGCAATGGTGCCATGCGCCCCGAATTCCCTCGGCCCCTTATAGTTCATCAAACCGCTGTCCTTCTCATTAAGGGGATAAAAAGGGTGGCCATGGACTAGGGTATTGGTCATATACGGGTTGTATCCTATAACACACACACCCATCGCTCCGCCTATGGCCAACACGAGAACAATCTTCTTCATCATCATGATCCCACGCGTAATCAGGAGAAACATGACAAACGCCACACTAAAAAATCCAATATAGAGAACCCCGGTCAATTTTATATTCAGCGCAATTGCCGTGATCATGGCCAATAAGCAGAGGGCGTATCTATCCGCCCTGTGATACACGCCACACGCGACAGCGAGAAATGAAAGAATGAGCGCAAAAAGCTGTCCGTCGACGTAGTACCCCATGAACTGCACAACCGCGACGGGACACAGTGCGCCCAGGACGCTTATAAGTACGCAGTGTGCACGGCCCAGCCCCTTGAATATGCGCAGCGATGAAAAGGACAGACACCCGCTCGCAATAATCAGGAGTATATTCATTGATTTCCCATGATCTATATTGCCGGTCACCTTGTATACGGCGGTCGCGAAAATCCATGGCGCCTTGGCATAGCTGTTGAGTACCAGAGCCATGTGGCCGAGATGGGGGAAATTCTGCTGGGAGATATCGCCGCGAAAGGGATCCCACCCATCAAAGAGACTGATGATACCCTCCTGGTGATAGCACATGCCGTCATAAGAGAGGTCCATGAACTTCCCCGCGATGAGCATCGAGGCCCACACAAGGATTGCGGCAAGCGTCAGGAGAATTACATAGTGCCTCACCCAGCGACCGGTGTAATACCCACGTACCGCACATGCACAGTAGCCGATCGTCATGAGCAGCGCGAGAACAAGATTGAGCCGTGAAATTGGGAATCCCGCCCCGAACATAAACGCCGAGACCAGCAGCACAAAAAAATACAGACTGATGTTTGCGGAAGCTACAAGAAAGGTGTAATGTTCAAGCGGGTGGACATCCGTATCTTTCATTGTTTATTGCTCCGGTCAAGCAGCTGTGAGAATATCTCTGAATATCTTTCAAGCATCACGCGTATATCGAGATGTTCAACTGCATACGCACGGGCATTCCTCCCAAGCGATTCAGCCAACTCTCTGTTGGCGTGCATCATTTCTATTCGTTGCGCAATACCCGCAATGTCCCCAAAGGCACAAATATACCCGTTTTCGCCGCTCCTGATCATCTGCGGCAATCCGCCGATATCAGAGGCAATCACCGGCACACCCATCGCAAGGGCTTCCAGAACGGCGTTCGGCCTGCCGTCAATCCTCGACGGCAATACAAGCACATTTGTATGTTGCAGCAACTGCTTCGCATCCACGATGCCGGGCAAGAGCACCCTATCCTCAAGGCCCATATGCATCACCTTCGATCGGGTCTCGTCAAGGAGAGGGCCATCCCCCGCCATGACAAAAAATAGCTCGTCGTCATTGCGTAATCGATATATTACCTCAACAAAAATATCGGGCGCCTTTTCCTCCCAGAACCTACCCATAAAGGAAACAATAAATTTGTTATCAGGAATATTATGGTAGGCGGAAAGGCGAGTCGCGTCGGAAGACATTAAAGGCTTGAAGTACTGCGCATCCACACCGTTGTAAATCAGTTCCACCCTCTCAGGAGATTCTCCGTACTTCTGTATGAGGGCCTCTTGCACTCTTTCATTTTCCACAATATTTAGATCGATATAACCACAATACCTTCGGTTATTTTGAATATGCCCATACTCGTTATAAAGTTGATCAATAACGCGTATCCGTGGATATTTCTCACGTATCTGAGGGAGCATATGATACACGACATTGCACCCCGCAATAAATACTATATCAATCTTCCTGGATTTTAGAAGATACTCAATGAACAACCTATACTGCTTTTCATTATCAAGAAAATCGTACAGGTGGTAAATCTCCTTTGTTGCTCCCTCAAATTTTGGCGTGCTATCCCCCATACCCTTCGACGGCTTGATGCTGGTAATGATGGCCAAGTCGAAGCCATGGGCGGTAAGATAACGCGCGAGCTGCAATTGCACATGCTCAGCCCCTCCGACGATCATATACGGGAGGGCAAACAGTATACTTTCTTTTCTGTTATATATCTGCTTCTCTGCTGACCGTTGTTGGCTCATACCCGTACCTTTTCATGCGCCGCGCGCTGCCCTGCGCATATCTCATAGATTCTCCTGACAGTCACATCCCAGGAGAAATTATTTTCCACATAGAGCCTTCCCTGCATCCCCATCTCTTTTCGCAACGCCGGGTCGCGCACAAGCATAGAAATTTGGCGCAGCATCTGCCGCGCCGATTCCGAGCGCAGCATGCAGTTCCGCACCTCGGCGCTGAACTTGTGAAATACGTCGTATATGCTCGAAGTCGCGATGACGGGAATGCCGCACGCCCATGCCTCGAGGACCTTGTTCTGTATGCCCGTCCTGGCAAAGAGAGGTACTACCGCAGCAATGGACCGCCTCAGGTAGTACCCTATATCCGCTACGTCACTGTAGAGGATGACGTTCTTCGTCGCGGGGAGCTCTCGTAAAAGTTTTTCCGTAGGGTACCTTCCCGCTATCACAACCCTGAGCTCCGGGAACTTTCTATAGAGGAGCGGAGCCAGCTTATGGATCAGGAAGAGCGCGGCATCCTCGTTGGGATAATAATTGAGCGTACCGTGAAAAATGAGATAGCCTGAATGCTCCTGCGACGTGATTCTCTCTGGCAGCGCCACACCATTGGGAGAGACTTCGATGATATCGCTGTCCATATGGGAAATTTCTGCAAATCGGGCGGCCTCGTCATGTGATATGAGCAATATTTTCCTGCATGCGCCCAAACCCTTCATGGCGGCGAGATAGTCACGGTAGAGCGATCTCATGAACTGTGCGTCGCCGGTCCTGTCGCTCCGCTCAAACATCCTTATTCTCTTCGTGAAATGGGGGGATTCCTCATCGATAAGATCGGCGATCACGGACATCTCTTTCGCGATGGCGTGAAATTTCATAATGGCGAATACGCCCATGATGATAATGCATGCGTGAGGATGGATATGCTTTATTTCGGACAGAATATCCCATACCACAGGCGGTTCAAAGCCGATCCTGTCGTTCGTCCTGTCCTGATAGAGAGGCGTGATATGATGCCGCGCTGCCCAATCCCTTAACCGCGCCACGTCGTCCGCCGGGGTCGGGCATATGAGCCCTATCTTTTCCGGGGCTGCCACACGGGATAGACGCTCGATGACATTCTTAACCCTGAGATTGAAGCCGTCGGTGACGATATGAGGGGTCGTCTCCGCGAGAACTATGAACCGCATGGCCCGCTCCCATCTTTTCGAATGAGGTTGACAAAAGGATTCTCCGCCAGACAGCGGGCGCGAAGATTGTCTCTCACATGGCGCAGTGACCGGGATGCGGACAACCTATTCCACCGATCCCTGATCCCTTCGCAACAATCAACCGGATACACGTCTGTCCCCCCGACGCCCGCCGGGCGTGCAGCACGGCTTGAGGAGTGAAAGAACGGCCGGAATCCATACCACAGAGCCCTTTCGATGAAATCCAGATCAATTTCCGCTTTTGTTTCAGCCGCACCGATATATTTATAGCCGCCTATTGTATTCCACACCGTTCGGGAAAATATAAACACGGCCGACCTCAGCAGATTTCCGAGCAACAGCGGATCACCCAGATAGGGATTCAAATCCGGGTATATCATGTCCCGTTTGTACACCTCTGCAAGGAACAGCATCTTCTCCAGATATGTCGGTTCGAGCACAACACCATCCTCAAAACAACAGATATATTTTCCCTCTGCCTTGGTGATAGCGTAATTCAATCTCTCCCCTTGAGAAAAATCCTCGCTGCACGGACATGTCTTCATTGGCTGCCCGTTGCGGGCGGCCAACGCCTTCCGGACACTCTCGTAACTCTCAGGCCCCACCAGAACAGTCTCATGGTTGCCGAAGGTTTGCGCCGCTATTCCCTTCAGGGCTTCCTCCGGGCGACGGGACGGAACAATCACACTCACCAGCGGCCCGCTCCATTCATCCAGCCTGAATATTCTCTCATCTGTGGTACGGAAAAGGGATCGGGCAATGTTGCGGAGCTGGTAGGGGAATACCTGCTTCAGGGCGCGCGGGAGTAGCCTGTCTGCGAGCCGATAGGGGAACTTGTAGAAATTTTTTTTGATAACTTCGTGCGGCTGAAGAAGCAATAGTCGGCGTATGAATCTCTTGACTGATTCCGGGCACGCCAGATCCAGGACGCGAAACGGCAGCAACAGCAGCCCTTTGCACGAATACCCGGCGTCCCTGAAAGCACAGCCGAGTTTCCAGACCTTTGAGAAACAGATTGAACGCAATTCGTGATCTTTGACATTAATCGTATGTTGCTGCTGTCTGATCTCCGCCCACAGACGACTTATCTCGCTGTCCTTTTGCACAATCTCATTCTTTTGGCGCAGTATTTCGGACCCACGGCGCGCATTCTCCTCCTGGTAGGATTCAATTTGCTTCAGGAAATATTCTTTGGCCTCTAGAAGATCGCTCTGCTGCCGTTTATACCATTGCTGCGCCTCCAGCAGCTGCCGCTGATAATCCAGCATATCCCCGATGATCTTTTCCTTGCCCAGGAGAACCTCGATGGCGTTCTTCTGATATATATCCTTGTGTTTTTCAATAATCATTTTCATAATCGAATATCGATTCTCGGGAATCTTGCTCGCTATTGAAACGGAATCACCCCTGACGCGATAGCGGAACAGGAACTCCTTGATAATTCGGAGCCTGTATCCCCTCTTCATTATTCCTATCCAGAAATCCCAATCTTCGCATCCTGCCAGAGCACCCTTAAATCTCTCATCGTACCCGCCAACCTCTTCCCATGCCCGCCTCGGGAACATCGCGCTCACGCATATTCTGTTCTCCCCGAGGATATCGTCAAGGGTACACAAATCGGGTTTATGCTCCCACTCATCACCCTCAAATGCTTTGTACCAAAAACTGGCAATGCCCGTATCAGGCCTTTCCTCCATAACGGACAATGCCTTTTCCAGACAGGTTGGCTCAAGAATATCATCCGAATCCAGGCAAATGATGCAGGGCGCCTTTGAGTGCGTGATCCCGAAATTCCTTGCCCCCGAGGGTCCCTTATTTTCTATTGTTAAAACGCGCGTTTTATCTTTTTTATATTTTGCCAGCAGCCCGTTCGTATACTCATCCGTCGAGCCGTCATTGACAACGATAATCTCGAAATCCTGCAGTGTCTGCGCCAGAACAGAGTCCACCGCCTCGTTTATATACCGCCCCAGATTGTGACAGGGGACTATCACACTGACCCTTGGGTGCTGTTTTGGATCCGTCACGTTCAACCCTCTCTACTTTCTCGCGAGCATGTCCGATATCGTTTCGATATTCCGCTCAATAGTCCGCCCATCCGGTTTGTAGAATATTTCGTTCACGTAGTTCGATATCCTGGCGTTCAGCTCCTCCGGGATGCCTTTTCTCAGAATATTCTCGCACTTCAAAAAGTCATCCGATCTCGCTATCTGGATTGCCACGCCCCGCTTACCGTAGCTATTCGGATAATCCCTTTGACGAAAATTCAGCTCTGCGAGCGGTTTTCCCAGAAGCAGGACTTCCGCACCCAGCGTCGAACTTCCTATGATAAAGCATGCCTCGCTGAAACAGACAATGCGGTAAGGATCAAAATGCTGGAGAACCACCGCGTCACTGATCCTTCCCCTGACATACTCAGCGATTTCTCCTATCCTGCACGCGATCTCCGTGGGGTGAAACTTCAGCACCAGACAGAAATCTTTCTTATCCTTCAGCCAGTGTAATAATGGATCGATCTCCGCCAAAACATCACTTGAGCTATTCGCCATATAGGGGACTATTAGTAAGATAATCTTCTTGTCACCGCGGATCTGCAGAGCCTTATAAAGCTCTCCCCTCCTCCTCTCCGATCTATCCATCTTAACAATTTGATCGGCATGACAGGAACCTACAATTCTCAACTTCTCCTCCGGCACCCCCGCCCTCTTGAAAAGCTGGCAGGCGTGATTCCCCCAGAGAAGCACCGCGGACGAATAGTCGCAGAGGAGACCGGCGATTTCGCTAAAATACGGAGAATCCGGATACATGCCCTCCTGAAAGGAGACAACAGGGATTTTCCGCGCGGAGGACCGATATGCCAGCATCTTGGTCCAAAAGTTCAGCTCATGGAGAACAAAGACGACATCCGCGCCTTCAACTGCGAGTATTTTATCAAAGAGAAAGAAATTTTCGATCATATCCCGTATCGCTATGTCCATGGTATACAGATTTGTATACTGCCATACCTTGTCATGGAGCATCTTAGGCTCGAGCAGCCCCCTACTCTCAAGATATGCCTTCTCGATTTTCTTGGCGACTTCTCCGTCCAGATAATCATACGTCATCCTGTAGTTCAGGCCTTCTTCACGCAAACCTATTTCAAAAGAGCCGCTGTTCAATGCGGTGACATATGTAATCTGCATCCCTCTTTGTTCCAACTCTCTCAAAATAGGTGACATTATTCTAATGTGATGTTTGAGCCCTATAAAACAAACCGCTTTTTTATCCTTCAGCGTTTTCATTTATAGTATGAGATCGCGCAATCTTCTGCGCTCCTTCATCTTATCCCTTTGCCATGCCTCGATGACACCCTCGATCTGGCCGGGCGCATCCATTACCTGCACACCCGATGCATCCCCTGCCACCGTGCGCCAGGGGTCAAAAATGGCGATCTGTCTGCCGTAATGGGCGGCATATTCGACAAAATCGGAAAAACACGGAGAGAGCAGAGCATCCGCAAGAAATATCGTTTCTGCCACCGAGAGTTCCTCCTCGATAATTTTTATATTCCTGATCTTCTTCATTTCGGACGAGTAAATTTTACACAGCTCTTCCTTCTCGTACAAGGTGCCGATCCTCTGCCTCTGGCATTTGATGATTACACAAATTGTATCGTTGGGCATTTCTCCGATGGAGCGCATCATGCTCCTCAATTCCCACTCGTATCTAGGATGAAAAGGAATTACAACCACAAGGTTGTCCTCCCCCAGGCCCATATCGCCACGAATCTTGTATTGCTTCTCACGCCACGAGTCGTACAGGGGATCCTGAAAAGGGCTGATAAGATATCTTTCCTCCCTGTCCATAACAAGAATATTTCCGCCAGGGGCTATCTTGTTGCTGATTAAAAATTCCCTTTCCCCGCCACTCTTTACGAGATAGTAATCGTACAGGGCCGCAAGCCCGAACAGATACCTGCTCTTTATCTCCGCGAACTGCACGCCGACAGCAACAGCCTTTTGCTTTCGCGCCTCTTTCAGCAGGGCCGAGTAGAAACAGGAGCACGGATTGATCGGGGTAATCAGGGATCCAAAACGCAGATCGTGCGTACTATCGTAAATGTCATGCCATAACAACCAGGGCAGACGGTCATACACCATGACCTTCCACATGGGGAGATCGCTGCCGGGCACATTTAAATCCCCGAGGGAATCTCTCGCCTCTTTCAGCCTGTCGGGCATCGCCTTCCCATCCGCATGCTGCGGGATGAGTCGTGATTCAAATCCCGCGCGCACCGCGGACTCCTTGATTTCCTCTATGTCCGTCAGCACCTGCACGCCACAGGATAGTTGGCTCTCCAGGCTCTTGAGAAAAGATAGCACCTTGCCTTGCGTGTAATTCCACTCGAAAGCCGAGCATGCAAATGATACCGTTCCCGATTTATTCATCAGTCCCCTGTTCCTCAACAATCTCACTCGCCAGGGTTGCAGTGGGTCGAGCCCCATCCATACCCTGTTGAACAAGCCCGTAACCCTATGATGCGCGCGGTATTTCAACCGTCCGCCCGGACAACCTTCTTCGCGAAACTCAGTTCCTTCCGATAAGGAGTGAGCTTCGCATTCCCGACCGGCCTGCACCCCCATGGATCGCCCGCGACTGAACATTTCCGGCGGCGATATTTCCCGTCAGATCATCTGCATCCGATCCTGGCATACGATGAAGAGGTTGCCTCCACGTACCCGTCAAAGCCAAGTCTTCTTGTCTCCCGACAAAGCGTCTGAGTCTGGATATCGGGAGCCGCGGATTCCTCAATAATCCGTTCGTCGAACTTATTGAATAAAAAGTAGCCATCGCTCATGCAGCTTTTCGACGGCAACCCGAACAATGCCGGCCGCTCACTGAGCGCGGGTATCAAGAGCGCCGGCCTTCCACACTGGCTATCTCTATCCCAGTAATCCTTTTCTTTTTTCGGGATATAGACCAGACAATTTTTTGTGCTGTTATCTTCACTGATCCGCTGCAATTGCCCTGTATATCCGGAGACGGGAGCGTCTGATTTTGCGACCTCTACCTGACGAGAGAGCCGCTGGATACCGTTCGCGACATAGGGAATACCGTAGCAAAGGCTACCGCAGATGCCGAACAGTATAATCGCCGCCGCGGCAATGGTCGCAGCGTGACTTTTTGTTTCCCGGGTATCTCGAGAGATATAGTGCTTGAGGGAAAGAATTACCGGGATCGAAATGAACATGGAGACATTCGAAAAATAGTAACCCGAGCCGCCCCCTATCGGCATTGACATCGAAACAAAGCCGATGACCGCCGCGATCGCCATGAATAATGCAATCCTGCATATCCTTTCATACGATTCCCTGTCGGTGAGATAGTATATCAGAGCGACGGACAGCGCCACCCAGACAAAAAAATAGTGCATGAAATTGAGCACTAACACCGCCACCGCTGTGCCCAATCTCGCGATGATGTCTCCCGGCATGTACGCAGTCATAAAATGCATAAACTCGAACGCCGGCCTGTGAGAGCTTGCCGGGAAGTTTGCGCCGATGGGGAACCTGGAGAGAATACATCCATAGAGCAGAAGGTAGATCGCGGTATTTCTTATTGCGCGGTTATGCCGGCTAGCGCCCTTCACCGTGTGGATCCGTGCGCCACCGTGGTGTTTCTCCTTGACGGATGCCGGAACTTCTTCATCGGACAGGAACAACTCGTACACGACTAAAAATGCCAGACCCACAAACCCCACCGAGACCTTGCATGTCGACAACACCAGTAAGAACAGAGAGGAAATGACAATGCTCTTCGATCTCGAAGAGAGAAGGTAGGATATAAAGGCAAGAAGGAATATCAGGCCGATACAATACGATTCGGAAACAAAATACGAGTCCCACAGCAAGCCGTACCGGGAGAAATTGCCCCTGCCCCAAAAACCCACAAAGATGCTGATCAGCACGAGAAATGCCGCATACGCTCCTGCGCCGCTCTTGCTCGGAACGACCTCCTCGCCAAGGGCCAGGATGGACAGGAACAGCAAGGGGATAAACACAATGGAGCTGCAATATCCATACACCTGATAGATCTTGATGCCGAGGGCATTCCCCGCCATCGCATACAACAGGTTTGAAAAGACGTGATAGCCCGCGGGAACCAGTCCATGCACCCCCATCGAGTTCGCCCCGTAATGATTCATCATATTGGCGCACGCCATGAGGACAAGGCTATCTAGATGCAATCCGCCATTGCGCACCTGATAGTCAACCAAGAAATTTGCGTAGCCGCTCCGCATCCCGGAGATCGCCACCGCGGCAAGACACGCACCCAGAACAATGAGCGTAACTATTTCCCGATATCCTATTTTCCAGGAAGACCGGCAGGAGCGGATCATCCGGAGCCAGAACGCGAAGACCGCAGCCAGGACCGATAGAAATACCCAAAATGACGCACTCCAGCCCACGCAGAGAAGCACCGCCATTGAAGCGAAAAGGCCGATCCCGTAATTACCGGACTTTATGTGAAATCCCCACACAGAGAAGAAAAAATACAGACTCAGGAGAAAACTCCTGGATACAACGCTTAGACTCGAATACCGACCCACGGTCAGCATCGCGATAACGCACACGCTGGCAGAGGTGCTGATATATACCATAAACAATTTTCTCTGAATGTTGCATTGCATGCCGCAACCTCTTCGAGCCGTGCTGGTGCACAATTCGGATTATGTAAGGAGCCGGCGGATATACCCTGGGCGATCGCAAGAACCCTGCGGCTAATAAATCTTTTCGACCACCGCCTCAGGGCGCTTATTTACTTCCTCGAACACGCGCCAGAGATACTCCCCTATCACACCGAGCATGATGATCACCAGTCCCAGCAGAAAACAGATCAGCGTTGCCAAGGCTGCAAATCCACGGACCCCGGTCCTGCCCAGAATGGCGCCTATTATTACCGAGATGCCGTAGCCGAAACTTGCCAGTGATACCATCACACCGACAAGGGAGATCAGCCGGATGGGGGTGACGGAAAATCCAAGAAGGACATCAAGCGATGAAATGTATTTTTTTGAAAACGTCCACCGGGACGAGCCATGGATTCTCTTTTGCCTGTTGTAGTAAAGGATTTCTGGCCGGAATCCCAGCCAGTAAAGGAAAAGGGGGGTGTGTATCGTTTTCCCGCTCTGCTGAATATAGGGCAGCATCGCCCTGTCCATGAGCGCCACGTCGTATCCCCCATACGGAAAATCTTTCGACACGAGCATCCGCAGGAGGCGGTAATATATATATGCGAAGATCCTTGATACGACAGGGTCCCCGCGGCCGTTCCTGCAGCATATCACATATTTGGCACCCGCCTGCCACCGCTCCACCATTTCGATAATCAGCTCGGGGGGATCCTGCAAATCGGCGGCAAGTATCGTAAAGCAGTCACCCGTCACAAATTGGGAACCCACCTTCGATGCCTTGACGGCGCCGAAGTTCCTCGTGAGCTTGATGACCTTGACCCCCTCCCATTGCTGCTTGATCTTCACCAGCTCCGTCAGCGATCCGTCACCCGAGCCGTCATCGACAAAGATCAGCTCAAGCCCCATCTTTCGCTCCAGAAGCCTGTCTCTCACACCGCGCAACCTATCGAAAAGAAGGGGGAGCGAACCCTCGTTATAGTACACCGGCACGATGACAGATATTTTTTGCATATCGACACCCCTCGCCTCTCATACCGCCACAAAACGTTTTATTTCCTCTATGACACGGGCGACGCTCTCCTCGCGCAGATGCGGCCCCATGGGGAGGCTGAGAACGGTATCCGCCAATTCCTCGGTTACAGGTAAATCGCCGGTCTTGCCGCCCGTGTACGCTTCCGAAAGATGGGGCGGAACCGGATAGTGAATAAGCGTCGCAATACCCGCCCGAGCCAGATGCGCCTGAAGCCTTTCCCTCCATGGATGACGGATAACAAAAAGATGCCACACCGGTTCCGCCCAGTCGGAAACATAGGGCAAAACCAGTCCGGGCAGTCCCTTCAACCCATCGAGGTAGCGGGCCGCGACACGCGCACGGCGGTCATTCCACCGGTCGAGGTATTTGAGCTTAACCCTCAGCAGGGCGGCGTGCAGGGAATCGAGACGGGAATTGACACCCCTGACCTGATTATAATATTTAACCCTGGATCCATAATTGCGCAGAATCCTGACCCTGTCGGCCAGCGCACTGTCATTGGTCACCACAGCCCCTCCATCGCCAAATGCTCCGAGATTCTTGCCGGGGTAAAAACTGAACCCCGCCGCATGGCCGATAGCGCCCACCCTGCGCCCCCGATATCGCGCCCCATGGGCCTGGGCAGCATCTTCGATCAGTTTTAAATCATATTTTCCGGCAATCTCCATTATCGGTTCCATGTCGGCGGCCTGGCCATATAAGTGGACGGCAATAATGGCCCTGGTTTTCGACGTAACCGCACTCTCTACGAGAGCGGGGTCCAGGTTATACGTAACCTTCGATGGCTCAACGGGGACAGGCGTTGCGCCGGCCCAGCTCACGGCGAGCCATGTGGCGATGTAGGTATTGGCAGGAACGATGACCTCGTCACCGGCCCCTATCTCACACGCGCGCAGAATGCAGTGCAATGCATCGAGGCCATTGCCCACACCCACACAGCGCCGCGCCCCGCAATAATCGGCAAATTCTGACTCAAACGCCTCTACCTCCGGCCCGAGGATGTACCGCCCTGAATACGCGACGCGTTGAAACGCATCGTCAAGTTCCCTCTTCAGCTCCAGGGCTGCAGATGCCAGGTCCAGAAAGGGGATAGCGTCACTCATCTTATTTTAGCGGCTTTAAGAAACTTTTTATAATCCCGATAGTAATCGGCTTCGTCATAAAACCCTGAAGCCAGCACCATGCACACAGCCCCAGACGAAAAGTTATCCATGGTGCGCCACACCATGGAGTCGATGTAAAGCCCCAGATAAGACCTGTTCAAATGAACTCGTTTTTCCCTTCGGCCGTCGTCCAAGACCACATCGAAGCTACCGCTCATCGCGATCACCACCTGCTTGAGTTTTTTGTGCGCGTGTCCCCCCCTCTTCGCTCCTCCCGGCACGTCATAAAGAAAGAACACACGCCGTATATCAAAAGGGACATGCCTGCCGCCTTCAATAAAGGTGAGGTTACCCCGCCTGTCATTTATTTTCGTAAAATTGATAATAACGCACTTGTCAATTCTCATTTCGCCCCTCTAGTGCAACTCCATCGCCCGCGCACACAGCCCCGGTTCCCATCGCGAGACAGCCAGTTCATAGTGATCGTGCGCCACCGCTCGCGCCCCGAACCCTTCCTTCTGGTCGATGAGCCCCCTGTTCAAATAGAGACCGTTTTTCTCATTTGATATACCGAAGTCAAAAAACGGCATATTCCTATAGCAATCACCCAGAAGATGGTCGAAAATCAAATCGATGGCCCCCATCTTCTTCCCCTCCTCGCACGCCGAAATATATTGGACATGGGCGACTCTCCTGCTCTCATATACGACAACGCCTCCCATCATTGCGGAAGCCTTGCGACAAGCAAACAACTTTATATTCTCCGGGAAACGAGAGTTCAAAAGCGTAATATCCTTCACGTTATGGACCGGCGCGGCATTGTACCTCCGCCGCAGATTATCCTGCACGATCTCCCAGTACCCCTGAAAATCCTGAGATCGTTCCACCCTCAAGGCATTCTTCACAGCCTTGGAAACGCTCCTCCGGCGCCTCTCCTGAAAAGGCACACGATGTGTCTGATCCACCACCGCCAATACATCTCTCCTTGTCAGGGCAGCGCCGCACAGAAAAAGTGCGTATTTGTCCTCTTCCGCCGGAACAATGTGGTATATATGGGGTATGGTCTTGTAAATGAATTTCTCGAAACCGTTTTCCTTCAGATGCCTCATCACGCTGTCGAATACACCCAGCATCCCCGGCACGGTCATTGCTTCGTCCGTTACGAATCCCGCATAACTCAACCCGCCGTGCGATACCAACGCGTTCCCGTTCCTGTGCGCCGGAAGGATGGCATAGAGCGCGTCATTTTCGTCTCGAATCAGGAAAGAATAATCGCGAAAAAGATCGCGGTGGTACTCCATATAATCACGTTGAAGAAGAAAAGTGCCGT
Source organism: Candidatus Auribacterota bacterium (assembly GCA_026392015.1). GTDB lineage: Bacteria > Auribacterota > Tritonobacteria > UBA1439 > UBA1439 > JAPLCW01. The sequence goes on along the minus strand of JAPLCW010000165.1, from coordinate 35,541 downwards.
TCTTGCTCCTCTTGACGAAGTCATCCCACACATCCTTCTGCGAATCGTCGTATAACTCGATCTTCATGTCAGCAGGGTTCCAGAACAGCATATCCGAACCCGGTGGCCCCGAATCCGTTGCCGTTGTACAGCATATATCTCTTACCATGAATGTCCAGAATACAGGAATAACATATCATTTCGGAATCCCATCCGTCCTCGGAAGCATCGATTCCTGTTTCCTCATCCCGTCTCACCCATTCCACACCGTCCCCCGACTCGGCGTAACCGAGTCTGTACCCCTTACCTTTCACCCGTATCGAATAGAACATCTTATATACCTGGCCATCCCGTATGACGTACGGCCTCCCGAATCCATGTTCCTCATCACGGATAATGCCAATACACACCCTCCCTTCTTGTGGCCAATGGATCCCGTCTTTTGACTCAAGATAATTTATCGTATATACCGGCTTTTTCTTCCCGTCTATTTCAATCCATTTGCTCCCTGCGACATACCACATCCTAAAGACATCATTTTCCAATAATACAAAAGAGGCACACCTAAAATAGAGTTCCTTATCGCTACGCTCAAGTATGGGTGTCCTCTGTAGCCTCTTGAAGGACATCCCATTATCACTACTTACCGCAAGGCCAGAAAGAAGTCTATATCGAATCCTATATCCCAATTCAAAGCCAGTGTAATAAAGAAACTTCTTCCCGTCGGGCAAATTGACAAGCGATATAGCAACTACGCCATTTTCGTCAAAAGTTCCGGCCTCTCCTATATCCAAGACGGGTTCGCTTGAAATTGCCACTATCTTGGACAAATCGTGCCTCATGAGCTCAACACACCCTATCCTTCCGATGCCTTTCTCATCACGACATGTAACATAAGCTCTTATGGGGTCGCCCATAAGGGGATCTACCGTCGGAAGCATAGCGTGCGTTTTGGCCCAGCCATATTCGCCATCTGCTACATATATAAGCCCCTTCTTATTCCACCTCATGTTTACTATTCTCTTATTTTAAAAAATCGCAGACTTCCGACCGTTGAAGGCATAGTCCCCTTGTTTTGATACACCATACCCTCTTCCGTGCTCTTCTGTAGGAGAGCCCCTGCCCCGAGAAAACAATCCTTCCCCACCGTGATATTGTTCGCAATGGTGCTATTGACGCCCAGGAAACAATTCTCCCCAATATCACAAAATCCCGACACCACTACATGCGAAGATATGAAGCAGTTGTCTCTTATTATGGAATGATGCCCTATATGATTTCCGCTCCACAGGATCACATTGTTCCCGATAGTGACAAAGGGTTGCACGGTATTGTCTTCAAATATAAAGCAGTTCTCCCCGATCCTGGCGTTCCTCCAAACAAACGCCTTCGAGCTGACATACGTCGCTATGCGGAATGCCTTGGCCTTTGCCATCTGGTAAAGCCTCGTCCTCGGCCTGTTCATCTGGTTATATACCAGGGCGACAAACACATAGTGTTCCGACGGATGGAAACGAGTCTCGAGGTCCTCGAAGGGCAGCACCGGGAGCCCGAAAAGCTCTTCCCTTCTGATCAGGGCTTTCTCCGCGCTGAAGGCCACTACCTTGAAATCCGAATCATGGGTAAAATACTCATAGGCGACCTCTCCGAATGCACTCGCCCCGACTATGATAAGCTTCTTATTCTTCGCCATACCCCCCTCACCGCCTGACGATTAGTATATCTTCCCTTCTGTTCGAAAGGGGCAACCCCTCACCCTGGGGCAGAAGGTATGTCTCAAAACCCGAATTCCGGTATCTATGAAGTATGGAGAAAAGCACCCCGTCGTCGATCTTCCCCTCCTCCAGCTTCATGAATTTCACCACGGGGGCGATGTCCCTTCCTGTGAATTTCTTGTGCGCGACGATACCTTTGCGCGAGCAGAAATATCTCTTCCTTTTGCTTATATTGGGGATATCGCCGACGAGGAGCCTTCCACCCTCATTAAGCAGGGTGAGCGCCCTATCAATAACCGAAAACGGATTCAGGGTGTCCAGAAATACATGCTGCAGCACGCTGTACATCAGGATACAGTCAATCTTCTCTTTATATCGATCACACAGCGACCCGCATTCCGGGAACCTGCCCGGGTATTTCTCAATGGAAGGCCTGTCTTTCACGTGGGACAGCATCTCCTCGGAATCTGCCAGCAACAGCCTGTGTTTATTCTTCCGGCAATGCTCGATCAACATGAAGGGAAGGCGGCTGCAGCCGGGGCCGATGTCGAGGATTATCCTGCGTTTCTCGTTCAAGGCGGGGAGTTTGCTCTTAATATCCTTAAATATAGCCTTTTCATATCCCTCCCGGTACGCCCTCGGGAAGCCGATCTTTTCGGAGGGACTCAACGATTCATCCCGGGCAAGTTCCTTGAATGAATCGTACGTGAGTTTTTCGAATCGAATGAAATCATCAGCCATAACGCAACCGCACGTCATCCCTGTCAATTTACAAGGGCGATCATTCCTTGCCGGATCTCCACCATCTACGTATTTTTCACGAGCATACCCACTACAGCCTGCCAAGAATTTCTCAGGTGATTATAAAACATCGGTACAAAATCAGCCATCGATTTCGCGGATAACGCGTAATGAGTCAGCCTCGCGGGGTCTCAAATCAAATCCCCTCCCCCCTTGAGGGGGAGGGCAAGGGTGGGGGTGTGATGCCCCCACCAATAACTGACTCATTACGATAACGCAGTCGCCCCTGCCGCCGTTGACACAACGCTGGCCGTGTTGTGTGAAATACCGCGTTTCAGGAATGACGCATCGCGCGCCTTTTCTTTCCCCCTTCCTCCCTACTTTTTCCCGACATGGCGCCACGCGAGCGGCGTCCCACGAGCGATATCCACGCGTGCGCGTTTTCCGATGACCCTGTCCAGATAGCGTGGCAGCAATCCATGCCCCGGCCGGATAGAACGCACGTTATCCCCGGTAAAGACGTCGCCCTTTTTCACATCCGTTACCGCGAATAGCGACCTCCTGAAAACCCTGCTCTTCTTTTCATCCTCGGTTAAACCATAATGCACCCTGCCCAGGGCCTTTTCCGCCATCCTCACATTGTCCACTAATTCTTTCAGTTCCCGCGGCTCGATGGAGAAAAAACTATCCGGTGTTTTAAGCCTCCGGGACAATGTAAAATGTTTTTCAATGACTTGTGCACCCAGCGCCACTGCGGCGACCGACGTCCCTATCCCCAGGGTATGGTCGGAAAGCCCGACGGGACAGCCAAACCGCTTCTTCATGTCGGGAATGGTTTTCAGATTCATCTCTTCCGGCCTGGCGGGATAACAGCTCACGCACTTCAGTAGACACACATTCATCGCGCCCGCCTTCCTCGCTACCGCAACCGCCTCCCCTATTTCGGGAAGAGATGCCATCCCCGCGGAAAGCATCAATGCCTTTCCGGTTTTTGCCGCGTATTTGATCAAAGCCGGATCCACAAGCTCGAACGAGGAGATCTTATGGATCGGGACACCCAGGCCCTCCAGAAAATCGACGGACGTTGCGTCGAATGCCGTGGAGAAAAAAGCGATGCCTGCGTCATCAGCGACCCTCTTCAATGACTTAAACCATTTCCACGGAGTAAAGGCCTTTTCATACAATTGATGCAACGTCTTCCCCCCCCACCGGGGATGGTCTATCCTGAAATATTTATTATCCTCGTCCAGCGTCAATGTATCCGGTGTGTAGGTTTGAAATTTCACCGCGTCGGCTCCGCATTTTTTCGCTTCCTTGATTAAAGAAACAGCGCGCGTGAAACTTTGTCCGTGGTTCGCGGAGATTTCCGCGACGATATATACGGGACATCCCTCCCCTATTCTCCGCCCCTCCACCTCGAAACGCAGCGTCCCCATCCTCATCTCTCCTCACCCCTCCCGCTTCGCCTCTCCCCCCTCCCGGATAATGCCGTGCCGCGCAGCGGATTCCCGGCTCAGCCCCATAACCACCACACCCTCGGACACGCCTCCGACCTGGTGCCCCCCGGGAATCGTCTTCTCGCGTATAAAGCCAAGCTTCTCATTCAGCCTTTTCGCTCTCTGATTGGATTCCATCGTGCGCAGGTAAATGCGGGTGAGCCCCAGGCGTTCAAAACCGAAGGCGATCCAGAGTGCGAAGGCTTCCGTCATGAGGCCTTTTCCCTGAAATGCGCGCTCGCCTATCATATTCCCGGCCTCCGCCATCCCTCTCGCGAGGTCGATAGTGCTGAAACTCAATGTGCCTATGGGTTGCCCCGTCTCCCGGAGACAGATGATGAAATCCAGTCTGTCGGGCTTCGGACTCCGGAACCAGTCGAGGTGAGCGTCGAGGGTGAGCGTTTTCTGTTTGAAGAGCCATCGGCGGATTTCCGGATCATTTCTCCACCGCACCACCGTCCCGGAGTCATCCTCACGCATCGGGCGGATCGCTACCTTCTCCCCTGTCAGTATCACGCCTGCGTATGACTCCTGCATTCTCTCACCCACCCGAGAGCGCGTCCGCCGTGCGCTCTGTCCCCCGGCCGTCGACGAGCGCTATTCCGGCCGATGACATATTTCTCCGGAGCTTCTCGTCATCCATCAGGCGCCGCAGATGCCGCGCAAGTGCGTCCGCGGTGAGACCGCCCAGCGGCCCCGCGTCAATGGCAACCCCTGCCCGCTCCCACGAGATTGCGTTCATGGACTGATTTTCCGCAATCCGGACGATGACGCACGGGAGACCCATCGCCGCTGCTTCAAAGGTGGTCGTGCCTCCGCCGATGACTGCGATATCCGCTTCCCTCATGCGCCGGGCGACATCTCGCTCGCCTGCCACGACGGTCACATTCGCAAGGCGATTCTCGCCCACCCATTTTTCAATCTGCCGGAGGCGCGGGTTGAAATTTCCCACGAGCACCGTCCACTCCCTATCCCCGCCGACGCGTTTCAACGCATCCATGCAGAGCAACGTGCCTCCCCTGTCATCTCCGCCGCCAAGCGTGATGAGGATTTTCCGCACCTGATGCATCGTCGTATCTTTGCGAACCGAATGAAACCCGGGGCGGAGCCAGGCGTATGCCGGGCCGAGTAGAAGCCGCGTCTCCTTCCTTCTTGCGAGTCCCCGGTAGGCGCACTCATTCGCACCCGGGCTCGGGTTGAGCACCCAATCAGCCCACAACGGCCCACTCGCAGCCCAGTCGCACTGGAGCCACCGAACCCCCTCATGAAAGAGCGGACGCTGGTATTCCTCATCGGCCCGGTAATGGTCAATCACCGCCAGATCCATCCCCTCTTGCCGGCAAATCCGTATTACCCTGCGGGCGTCATCGGCGGCGGAAAGGGACCAGTCCAGGTTCCTGCAATCATCTGCGGCCCCGTCAAGCTCCTTTTCCGGATCGTTGCCCCTAGACCGGCATACGAAGAGAGTGCGTCCTCCTCGCCTCTTCAGCTCTCCCGCGAGAACCGAGCACCGCCGCAGGTGCCCCGCGCCGATTTCGGGAGATATATCGCATCGGAAAAGGACTTTCATCTTTTCGTCGCAATTCGAGTTACTCGGTCATGGTGCGGCGCCTGCCCAGGCACCTCGGTAAAGAGTGTGCATGTTCAGGACCACCGTTGCGCACGGCCCGGATCTTCATCATGTCCTCCGCCGCATGCTCCAGCAATCAGTCCGCATATCAGACGTTCCCTTTTCGCATAAGAAACCAGGTAAGGTCGTCCATCCCGAAATTACTGTCGCGGTGATACGCAAACCCATAATCGACAAGCGTGAGGCCGGGGAACATATCGAGCATCTCGCCTGCGAAATCACGCTTGAATAGTTTCCCCTTGTGGCCGCGATATGCACATTCGACCGGCACGGGGTTGTAATACTCGACAATGCATATGTACCGGTGTGAAGAACAGTAGAGCACGCTATAGACCGCAGGAAGTTGCGCGGGCTCGATGTGAATGAGAAGCCCCTTGGTGAAAGCGAAATCTCTTGTCTCCTCGGGCCGATAATCAAGGATGGAGATGGGAAATACGTCCACATCCTGCATGCGACGTAGCTCCGCGGCGGCTTTTTGGTTAATTTCAACAGCGGAGCATTTGATATCGGTGAGGAGCCTTTTAATGGCTGTCAGGTTCAATCCGATATTTGCGCCGAACTCGATGAGTGTGTGTAGTGAATGAGTGCGGGAGAGGATCCGGGCAAAGAGGGCGGTGTTTGCCGCGAGTATGCGATCTCCTCGATTCCTATCGATGTACTCATCCCCAAAATCCCCCGACCAGAAGGCTTCTTGCTCGGTCTTGAACTGATTATTAGAAACCATTCCATATCTCTCCCTGGGGTGCCGGAATATCTGCGGGTATCGGCACACGGACTGGGAATCAGTATAGCGAAGAAGCGCACATGGGCCAAGGGCAATCACAGTCGGCGAATGAAATCAAGAACCGGCGGGAACGATCCAGTGATTTGATTGGTGAGCCGTCCGTGTCTCAGGGCAAACACCTCCCCGGCCCCGCCCCGGAATGATCAGCACTCCTCAATGGTTTTCTGGCGGACGTGGCGGTTGATCTCTGCGATCCACGGCTCCCGCTCCAGGAGATCTATTACCTCTTGCCATAAAAACATTTTTTCGCCGCCCAGCTTTGCATAAACCATCCTCACAAACTCAAGATCCTCCGGTGTATCCACAGTCCATCGATACCCGCTGTAGTCCCCGTCCCCTTTGACCGAAAGAATCCTGAAGCGGGATGGATTCAGGCAGATGAACGGCGTCACATGAACGCGCTCATAGCGCTCTGTCGCCTCACTCCACGCCCGCGACAACGCATCCATGCTCACCGCCGCCACGTCCAGGCCGAGCGGATACGTCCTCTCCAGCGAATTGCTCGCGCAATCGACCACGCCCTCCAGAAAGGCGCCGATCACCTTATCCGTTACCTCAGGATCAATGAGGGGGCAGTCCGAGGTAATCCGCACCACTGCCGAGGCCCGGGCATGGAGAGCGGCTCGGTAGTAGCGATCGAGCACATCGTACTCCTCGCCGCGAAAGGTCTGCACCCCCAGTTTCGAGCATTCGGCGACTATGGCGTCGTCATCCGCGTTTACCGTCGTGGCCACTATAACCTCATCCAGGAGAGATGCCCTTCGCGTCCGCCCCACCACCCTGGCCAACATGGTCCGCCCGCAGATATCCTTCATGACCTTGCCCGGGAGCCTGGTGCTCCCCATCCGCGCCTGGATAACGGCCACAACTTTCCGATCGCCCATACAATCGCTTTCCCCCGCAGAACCCTTACTACAGTTGTTCCCTCTCGATGAAAAGGCGCATCCAAATCTCGATGTTCAGAACGCTCCAGAGCAAGTAGTCCAGAGGCGCCGCGTCGTCCTCCAGGCGCCACCGGAGCGCCTTCCTCAAAGAATCGCCGTCGTAGAAAGACCGACCCACGGTCCTCTCCTCCAGGAGCATGGCCCTATACCGCCCCAAACCCCTGTCCTCCCTGAACCACCTTCTGTTGGGAACGGAGAATCCTATCTTCTCCCTCCTGGCGAACGCATCGCCGTAAATGCGTGAGGCGATTGCCACAACAGGATATTTCTCCACCCCGCTGTGATTCGAGACATCGTAGGGCAGGGAAAAGAGGATATCGCTCACGCGTTTCGAGAAGAAGGGACTGCGCACCTCAAGCCCCGCGACCGCACACATCCTCGCCGACCTCTTGATCGTCCTGTGGAGGCCGGTCCTCAGGTAGTAGCAGATCTGCTGATACTTGAATGAGTCCGCATCTCTTTCATCCACTTCCTCTCTCAGAATACGGTCGCGTTCGGACACAACGAGAGACATCCCCGGGGAGAGACAGGCGCGGACCGTCCGCGGGTCGTTCTCAAGCCGTGTGCACTTAAGCCTCTCTCTATCCGCGTGGGTCACTCCCCTCGAGATCATCGCTCCGACCTCAGCCGGGGCGAGATCTCCCGACATGATGCTGTCGCATCCCTCCCCGTCAATGATCACATCATACCCTTTCCTCGCGGCCTCCTCGCAAACCAACATGACCGGTATCGCATTGGTGCTCGGCAAAGGCTCTTCCATGTGCCCTATCGCCCGCGTCAGGTTGGCCGCGTAAAGCTCGTTGTTTACCTCGAGCGTCGTTTGGTCGGTGCGATATTTTTCGCTCACAAAGGTGAAATAGGCGGTCTCGTCCCGTTCATACCCAGGGAAGCCCACTGAAAACGTCGCGAGCCGAGGAGAACGGGTATCCTCGCACAGGAGGCCGCACAGGACGCTCGAGTCCACGCCCCCGCTGAGGAGCAATCCCGTCGTCGAGGAGGTCGCGGCGTACTCTTCTCTCACCTCCTCGCGGATCACCCTCTCGACTTTGCGAACCGCGGCATCAGGGGTTGTCTCCCGGGGAGTGAAGCGGGGGCCCCAGACCTTCGATACGGCGTCCACGCGGCCGCCCCGGACGACGGCGACGGCTCCGGGCTCCAGCTGGTAAATGCGGGAGAACATTGTCCCGGTGCCTGCGACCTGGTTAAACAGGAGATACTCGCCTATTGCATCGCGGTTCACCTCCCTCAGTTCGGGGAAGAGCTCAAGAATATCCTTTATATTTGAGGAAAATACCGCACAGTCGTCGCACACCGCATAGTAGGCCGTCGCAAACCCGAAACGATCTCTTGCAAAAACGACGCTGTCGCGCTCCTCGTCCACTATCGTTAGGATGAACTGACCATCCAGCTCGCCGAGAAAATCAGATCCCCGCGCACGATAACACCGTGCGACCGCGTCGAGCCCCGCGGGTCCGCTGCCCCGCGGTCCATACTTTCTCCTGAGCTCATCCAGATTCCTTATGAAGCCTTGAACAACGATCGAGAGGCGGGGAGCGGCGGCGTGAGATGGCTTATGAAACGCGCTCGAAAGGTTCCGATCGATGATGGCGTAAAACTGCCCCCAGGCGAGGGAGTAGCACTCTTTTACACCTCCCTCCAATGCCTCCCACCACGGCCGTATTCTTTCCTTGCCGCGCGACTCCTCACGTGCAACGAAAAACAGTGATTGCGGTGTCTTTCCTGCTTTGGCCGGAGGGCTCATGAGATTTCACATTTGCCGTGGCCGGCCAGGGTATCCACACTGCGCGCTGCCTTCCACTGTTGACGCATAATTATTCCTCCCACTCCTCATGTGCGGAGTGTATCAGATAAATGCCACGGGCCATCAGCGGCTTTCCCTAATCGGCGGGAGTCAACATAACGGTAGCCCCAGGGCAAAAGTAAAATACCCCGCGCCCCCCTATCCTCTTCCTCCGCCGGGAATGGACTCGCAAGAGAATCTTCCGGCATAGCCGCACACCGGGCGGGCGCGACACGGCAGCGGAGGTCATCCGGAATAACTGTCCGTGGCGTCACGTACAGCCCGGATAACCGTCCCAACGTCATCCTCGCTCATGCCAGGGAAGATAGGGAGAGAGATAATCTGCTCGTAGGCGGCCTCGGCAATGGGGCAGAGACCGGGTCCCGTCCTGAAGCGCTCACGATAAAACGGGTGGAGGTGCACCGGGATATAATGCACGTTCACCCCGATGCCGGCTTCCCGCAACGAAGTAAATATCGCCTTCCTGTTCGTCTTCAACCCGTCCGATGTCAGGCGCACAACGTATAAGTGGTATGCGTGCGTAACATCCTGATGCACGTTCAACAAACTGATCCCCACAAATGTTTTGAACGCCTCATCGTAACGCCGCGCTATCTCACGGCGGCGAGTCAGCCAGCGCGGCAATTTGCGCAACTGGCTCAAGCCCAGGGCGCATTGAAAGTCGGTGATGCGGTAGTTATACCCCAGCTCCACCATTTCATAATACCAGGTGCCCTGTTCACTGCGCTGGCGCTGATCTGTCGTGATCCCGTGATTGCGGAATATGCGGGCTCGCGGGGCCATATCCGGATCATCTGTGGTGACCATGCCCCCTTCGCCGGTGGTAATATGCTTGACCGGGTGAAAGCTGAACGCGGTCAAATCCGCGAGCGATCCGGCCTTCTTCCCCCTATACTCCGCTCCCAGCGCATGGCATGCGTCTTCGACAAGGAACAGATCATTTTTGCGGGCGATTGTTTTCAGGCGGTCATAGTCGCACGGATGCCCTGCGTAATCCACCGAGATAATTGCTCTGGTCTTTGAGGTAATTTTCTTTTCGACGTCGTCCGGATCGATAAGCAGATTGTCCGGCGTTACATCGGCAAAAACCGGCGTCCCCCCCTGATAGACAATGCAATTCGCAGTGGCTGCGAACGTCATGGCAGGAACTATTACCTCGTCGCCCGAGGTAATGCCCAGGGCGAACATGGCGGCGTGAAGAGCGGCCGTCCCGCTTGAGAACGCCACCGCATATGGAGCATCGACGACGAGGGCAAAGGCGTTTTCAAATTTCTCGATGAGGGGCCCGGTGGTGATCCAGTCCGATTTTAATACTTCAACGACAGCGCGAATGTCTTCGTCATCTATCGACTGGCGCCCGTATGGAATTTTCGCGTGGTTCATGTCTTTCGCGGCTGTAAAGGATTTTCGAGAAGAGCCAAAAGTTCGGCTTTATCAAGCCAGCGGCTATTCATGTCACTTCTATATTCATAGCCCTCCGGCAATAATTTCCCTTGTGTCCAGTTCCGCACCGTCCACCAGTGATACTCCGGCTCGATCACGAAAAAGTCCTCAACCTCGCGTGTATGCCGGGATTCGTCTCTGGTTACCAATACCTCGTGTATCTTCTCCCCGGGCCGTATCCCGATCTCTTTTATCGTGCAGCCGGGGGCGATTGCCTCTGCCAGATCAGTCATCTTCATGCTGGGCGCCTTGGGCACGAAAACCTCCCCCCCCGCCATCTCCTCTAAGCTATGAATCACAAACTCCACCGCCTGTTCGAGAGTGATCCAGAAGCGGGTCATTCTCTTATCGGTGATCGTGAGCACACCTGATTCTTTCTGTTTCTTGAACACCGGTATCACGCTCCCCCGGCTCCCGAGTACGTTCCCATATCGCACACAACTGAACCTTACCGGTTTATCGCCGGCATACGAATTGGATTCAATAAATATTTTTTCCGCACACAACTTTGTGGCGCCATAGAGGTTTATCGGATTCACCGCCTTGTCCGTGCTGAGGGCCACAACCTTGCTCACATTATTGTCGAGCGCGGCTTGTATTATATTTTGGGCGCCAAGTACGTTGGTTTTCACCGCCTCAAAAGGGTTATACTCACATGAGGGAACCTGCTTCAGCGCCGCGGCATGAATGATGATATCCACGCCGCGTACCGCCATCTCCAGCCTGTCCCTGTCCCTCACGTCTCCTATAAAGTATCGCAACGACTTATCGACAAACCCGTCAGCCCTCATCTGATATTGCTTCATCTCGTCACGGCTGTATATCCTGATGACGCGAGGATGATAGTTTTCCAGCATTCTCGCTACAAATGCCCTCCCGAAAGAACCCGTTCCCCCTGTAATGAGAATCTTTTTATCGTGCCATATCATCTTTTACCCCCCTGAGGCTCCTTGCCTATTATATACGTGATAATGCGGAATGGCAACTTCGCACAAGCTGCGAGCGAATGGCGAGCGTCTTTGATTGCCGCGACGATTTTCCATTGCTTGGAATCATATACCGAATTCAGCTCGTCGTTCCTGAGATTGACCTCATGCCGAAGCATAGCTATTTCCCGGCGATGGGCTTCCCTCTCTCTTGATTTTTCCTGCAAAATGATCTCCTTCTCGCGCACCAGATCCCTCAGGCACTTGTCCACCTTCCTGAGCGCCGCATATGCGCCGATGATAAGTTCCTCTCTTTCATGGCGCGCCCCGTCGTGGTTGAGGTCTCTTCCCTGGGCGCCGACAGGAGGTTGCGAAAGGTATATCTTCTCGAGTATATCCACGGACTTCTCCCAGTCGAGGCTCTCGATTGTCTTCGCCCCGTTCTCGATCAGCGTCCGCCTGAGCGTTTGATCCTCCATAAGCCTCTCCACAGCCCTCCTCGCCCCATCAATATCCCCCGGCTCGACCACGAGGGCGTTTTCCCCCGGGACCACCGCCTCCTCCAGGCCCGCGACATTCGCGACGACGCATGCCCCCCCGCAGGCCATCATCTCGAGAGGGGGGCCGAATGACCCCTCCACCACGCTCAGCTTTAAAAGGATGTCGCAGCTCGAATATACCCCCCTCATCTCGCTCATCGGTACCCGGCAGAAGTATCGATCGGGCTTCCACGAAGGGTCGGGTTCTCCACGGTAGTTCACGTACCATACTTCACAATCCAGACCGCGCACCGCCCGGAACGCCTCCGCCACACCTTTGCTCGGCATATCGGCGGGGCCTTCGATCAGGACACGCGCACGCTTCCCCTTCGGCTCGATAGGTTCGGAGGGATGGAATATTTCCCGGTCGATACCGTTAGGGACGTAATGCGCATCCTTTCCGAACTGGTCTTTCAACCATCTCCGTATCCAGCGCGCCTCGGTCATACACTCGAAGTCGAACCGGTATGAATCGCGCGCGAAGAGCCGTTCGTAACGGCCCTCTGCGTAGAACCTCGTCTCGTCCGACTGAACAAAGTAGAACTTGCGCGAAATACCTAGCCGGTAAAGGTCGTGCGCCGTTTCCCACCATGTCGCCACACCGATGTCTATATCGGCGGGGATGCTCGAAAGCGGGTACATCGGCACACGCTGGCCGGGAAACCAGTCAAGGCTCCCCTCGGAAGAGACGGAGACGATGCAGGTTTCGAATCCCCTCCGCGCCAACCGGTTCGCATGCTGGCAGACGACTGCGACACCCCCGCAAAGTATCGGGGCGGGGATTATATAGGCGATCTTCGGTTTTTTATTCTTCATATCGGAAGATTATATTCTGGTCTGGGCCTCTCCCGCGTAGAAACAGTATGGTAGCACTAAAAATGCAAAATGGGAAAAATATAGTAACGGGGCAACTATGCGGTGCATAGTGCCAAGTATGTCATTCCTGCGAAACTTGTCCTCACGAAAGCGGGGAGCAGGAATCCAGATCCCGTTCTGGATCCCTGCTTTCGCGGGGATGACAGCTAAATTGAATATACCCCCTAACTGTCCCGTTACAATATATACTCGGCCAACAAATTCCTCCCTCAATCGGAGACCCCCTCCTCAGAATTGACCTCGCGAAACAAAGCCCCGCGCCCCCTCATTCTCAAGATTCGACGCGCCTGTCAGACGCGTTTCCCCCGTCCCTGTATTTCACGAATCCATGATACAGATCGACGAGTTCCCGTTCGCTAAAAATGAAGGGCCGGCCTTTTGCATCATGTTCCTTTTGTCCTCCGGATACCTTCCTGTACAAGAACCGTTCAAGGACATCGATCTGTCCATCCCAGCAACTGTGTTTCGCCACCGTCTCCCTGCATCCCTTTTTGATCCGCTCTCTCAGATCCCCGTCATTGATCAGCCTCGTGAGAACCCGTATAACCTGTTCTTCATCATCCGGAGCGACGATGAATCCGTTGTAGTCATCCACCATGTATTCGTGGATCCCCTCGACATCTCCGATGACCGGGATGCCGCCGCACGCCATCATCTCCAGGGGCGGGTAGGCGAAGCTTTCCACCGTGCTCAGCTTGAGCAGGATATCGCAGCGCGAATAGATATGCTTCATCTTATCAATGGGGACCTGGTGGAAAATCCTGTGGGCGCAAAAGCTATCGAGAACAGTCCTCCGGGACTTCCCCTCCACAAACCACACCTCGCACCCTGTTTTCATTGCCGTCTCGAGAGCCCTGCGCACTCCCTTGAACGGGATTTCCAGCGGCCCCTCGACCAGTATCCTTATCTTGCCCATTGCGAGCGCGCGCAGGTTCCTCTTAAAGCCACGGTCAATGGTAAGGGCGATAAAAGGGTCATTCCCTGACGTTACCATACTCAACAGGGTGTCGTTCATAGAAAATGAGGAGAGGTCACGATTCTTGCGCCAATGGCGCGTATGCAGCAGGTCTATTGACATGCAGTCGTTCGTGATAAGACACAGCTTCGAGAACTCGACCGTATTATCGGCAACCTCTCCCATGTCTATGCGAATACGTTTCGGAAAATCGGCGGGAGGGAGCGCAATGAACTTTTCATTCCAGTCGCTCGCTACGGAGAAAAGAATGCTGTGGGACTCTGAAAACCCCTCGCCCTCATCCCAGAATACCTGCACATACGTCGGGAGCGCGGACCTCACCTTAAGGTGCAGGCACGTCTTCGGACTGGGCAGGGAGGCAAGCTCCGCGGGCAATGGCTCCACCGGATGGAACAGGTCTGGATTCAACTGATTTTGAACGCGACACGCCTCTTTCTTGTACGTGTCCCGCAGCCAATTCTCCAGCCAGCGCGCAACGGTAATAAAATCATAATCGAGCTGATAGGCGCGCGAAGAGAGGATCGCCTCCGCGCTGTGTGGTGCGGGATAAAAGCGCGGCTCGATTGACTGAATCAGAAAGAACTTCGCCCGTGCAGGGATATCCGCGATGGCATACGCGGTCTCCCACCAGGTGGCGATCAGCGCATCAACGTCGCGAGGGATCTCCCCGAGGCCGATTATGGGGATATCACACGCGGGGAACCATGCCAATCGGCGACCGGTCCCGCGCATGACCGCGAACGCGACCGTGTGCCCCCGCCGCCTCAGCCGCATTGCATGCTCGCAGGCGACATAAATCCCGCCGCTTATCTCCACGGAGGGGATAACATAGACGATCGACAATCTCTTCTCCGATTCCATACCCGCCTCAGGAAACATTCGCGCAATCGCTCATCATTATAGAGCTCCTCACCACATCCATTCATCAACCATTAACGTCCCAACCGCGGATTGCGCTGATTACGCGGATTCTTGTCTGTAATCCGTCCAATCCGCTAAATCCGCGGTTACATATGTTAATCTGCTGCAATTGCCCTTTTATATGTTTTATGAATGCTCCAAGCCCGGAGTCTATTCTAGTGTTGTGTTCCAGAAATAACTTATCTTACTCATGTCATTGCGAGGAGCGAAGCGACGAAGCAATCTATTGGATGACAACTGTTGGGATTGCTTCGCTTCCGCTCGCAATGACAAAGACCTATGCATTATTTCTGAGACGGCACACTAGTATTGATTACGTTTCTTTGAATTTGCCGATTCGCTATCCACGTGCCTGCTTTTCCCGAATACCACGTATTTTTTTCCATTCACCATATATTCCGCATTTCCATAGAATGCTGCACGCAGATTGAGCAGATTCAGCACCGGTTTTCCCTTGTAGTGAAAAATATTATAGTGATCCAGATTTTCCATTACCCATAGATCCTTATCCGGAATTTTCCTGATGTGTCGTATTCTTGCCCTTTCACGGAGTATGTGGGGAGCCATCCTCAGGAGGCTGAAAATAATCTTCCTCAAAACCCTCTTCAGTTTCGCCTCTCTATTTATTTTTGCGCGGGAAGCCCAGGGGCTCCAGAATTCCTTCCTGAAATAGGCGATTGCGGCCCCTATGTTCCCGAGCTCGTAGTTCTTGAGAATCACACACACATAGTTCCTTAAAAAATAGTAGAGCGTGAAATATACATCCGTCTCCTCCTGAGACGAGGTGCGATATCGATGATATACGATGCTCGCGGGCTCCGAAAAGAATCGATACCCCGCCAGGTTCGCCCTGTAACAGACGTCAAAATCCTCACCGTAGGTAAAAAAACTCTCATCGAACACACCTATTCTCTCAAATTTTTTCTTATACAAGAAAACCCCCGCAAAAATTCCCCCAAAGACCTGCTCCCTCCGCTGCCGCTCGGGGAAGTCAAGCAAACCGACCGAGTTGTCTCTCCACATATGCACGCAGTGCCACTGGGTTTTCGTGCAGTTGATGATCTGCGGCGTATCGTAAAAAAGCATCTTGGGAAAAACGCCGAGGGTATCTTCAGGGCATTCGGCGAAACAACGTATCGCGTTTTCCAGGCAACGGTTATCCAGCACGGTATCGTTGTTCAAAAGGAATACGATTTCTCCCTTTGCCGCCTTTATGGCGAGATTATTCCCCTTGCAGAATCCGAGGTTCCTCCCCTGGGGCAAAAGCATCATATCGCCGGACGACCGAAGCAACTCTACGGAGCGATCAGTAGAGCCGTTGTCCACGACAATAATCTCATAACGGTCATAGCTCTGCGCGCGAATCGAATCCATGAGTTCTTTGAGATGCGCCTCCCCATTCCAGTTTACGATGATGATGGAGATCAGAGGGTTGTACTCGGGGTGCTGGTACCCGCTCACGCCCGGCAGATTGTATTTTCGCTGATTTTCGCCAAAGAACAGTGCGCCGACCTCCTCAAATCCCCTCGCGATCAGCGCCTCCGGAATTGAATAATTCTTGCTCACACTCTTCTCTCTGTGACGCGAGTGATATGTCTCGATCAGTTGAAGAAACAGATCGTCAAGCCAGAAGAGATCGCCCCCGGGGGATTCTAGCAAGCGATGTTCACTGCCACAGATATTGGATGAATGCTCGTGCACTCTACATCCATCAGGCAACTTCCGGTCTATCATCTGTTACTCCCTATCCGGAAAACCCGCATGCATTTTCGTCTCTCTGAGCCGGCTATGCTCCGGCTAAAATATAAACAATCAACGCTATTACCATAAAACAACATGACAGATTCATTAACCTATGCTCACTTCTATGTTCATGCAAATGAAACATCACTGCGGGGGCCATGACTGAGTTGATAAGAAAAATAGGGTATCCATACCTCTGGTTGACAAGGAAAGGTATTGTGGCGAGGATCATATACACAGCAGTCGCAAACAATAACATTGCTTTTCTATTCCTTCTCAGTATTATACCGCCCAATATTCCATAAAAAGCCACTGTCACCGAGATCGATATATCCATGATCAGTTTAGCCGATTCCCACATACCCGCGTTATTTGCACGATGCCATTGCCTGAAAGTTTTGTGAGGGGAGAACCACGCAAGATTACTTCCCACAGTCAGCCGACCTATTTTCTTCATATCCCAATAGAGGTAGCTAAGAAAGT
The DNA here is from genome assembly GCA_026392015.1 of Candidatus Auribacterota bacterium. Lineage (GTDB taxonomy): Bacteria > Auribacterota > Tritonobacteria > UBA1439 > UBA1439 > JAPLCW01. The sequence continues at coordinate 18,523 of JAPLCW010000165.1, read as the reverse complement.
GCATTTTAATATTCTCTATCGCGAGTTGTGTAAGATCCTTCCCCTGAGCAACGAGCTCATGATCTCCATAGGACAACCCCCTGAGAGGGGGTTCATCCCCTTCCGTATCCGGTCGTGAACCAAGCCAAAGAGACACGCCGCTATTATATTTTGAAAAAAACCTGAACTGATCAAAACAGATATAATTTTTAATCGGTACTGAGATTACTATACATGTAGCCACCGTGCAGGCGAGAATAATCTGGGGGCTATAATAGATAGTGTATTTTTCCCGCAACAAGGCATTGCCTGCATCCCGCAACAAACACAGGAGAGCCATAACAACGGCGAATGCAGATAATATCGGCCTAGTCAATCCTCCGAACGCGAGAAATACCCCTGCGGACAGAGAATAGATACGCCATCTCTTCTGCGATGTTTCGTCGAGCGCACATAACAGAATATATAGCCCCATAACAAACCAGAAGAAGAAAATAGGCTCTGTGAGAATAGTGGGCGAGAGTACAATCAATCCATTATAAACGGCACACAGCAATGCGGCGATACTGCCGACCCTCACATCAAAAACTCTCTCTCCGATCTTATATACAAAGAATATTGTTGCCCCGCTTATGAGTATATTGATAAGTCTAATGCCGTATATGCTTCCGTTGAGGAGCCTGTACAAAAAAGATAGATACACAGGGTTGCCGGGCAGCAGTCCAAGGCAAATATCATTGGTAAAATACTGAATTATCCCATGCGAAAGAATGTACTGCACGTGTCGAAAGTATGTAGCCTCATCCGGCCAGCGAGTCTGCAAAAGGTTAATATCATTTGGCAGATAAGAATCGTGCGTAAGGTAATTGAAGCGTATGCAAATGGAGGCCCCGATTATTAGAAGTAGCACGAATCGATTTTTGCTCATATAGGGAACATGCGCTCTTAATCCGATACACTACACTATAAGATACAATATACCATGTTAAGAATATGTCATGATTAATTTTATTGACGCCTGATCCGCAATCGAATATACACTGCACAAATTACCGGGCCTACACCGGCTGCGGCGAAAGAGATTACCGCAGCGCATCATATAATCCTTGGCGTTATTCAGAATTCCGTGCCGTAACACTCTATGATAGATCACCGCAATGCCATCATTTTACTCCGAGGATGTTACAGCACCGTATCAAGAATAGATAGCCTGCTCGATCCACGCGATAAAAGTCACGCCGAGGATGTGGTGCTGCACTTAAGGAAGAGACCCGACGATCCTGAGGATAGCGCCACATCCACACTGAAGGGGACACGGGTGCAGGGGGCGGGATGGTATCCTTTTGAGTTCCGTCCCGTGAGATTAAAGATAGGAAGGCCTTACTATATTGTTCTGGACTCCCCAGGAGCAGAATCATGGAATGCGCTGGGAATCTGCGCATCCGGGGGAGACACCTATCAAAGAGGCAGGCTTCGGATTAACGGCAGACCCGCCACCGTCACAGGAACGGAACGCCCCATGGACCTTGGATTCAGAATTCCTATCTGGTTCTAATTGCGCAGGATTGACATTCTGCCGCGGCATGGGCTTTCAGGTTCCTCTTCAGCTTCGGAAACGTGCGCAGCGCCATGAGGATCGCTTCAGGGATCTTTTTCAGGGGCAGCCCCCGTGACGGACCGTGTGTGCGGGGGCGATGCGTCACGGGAACCTCGTCAACGCGAAGGCCGTGCGCGAGGACGCGGAGGGTGAACTCAAAGTTGATGAGGTGCTTCATGTACCAGTCCTCATCAAGAATTGGGAGGATCGCCTTTCTCCGCATCAATCGGAAACCCGAATTGATATCCTTAAAGCGGCATCCGAAGTAACGGGAAACGAGAATATTGAATACCCTGCTCATAACGACCCTGTACCGCGGGTCCTTGCGGCTGCTCTTATAGCCGATCACCATATCGTAGCTGCCGATCTTCTCTGCGAGCGTCCAGAAATCTTTTGGATCGTGCTTTCCACTGGAATCGCTGTGGAAGATGAACTCGTTCCGGCACGCCTTCAATGCATCCTTGTACGCCTGCGTGTATCCCTTGCGCTCCTTCCCCTGGACCAGCCGCGTCCCCGGCATCTGGGGAACAATTCGCGCGAGAATCTCTTTTGTCCCGTCCGTGCTCCCATCCTCGGCGATCACAAACTCGGAGCCCGGGATCTTTGCCACGACTTCGCGGTACACCCCCCCTGCAACTTCCTCAATCACCTCTGCTTCGTTATAGACCAGGATCAGTGCGGACACCGGATGGATTTTTCCTGTCTCTTCAACGGGGGGAACTGCCTTCATTTCTCACCCTTGAGTTTCTGCGCCACGTCCATCGCCGACCGGATGCAGGTGTCCATATTGAGATATTTCCACTCGGAGAAGCGGCCGCAGAGTACAATGCCGTTCTCCCTGGCAAAATCATGAATAACCTTCAGGGAACGGCTGTAGTTCAGGTCATTCACGACGTAGGCATACCGGCGGCGGATTACGTCTGTTTCGCACACATCGCTCCTCCTGATGAATCCCTCCTTCTCAAGCCCCCGGATCACGTGCTCCACGAGCTCTCCATCGCTCATCTCAAAGGTCCCGTCTCCCTTGTTCACCGTGATCTCCGCCACCGCCGAAGACCTTTTCGGGGGAACGCAGCTCTCTCCGAAGTAGTCGTAGAAACATACCCTGTGAAATTTGAGCTCCCGCTGCGGGAAATAGACGGCAAATTTGTCGGACGGTTTCTCGGATCGGGAAGCGATCATCACGCAGATAAGTGAATTATAGCGGAGACCCTGCACCGCTTCCCGAACCCCTCCCGGCACATCGTCCAACGCATCGATCAGATCGGGAATGGGGATTGTGGAGACTATCCGGTCATAACGGCGCTCCCTCTTGCCGTCCGAAACAATCCATGCGCCGTTTCTCCTCTTCACTTTCCTGACGTGGAAATTTGTTTCAATGTTCTTCACATCGGCCCCGATCGCGTGAACGAGGGCTTCAATCCCCCCTCTCCTCGGGTAATAAAAATGGAGCTGATGGGTGTATCCCTCCGTCTCGATACCCAAGGCCGACTTGAGAACATCTTCAAGCGGAGGATCCGGGATCCTGCCGCCGACCCATTCCAGTCCCATCTTTTCCGCCTGAATATTCCATATTTTCTCGCTATAGGGAATAAGGTAGCGCTCCGCAATCCCCTTCCCAAAGCGATGGTAACACCACTCATTAAAGTTCTTCGGCTCGGGATAATCCCGGGTGAGAAACTGGTAGAGGCAGTCGTAGGTATCCTCTTTCGGGAGTGCCGCGAGGTCGTTCTCAAAAGGATATTTTACGAACCGTTCCTTGAACCAGATCCTGTTATTCCTGCGGTAGCGCACCTTGTTATCGCCGAGGAGAGCGGCCATTAAATCGAGGATTTCTTTGTCCTTCGAAAAAATGATGTGCCCGCCGCAATCGTATGTGTACCCGTTTTTCTCCACCGTGCGGCAGAGGCCGCCGCACACGGAGTCTTTCTCCAGAACCTCGCAGTCCCCGCCGTAGCATCGAGCCAGCGAAAGACCGGTGAGGCCCCCTCCCAAAATACCTAGCGCCATGGCAGCTCAGCGACCTTCCCGTTCAAGCGTCATCCTCAGATAGGTGGTGACCAGGTGGTCCAGAATCATATGAATATCCTCCACCGGGCCATACTCGCCCTTCGGGGTAACGACATGGACATACTGTCGCGCAATCTCCTTCAGTCTTCCTCCCGAGAACCCTGTGAGTCCCACGGTGACGGCGCCACGCTCATTCGCGTATTCGATCGCCTTGAGGACATTGGGTGAGTTGCCGCTCGCGGAAATCCCCACCACCACGTCGCCCGCATTGAGAATATTCCTGAGTTGCTCGACGAAGATACTCTCGTATCCGTCATCGTTCGCGAGGGCGGTGATGAGAGAGACGTTGTCGGCGATGCTGAGTGCCTTGAACGGCGCCTTGTCTTTTACGCGCGCGCCCTTGGCAAGGTCGTTGGCAAAGTGCGAGGCGGTTGCCGCGCTCCCCCCGTTGCCCATAAAAATAATCTGCTTCCCGCCTCTCCGCGCCTCGTCAAAAAGCACCGCAACCTTCTGTATGGCCCTGCGATCTATTTTCTGGAAGAGTTCGGACAGGTAATGAAAGTAATTCCGCGCATACTCCGCGCACGACCCCGCCTCTAAAAATGCCTTCTCCACATTATTTTGCCATTGGGTATTTGAAATTTGAAATTTGGGATTTGGGATTTTCTTCGGGATTTGGGATTTGACATTTGGCTTCCGCTTTGGGATTCGGGGTTTGGGATTTGGGATTTGGCTTCCGCTTTGGGATTTCATTATCACCCTCCTACATAAATAATTTTCGACCCCTGCGGCTCAAAATTGATTTTCACCTCCATGAGGCCTCCCAACGCCTGCCGCACGCGGTTCTGGTTCTTCTTCTCAACATAGAAGAGGAGGAAACCGCCCCCCCCTGCCCCCAGGATTTTTCCCCCCAGTGCCCCGGCCCGGCGCGCCTTCTCATAATAGACATCGATCTCCGGATTGCTGATACCGTGTACGAGTTCGCGCTTGAGCATCCAGTTCTCCTGCAGGATCTGCCCGAACCGGTCGAGCTTTTTACCCGACGAGAGAACACTGTTCAGATCCTTCGTGAGATCGCGCATCTTCGTCAGTACCTCGATTTTACTTGCGGTGATTTTTTTCTGCTCCTTCAGAACCGATGATGCAGGCCTCGACCAGCCGGTGAAAAACACCATCATATTCCCGAAGAGCGCCCCGCGAGTCTCGGGAGAGCAGATGATCGGGTCAACGTACACTGTCTCATCGGGATTGAACCTGATGTAGTTGAGTCCCCCGTAGGCGGCGATGTACTGGTCCTGCTTGCCGATGGGCTCCCGCAGAATATCAATTTCGATTGCACACGCTTCGCGGGCGAGCTGCTCGGCAGAGGCATACTCTCCCTTGAACGCATGGAGCGCGTTGAGGAGCCCGACCGTGAAACTGCTCGAAGATCCCAAACCCGTCCGGGAGGGGATATCCGCCATCGAGTGTATCTCCACTCCCCCGTTCACACCTACCATCTTGAGCGACTCCCGAACGATCGGATGGCGTATCTCTTTGACAGTTTTCACATTCTCGGTTTGGGAATAGCTTACGCGAATCCTGTAGTTGAAGTAACTGGGCAGGCGGTTGACGGTGATGTACATATACTTGTCAATGGAGGCGCTCGTCACCGCCCCGTACGTGCGGCGGTAGAATACCTTGAGATCTGTCCCGCCACCGACGAAGCTAATGCGGAAGGGCGTTCTTGAGATGATCATTTTTCAGCCATGCCTCCATATCTCGGATGCGCGACTCCGTACCAATATCAAAAAAGCGCTCTCGGGTGACGTACCCCGCGAGCTTTCCTTCCTTGATGAGTTCCTGATAAATGTCGTTTTCAAGAGAGACGACTTTCCCGGGCAGGATGCGCTGCAACACCTTTTGCCGGAATGCGAGTACACCCGCTTCTACGCAGATGAGGTCGGGCGACGATACCCTTTTCTCATAGCGAATGACGAGGCCTTGGGCGGATAGCGCGACGTTCCCCTTTACCGTGGTGAGCCCGGCGGGATCGCGGTACACCGCGATCATCCCCTCAGCACGGGATTCTCTAAACTCCGCCTCAAAATCAGCATAATCGATCGGCAAAAAAGAATCACCATAAATCACGAAAAAATCATCCTTGATCTTCGCTTCCGCACGCTTGAGCGCCCCCCCCGTCCCGAGGAGCGTTTCCTCGCGCGAATAGTCCACCCGTATGCCCGTGGATTCGCCGCCGCCGAAGTAGCGGATGATCTGTTCGCCGAGGTGACCGACGAGCAGGAGAACTTCCTGCACGCCCTGTCTTCTCAGGTAGTCGAGCTGGTAGGAGAGGTACGGTTTCCCGAGAAGCGGGACCATGGGTTTGGGGACAGTGAGTGTCCGGGGGAGTAACCGTGTCCCCAGTCCGCCTGCGAGGATGATGAATTGCACCTCTAGCGCCTCCCGTAGTACTGCACCACGAGCTCTCTCACGCCCCGCCCCACCGCATCATCCGACGTCAGGTGCGGCCGCCAGCCGAGATCGGCCATTTTTCGTCCGTCAAGACGGACCTGCGTCACGTCACCCGGCCATCCCCTCTTTCCCCCCGTAAACTCTATGCGCGCGCCCGACAGCCCCGTCTCCCCTATCACGAGCTCCGCAATTTTCCTGACGGCGGTTGCCCCCTCGGCGGAGAGATTAAATAAGTTCAGATCTTCTTTCGCCTTCTCATATCCGAACCACATCCCCTCGATGCACTCATCCACATGAAGGTACGGCTTCGCCTGGGCGCCGTCTCCAAGAACCTTCAGCCTGGCGGGGTCGGCGCGCAACCGAGCCACAAAATCGAATGCCGCGCCGTGCGTTCCGTTGCGGCCGATGATATTGGCAAACCGGTAGATCCATGCCCTTATCCCATAGTTGTGGCAAAACGCACTGATGAGCGCTTCGCAGGCAAGCTTGCTGGCGCCATAAAACGATATGGGGAAGAGCGGGCCGTAATCCTCGGGGGTGGGAACCACGCGGGGAGTGTCGCCGTACACCGCGGACGTAGAGGCAAAGACGATCTCCCTGATGTCGTTCATCCTCATCACCTCGAGCACATTGTAGGTGGCGATGGTCCCGAGGTTGAGGTCAACATCGGTGTGCTCCGCTCCATGGCTGATATCCGAATTGGCCGCCATATGAAATACAAGATCGTGGCCTGAAATTTCCTTCATGAGCCGCGATCTGTCCAGGAGATCGGCTTCGACGAACGCAAAGTGCGGATTCTTCTTTAGCTTGTCCAGGAATTCTCTCCGGCCGAGAAGGAGGTTATCGTAGGCGGTGACACCATATCCCCTGCCGATCAAAAACGCACAGAGGTTGCTTCCTATGAACCCCGCCCCCCCCGTGACAAATATTTTTTTGGGCATACCCGTTTCTTTATCGCTTACGGCTTATCGCTTACCGCTCCCGCACATTCCACACGTGAGGCATGTAGCTTATCCCCTTGAAATCCCGATAGAGAGTGGTGTTATCCTGATATATGCGGATACTGCAACATCCCTTGATAAAGTCATACGGCTCATTCCCGCCCTCCGGCATCAGGGCCACGTCACAATAATACGTTGCGCCCAGAAGCTCAAGCCGCGGAAATTCCAGCTCTATGCTGCGCTCCGAATCCTGCTCCCGGGAGGCGCGCCAGGATACGGGATCGGAGCATGTTTCCAGGACATTGACCCCGTCCGCCCGATGTATCGCCACGCATACCTTTGCCGTCTCCAGGAGCGGGTTTTCTCTCTTTATATATATCCTCATCCGCAAAGGTTCTCCGGTGGCGTAGACATGCTTCTCTTTTCCCGCGGCATCAGAGAGGACCATGCGCGTCACTCTCGCCCAGCCGTTCCCCCATCGCTTTTCGTCGGAGGGAGGAGTGAAGCCTTTTTGCTGTTCGGCCACGGCGCGCTGCGGGAGCCGCTCTTTCGGTATCAGCCGTTTCTCGTCCTCATGAGCGGTAAGGAGCTGGTAGTCGTGAATCACCTTTTCCGGCTCTCCGACGCTCACGACCCGCCCCTCGTGGAGCAGCATCACCCTATCCGAGAATTCCTTCACGTCTCCCATGCTGTGGCTCACGAAAATAATGGTTTTTCCCTCTCTCTTGAGACGCCTGAAGACGTCGTAGCACTTCTGCTGAAAGCTTGCATCGCCCACGGCGAGCACCTCGTCAATAAGGAGGATATCCGCATCCGCCATGAACGCAACGGAGAATGCGAGCCTCACCTTCATCCCCGAGGAAAAATTCTTCAACGCCTGGTCCTGGAACCGCTCCAGCTCGGCGAAGGAAATGATGTCATCGTAGAGAGCCTCGATTTCCCTCCGGCGCAAGCCCAGCACCGTTGCGCTCAGGAACACGTTGTCCCGCGCGGTGAGATCGGGGGTGAAGCCGATCCCCAGCTCCAGGAACGGAGAGACCGTCCCGTTGAGCATGACCCCTCCGCTGTCGGGGGCGTAGATGCTCGCGAGTATCTTCAGCAGTGTGGACTTGCCGCTGCCGTTCTTCCCGATGATGCTGAAAAACTCCCCCTTGTGGACTTCGAAACTTATCCCGCGCAGGGCGTGGAGCGGCTCGAAGCCCATCGTCCTGCCGAGCAAAAAGCCGAGCACGTGTTCGCGGAGCGTCACTCTCTTTTCGTGCGGTATTAAAAATTTTTTTGAAATATCGCGCGCCTGTATCATAACTTCAGTGTAAGGTTTAAAGTGTAAGGGTGAAAGCGGATTGCCTCCGCCTGTACTCTTATCACTTCACCCAATCTCTCCTCTGTGGTTACGCGCCAATTCTTACAAATACTCCGCCGCGCGGGGCGCCCTCTTACGAAACACAAGAAATCCAATAAGCAGCACGAGCACGCTCTCCATGAATATGATGCAGTTCCCGATCAGGAATGTCGTGGCGCTGCCCGCGGCGTCGAGTATGCGCCCCTCTACCAGGACCCGTTTTGAGTATTCGACGATAAAGGTGATTGGATTAAGGAAGAGCAGCTTCTGGTATTTCCATGCAACCATTTCGATCGGGTAGATGATCGGCGTCGCATAGAATCCTGCGGTGATTATAATCGTCCATATCTCCACCAGATCCCGAAACCTGAGGTACGTCACACTGAGGAGGAAGGAAACCCCGAGCACAATCATGTACACCTCGGCAATGTAGAGCGGGAAGAGCAGGGAGTATCGAGTGAATCCCACGCCGTCTATAAGGAAAAAGACCATCACGACACCCAGGTTGATCATAAAAGTGAGGAAGTAGTTGAGCGAGGTCGCGAGCACCGCGATGGAGCGAGGAAAATAGATCTTGCCGATGATGTGCGACTTGCCGAGCAGCGACTGGATCCCCGCCGTGCTGGCCTCCGCAAAATAGCTCCAGATAAAGAGCCCGAGGAGGAGCTTATCCTTGTAGCGCGGGTCAGCGCCACGAAGGATGAATGTGCCGAACACCATATAGAGAACAAAGAAAATGCCGAGCGGCTTGAGCACCGACCAGACATATCCTAAAACAGATGTGCTGAAGCGGAGCTTGAAGTCGGTGAATCCAAGAACCTTGATAAGTTCAAAATACCTTGCTCTATTGCGCAGCATGGTTTCTTACCCCACATCGAATACCCTCAGATTGAAGTTGAAAGTATGTCACACCACGGAGGTTTTGTCAAAACAGACAGGGCATGGAGAGACCCCCATGAGAGGCCGACGGGGGCCTTTGTATCACTGGAACGCCGGAAGCAAAAGAACAACAAATGACAAAATTCAAATGACAAAACAAACCCCAAGGTTAAAATACGAATAGCAAAACTGCATACCGGCCATCCCGCATCTCGGCAGCATTTGACTTGCTTCAAGCCGATGTAATCCGCGAAATCCGCATAATCCGCGGTTCCACCTTTTAACCACTATTTATTGTGGGCGAAATATTCGCGTACGAGCGCCTTCATCATTTCCGCCCTCCTGTCGTAAAGTCGTTTGAGGGAGCGTTTCTTATGGTTTGCAAGGGCATAGTGCGTGAAGATTGGCAGGGCAATCGTCGTGTCTGTATAGCAAACCACCGCGTCGGGAAGTCTGCTCGGATCAACCTTACCCCAGCTCACCGCCTCGTGGGGAGTGGCGCCGGAAAGGCCCCCGGTGTCGGGGCGAGCATCCGTAACCTGGAAGAAGTAATCCTGCCCGACTTCCTTGATGCGAAGGACTTCCTGGATCTGGGGTTCTGTCTGGAGCATGAAGTTCTTCGGGCTGCCGCCGCCCATCAAGACCACTGCGCTCTTCCCTCCTCCCCTCTTCGCTGCAAGGACAAACGAGGTCGTCTCATTCACGTCGATCGAGGGGTTCAGGCGGAGCTTGTTGCCGCGGAGTTCCACTCCCGCGATGTTCATTCCGATGGTGGAGTCGCCGGGAGAGGAGGTATAGACCGGAACACCGCAGCGATACGCGGCGGCGAGAACGGAGACATCCTTGAATCCCATCTTGTGTTCCCACTCGGCGGCGTATCTCCCCAAAAGATAATGCAACTCCCCCGTTCCCATCTCTTTTTGAAACTCCGGCTGCACCAGGATGCCTCGGAGTATATCATCCGTCGCCATCAGGCAGTCCGTATAGCCGAGAAGGACATCGTAGATCCTGACAACATCGTTCTTCCTGAGGTCGCCGTCATCCACAAGGTGGCTCCCGACGTGGAGTGGGAGATTGAAAGCGAAGTGGAGGTCGTGGTAAAGGTTCGCGCCCGTGGCGACGATCCAGTCCACAAAGCCCGCCTTGACGAGCGGGACAATGCAGGAGCAGCCGAGCCCTGCGGGTGTGAGCGCGCCGGCCACACTCATCCCGACGGTCACGTCCCGTTCGAGCATCTTCTCCACAAAGAGCCTGCACCCCTCACGGAGTCGAGCGGAGTTGTAGGCGAGGAACGTATCATTGACGAGGTCGGCGAGCTTCTCGCGCCCCGTGATCCCCTTTGGCAATATCCTTTTGCCTGAGAGATACTTGTTCTTATGGGGGCACTTCTTCTTGCGCATCCAGTCAGGTAGTTCCGCGATAGCCTCTCTCATCCTGTGCGTCCTCTTCATCTTTATTTCCTTTCCTGAATGTGTAACCGCAGATTAGGCGGATTATTGTGTTGATCCGGAAAATCTACGGTTGCAGACTTTAACCACTGCGAACACTGAAGCCACTGAAACAATACCGCAGAGTTCTCAGTGCCCTCTGTGCTTCAACCTTATTTAATCGGCGGAATCCACGGTTACAACCTTCACTCCATGGGGAATCGTCCTTACTGGACCACAACAATTTTTGCCGGGGCGATCCCGTTAAATGTGGTCGCGCTCGCGCTGCTGTAGGCGCCGACGTTGTTCACATAGACGATGTCGCCGATCTCGAGCTCCGGGAGGTCCTCGCCTCGCGCAATGATGTCGAGGCTGTCGCAGGTCGGCCCGGCGAGCGTGGAGAGCTGCCTCCTCCCCGAACGCAGAACATTGAACTGATACTTCGCATGATCGAACATGATCCCGCTCAGGTCGCCATACACGCCGTCGTCAAGATAATACCAGTGCTTATTCTCGCGGATGGCCTTGCCGATCACGCGCATGACAAGCGTCGCCGAGGGGCCCGAGATGAACCTTCCCGGCTCTGCGATAATCCGCAAATTCCGATCGAAGAGGCGTTCGATCTCGCGCGCGATCACCCTTGCGGTCTTATCAAACTGGTCTTCATCTCCGTCGAGATGAGGGATGGGGAAGCCGCCGCCGATATCCACAATCTCCAAAGGGAACTGCTTGAGTTTCGCGTCCCTGACAATAATCGCCGCCATTTCGAGCGACTCGACATAGTTCTCCATGTGCGTGCACTGGCTCCCGACATGGAAACTCACCCCCGCGGGAGTGAGGCCGAGGCGACGAGCCTTGATGAGGAGCGGCACAGCATCGGAGGGATCGACTCCGAACTTCAGGCTCAACTCCACAACCGACCCTATGTTCGGCACCTTGATGCGGACGAGCACCCGGCTCTTCGGGGAATGCTCTGCGATTTTGTAGAGCTCATACTCGCTGTCGAAGGTGGTGAGCAACACTCCCTCTCGCGCCGCCGTGGCGATCGCCTCCGCCGGCTTGATGGTGTTGGCAAATATGATGCGCTCAGGAGCGGCGCCCGCGGAGAGAGCCGCTTCCATCTCGGCTTTCGAGGCGACATCGAAACCTGCGCCCGCGGCGACGAGCGTCTTAAGGATTCCGGGATGCGGATTGGCCTTTATCGCATAGAATGGCTCCACGCGCCTCAGAGCCTTCCGGAAACGGTTAAGCTGTTCTCGTACCACGGACCTCCGGATCAGAAAAAGAGGCGTGCCGTGCCTCTGTGCGAGGTTCCTCAGATTCTGCGCTGCTCTGGAAGCAGATTGTCTGGCCATTGTTTTCTATTTCCCACATGCACGGCGCAAGCGCAATTGTATGATATTTTGAAACCCGCCGCAATTGTCTTTAGGTCACAGGACTTTCCCGTTTTATTCAAGAGATCAATAGCTCACCGCAGAGGCGCAGAGCACGCAAAGAGCGATCGCAGAGAATAATCCATAATAGCCTGGCCCTCTGCATGATCTATCACCTCTGCGCCCTCCGCGTCTCCGCGGTGAAATATATGATCTCTTCTTTTCCCAAACTTGGAGTAATCCAGATGGTGAATAGTATATCTGTCTTGCAATTAGTCAGTAATGAATTTACCGCTCGATATTTTGGACAATCTCCTGTCTTCACGTCACTCCTTCTCGGTATTGATCAACTCGGTTACAGTCTCGATTCCGCCCATCAGGTCCGGAACCGCACCGGAAATTCCGTGAAGCATCCGCTGGAGCGCCGGAACCCGTGTTGCAAAGAGCCACGCCGCGGCCACGCACACGAACCCGCCGAGTGCGAGCGCGAAAGGCGCTCCGAAGCGGCTGGCGAGGTAGCCGCTGAGGAGACTGCCGAGGGGGGTCATGCCCATGAACGCCATTGTATAGAGACTCATCACCCGGCCCCGCTTATCATCATCCACAATCATCTGGAGGATTGTGTTACTCATGGCCATCTGGACAATCAACCCGAAACCGGCGATAAACAACAGGAGAATCGAAAGCGGCAAAAGTCGGGAAAAGGAGAATGCGATCAATCCGGCCCCGAAGATCGCGGTGGATGCCGGCAGCGTCCATCGCAGCGCCAGGACGTCCTTCTGCGACGCGAGGTACAGCGTGCCGATCAGCGCGCCCACGCCCGCAGACGCCATGAGGGTGCCGAGTGTGCGCGGCCCTCCCCCCAGGACATCCCTGGCGAACACCGGCATGAGCACTGCGTAGGACATCCCCATCAGGCTGATGGCGCTGATGAGCATCAGGATTGCGCGGATCGGCGGAAAACCGAAGGCATAGGAGACCCCCTCGCGCAGCTCCTCGATCAGATTCCCCGTGCGTGGTTGCATTTTCCTGGGGACTATCTGCATCGCCAGGAGCGCGAGAATCACGAAGATAAAACTCACCCCGTTGAGGAAGAAGCACACCCCCTCACCCAGGCTCGCGATCAACACCCCCGCAATAGAAGGCCCGATGAGCCTCGCTGCGTTGAACATGAACGAGTTGAGCGCGATCGCGTTTCCCAGCATCTCTTTTTTCTCCACCATGTCGATGACAAAAGAGTGGCGCGCCGGTATGTCAAATGCATTAACGCATCCGATCAGCACCCCAAGGACGATGATATGCCAGACCGCGATAACCCCCGTAAAAATAAGGAGTGCGAGCACAAATGCCTGCACCATCGATATCGTCTGTGTCACCACGAGGATCGCGCGACGGTCCCATCGGTCGGCAAGCACGCCGGTGAGGGGAGAAAGGAGGAAGGAGGGGATCTGGGTGCAGAATGCCACGGCGCCCAGAAGGAACGCCGAATCGGTCATACGGTAGACAAGCCAGCTCATGGCGATCTGCTGCATCCATGTGCCGATGAGCGAGACGCCCTGGCCACCGAAGAAGAGCCTGTAGTTCCTCAGGCGCAAAGCGCGAAAAGTAGTGTATCGTTCCTGCATCAAGGCGACACCTGTGTATGTGGTTGAGACTCAGCGGCAATGGCGCGCGACACCACGAGGCTGTTCCGCGGTCGGGAGGAGCGATCCGGCACAAATGTTGGCGCGACGAGGCGTTCGCAGCATTACAGCAACGGGGACACTGTTTTCCCCTGCTGCGGAAGAGAGAACATGCTCCTCTTCGGCGGGGCAGACTATCCGTATATCGCGATCCCCGCCACCTCGCAGCGCCAAGTTATCGGAGCGGCGGGCTGAAAGCCCGCCTTTTCGGCAGCGTGCGGGTTAGATTGTTTTTACCTTTGCGGCAATTATCTTGAGCCGGCCGATGCGGATGAGTTCGTTCTTCCCTCCCATCCCCACCACTGCTGAATCGCCGTAGAATTCCTGAACGATCCCCATGCGTTCCTTGCCGCCGTCGGTCGTCCATTGCACGAGGTTGCCGACACGGATATTCGTGGGGATGCTCGGTTTCCTGCTGGGCTTCGCAGGAGTCATTTGAGAGTATTTGATCCAGACCGGCTCGATCTTCCCATCGGGGCCCACGATCAGGATTGAGGGAGTAGATGCGCGGGAGATTTTCTTCAAGGCCTTCTTCGATGCTCTTCTCCCCCTGCGCTTCACAATCTTCTTTTCTATTTTTACGGCTACCTTCGAGGCTTTCTTCCTGATCCTCTTCGCTCTCTTCTTGGTCACCGGTTCCACTTTCTTCGAGCTTTTCTTTCTTGCCTTGGTCTTTCCCTTCTTCTCCGGGGCCGCGACGCCAAGAATCTTATCGATCATCTTGTCCCTCCTTCCTCTATCATAGTAGATAGAATCACGATTGTATGATGATACCAAGAAAATCATCACCGTCACAATGAAATAGTCGGTAAGGGGTAAGGGGACACTTATGGGGGGTATCCATTTCGCTTGTCATCCCCGCGAAAGCGGGGATCCATTATGAAACCTGGATTCCTGCTTTCGCAGGAATGACATATTCAGCAATGTGCCACCCATAAGTGACCCATTACAATAGTCGGCAATGGGTCAGTTACGCTGGGGGCTGCTGACTTTGTCAAGACTTGCAGATTCTTATTATAACCATGGATAAACAATGTGTGAGCGGCTTCCATCCGCGATAATCGGGGCATGATGCCCCTCCCACAATTGAATAAGGTGAACCAATCCGTGTCCATCCGTGTTCATCCGTGGTTTATATACCGCTGTAAAACTAACCCATTACTATGGCGAGTACTACCCCTTTTGCTGCAGGGCAAACCACGAATTGGTCGAATTTCACGAATTATATTCGTGCAATTCGTGTAATTCGTGGTTAAATCAAAATATTTCCTCTAAGCCGGATCCGTTACTGCGGGAAATGTCACGCCGCCTTCTCCACTCCGGTGGATCCCGTTCTGTCCCAGAACGGCCGGGCTGGGTTCCGGCGTGGGGGGTGGATTCACTCCCGGCGTTTCTATCCGCTCCACCTCTTCTCGCAGGAGATTCATCCTGATCACCCCGCCGTTGAGAAACACATCCATGACGACGGTCCCCGCATCTTCGCTCACAATCTTCCCCTTGAGCGCTGTCCCCCGTTTTAAAATCACAGTCGAAATAGCGGGCTGAATCTCTACCGGAGGCGTAGGGGAAGCGACGACCGTGGGCGAGGGAACGGCGACTATCTTGGGATGTTCCACGTTGAGCGCCGGCTTTTCCAGTGCTTTTTCCCATCTCACGGCGGCAAAATCGTGCCAGAAGGATTCGTCGGCTGCCAGATCCTGGAACCTGCGATCCATCACAATCGCCGCCCAGTCTCTCTTCTTCACCGCAAGCGCAAAAGGGAGATCTTCCCTCAGTTCCCGATAACGGGGATTCGAAACAACCCTCGTGTACTCAGGCTGGCCGTGGAGAGGGATCCGCGCATTCACGTCCCGCGCGGCAACAAGGAATCCCCTAAGCCGGCGAACCGGGGGGAGCGGCCCGAGAATATTGTGGCTGCGGGCAAGCTCAACGATGAGGGACTGACTCCAGAGCATCGCTGCCCTGGGGTGCTCCCTCACCCATTCTTCTTCAACGGAGGCGAGTATGCAGAGGGCGAGGAAAATGACGAGCGCGCCCTTGAGCAGAGAGAAGAGCCCCCCGGCGAGCCTATCGCCGAACCCCTTGCTGAACGCAAGCGCCCTGACCCGTATCAGCCTCTTCCCGAAACGCATGCAAAAGATGTAGAACAGCGCAAAGACGACTGTTGCGATGATTGTAGTGAGCGCGCTGCCCGGGATAAAAATGTCGGGGCCGACGATACTCAGAATCGAGCAGAAACACCATGCGCCGGCAAGCCCGATGATGAGAGCCGCGAGCGAGGCGCATTGATAGAGGAATCCGCGCACGATCCCTATACTAAAACAGAAGAGAAAGAAGATGAGCAGCACAAGATCGAGATTCACGCACAGCCTCCATCAGATTGTTTGTATTGTATAACAACCGATTTCGAAACGTCCAGAGGATTGGCAGAAGGTTGTGAACCGTGCGAGCGTATGCGCGTTTGCGCGTGACGGCGGGGGAAACGCATCGAGCCGGTGAATGGGCGAAATGGCGAGCCGGCGACTATACAGCTTTGAAGGCGCCGGCACACAGATACCCGCACACGATCTGTTCACTCCCACACACCGACACGCCGATACGCCGTCACGATTCTTTCCGGTGTGCTATACTCTTCCCCGTCAGGCACGGACCCTTTCATGCAAGAACGCTATAACCGCTTTTCCAATTACCTGCGGCAAAAATTCGGATGCCGCGTCTATCGAGTTCCGCTCGATGCCGGTTTCAATTGCCCCACGCGGGACGGGTCGATCTCCACGTCGGGGTGTCTCTACTGCGGCCCTCGCGGATCGGCTTCATTGCTGTGCGATCGGGCAGCGCCGGTCCGCGAGCAGCTCATCCAGGGCATGGAGGCAATGCGCCGCCGTTACGGCGCGAAGAAGTTCATCGCGTATTTCCAGGCGTTCTCCAACACGTACGCCCCCCTCGAAAAGCTGGAGCAGGTGTACCGGGAAGGAACCGAGCACCCGGATCTGGTCGGCCTCTCGATCGGAACGAGACCCGACTGCGTTCCGGAGAGCGTGCTGGATCTGATTGCCCCTTATCGCGAACGCTATGAGACATGGATCGAGTACGGACTCCAGTCCGCGCACGATGCCACCCTCGCGGCGATCAACCGGGGCCACACCGTCGCTCAATTTGCGGACGCCGTCCGGCGGGCGCAGAAGCGAGCTATTAAAGTGTGCACCCATGTCATCCTCGGGCTGCCCGGAGAAAACAGGGAGATGATGCTCGAGACCGCGCGTTTCATCGCGTCCCTCCCCATTGAGGGGATCAAGATACATCTCCTCCATGTGCTCGGGGGCAGCCCGCTCGAAAAAGTGTACCGTGAAGGCAAAATCAAACTTCTCGCGATGGATGACTACGTGAGTATCGTCTGCGACTTCCTCGAGTTGCTGCCTCCAACCGTCGTTATTCAGCGCCTCACCGGAGAAGCGCCCCGGGAGTCGCTCGTCGCGCCGGACTGGGCGCTCGAGAAACACGCGGTCCTCAAGGCGATCGAAGAGGAGTTGGAGAGGAGAGATTCCCGGCAGGGGTGTAGAAGATCGTGTCGGCATGACGGCGTAGGGGAGTAACTACTGTATTATAAAATTTCCGGAATAAACCTTCAGAACCTTCAGGGTCAGACCTCATCTATTGACTGATAATCTTCTGATGTAGTGAATTTACCTTTTCAGACAGCCTCTTATCACTTATCATTTTCTTCTGAACTCGCTTATGAGTATGCGCTATTGAGGCGCCACAGATGCCACCCAGTTCCCGTCCCAATTCCTGCAACGACTTCTTCCTGAAATTAAGTCGGTAACTAAGTTCAATCAGCATTTGGCGTGCCTCGCGCCATGGTGATCGCGCCGTAAGTAACTCACCAGGCACTGTTCCATATTCTTTGCTCACAATTTTGGCGATTACCTCAACCGGGATTGAACTCCTCAACTCCCGCACATGGGGATATTCCCTCTGTTTCCATTCCTTCCCCTCTATAAACGTCTTCTTTACCCATGTAATGAAACTGTCCGTACCTAATATCGCCTCTGCCTGTGTCTCTTCAAGTATGTTTTTCACTTCTCTACTCAACCCCGCAAGCACGAAATCCCTATATTTTTTCTTGCCCTCCTTTGTGTCTCCCCCCATGTATCCTAATACCAAACTGTATGTCACAAACTTATCCCTTTTCCTTAAACCAATATATCCCGGCAAACTGCTCCACGCGTAAGCTTCCAATATTTTGCCTCTGTCTTGCAACGATGTTTCTTTGTATCTCTTCAGGCGTACCGGATTGAGGTGCAGATATCGGCTGAGTTCCAGAAGATATTCATCCGCATCCACAAGTATGGCTTTGTATCTTCCCTGGTAAAGATGTCCCGCCCGGTGATGCCTGAGATTGAAATATGCCGTATAGGCCGTATTGAATCGCTGCATAAAGCGGCCGAGATTAGCTTCCCGTGTACGCAATAAAAAATGGAAGTGATTGCTCATCACTACATAGCAATGCACTTCCACCTTGAATATATCGATACTCTCTTCCAATGCCTCTAGAAACCGCCTTCTATCCTTGTCATCTCTGAATATCTCAGCACGCTCATTCCCACGACTTGTCACATGGTACCATGCGCCGGAATACTCAATCCTGAGAGATCTAGCCATGATAAAACTATCATCCTCCTCAATCATCTGTCAATACTGCTGGACTATCCCCAGTTTTTTCAAATCGGGTCAAAAAGCATGATTTGACTCTGGGCCGTACTTGAGAAGTTAGTTCGTGATTTTTGCATAAATGCGCCCAAGTACGTCAGCAGTACCGAGATCCCATCTGCAAGGGCG
>JAPLCW010000031.1 GCA_026392015.1 Candidatus Auribacterota bacterium | reverse complement strand
GTAGCTGGATATTAGTAGCCGGGTGCTAAGGATAATGTCCCAGAAATAGAGCATTCTCCCTATTACCTAACTACCAACCCCTAACTACTGTTGTAATCTGTGTTCATCTGCGTCCTGAATAGCGATTAAGATATCAATGAGATAGTTGTTCGAACCGTTCAGTGACTTCAGCGTCTTCAGTGGTTAAAAGCGTGTAGTCTGTTGTGCTATTGGGCAGGTATGTCGGTTTTGAGTTGGTGAATAGACCAGGCTGGTGTGGTGTCCCTGAAATAAGATGTCTTACTCATGTCATTGCGAGGAGCGAAGCGACGAAGCAATCTATTGGATGACAATGAGTTGGGATTGCTTCGCTTTCGCTCGCAATGACAAAGACCTATGCGCTCTTTATTAGACGGCACACTAAAAACGCGCAGCAACTATTTTTCAATGAGTCATTCTTGCGTTAGGGGGTTGAGCGTGCTATATTTGTTGTGACGTTGTATGCGTCAAGGAGGGGATCATGAAAATCTTCCCAATCCGGTTGGGGATGAGTGTCGTTCTGCTATCTTTGCTATGTCCAATCCTGAGTATGGCGGAAGAAGTGGAGCCGGAGAAGATTGTGGTAAATCCGCGGGAGTATGCGGGAAAGACAGTTACTACAAAGGTAAACTTCTGGAAGATCAATAACGTCTTCCACGGCTGGGAGAATGAGGCGAATCTCAAGGCCGGGAGGACGATCAAATTCATTGCCAATCCGCTCAGGGAAATCGCGTGCTATGCCGATAAGACGGATGAAAACGAGAAGCTCCTCGCCGGCTTGAAGCCGGGTCAGAAATTGACAGTTATCGGATATATCAAAAAGTGCAAAATGAAGGCCGAAGTCAAGGGCGAGCGACGCACATTCAAGAGGACAGTCGAGGGTGCGGAGGCATACGCCTTTGTCGTGAAGAAGATCGAGAGTGTCGGGGAGCCCCCCGCGGGTTCCCTCCCGGGAATGGGGGGAATGCGGAGGATGATGAAACGGTAAGAGGCAGGGGTGAGCGGTTCCCCCTTGTGGATATAATGAAAAGTGTGTCATAGAGACGAGGTTGATCATCACCGGGAGGTTCACATGAGACGTGCTTTAGTTGTGTTGAGTATTTTGGTGGGCATCAGCATTGTCCCCGCGATGGCGCAGGGTCCGACACCCACTGCGAAGGGTTCCGAGCGCACCCTCCGCTTCGTCAGCGATTTTGATTCTTCCCCCTTCTCATATATTCGGACAGGGAAGAAAACCGGTTTTGAATACGACCTGGGGGAGGCGATAGGCAAGGAGCTCGGGGTCAAGGTGGTATGGGTTAAGAAAGCCTTTAGCCCCGCCGCGTACGCGGCCATGTTAAACACGGGGAGTGTGGATGCCGCCATGAGCAGTATATCGATCACGCCGGAGAGAGAGCGGTTGTATATGTTTACCCTGCCGTACTATCGCTCGAATCTCGCCGTCGCCGCGATCAGGGATTATGACTGGAACCATACGGACTTCGTGAACGGACTCAAGGATATGCAAATCGGTGTCCTCCGGAGGAGCACCTCGTACGAGTGGGCGCGCAGGAACCTCTCGGCGAAAAGGATAAATTATTATTCCCCGGAGCGCCTGGCGCAGGCCTTGCGGGATGAGCAAATCTTGTGCATCCTTATAGACGAGGATATTTTAAAATGGGCGCTGAAGGATAATGCCTACCGGTTCCAGGAGGTGGAGAGGGATCTGGATCATGAGTACTATGGCATCGCGGTAAAGAAGGGAAACCTCGCCCTCGCGGACGAACTCAACGGCGCCATGAAAAGGCTTGATGAGAAGGACATATACGACGCCTTATACGACAAGTGGTTTACGCACCGCATTAATCTGCCCGTAAAGACGTCACGCTGATATGGTTTATTGGAGAAGATCGGTTGTTCAGGTTGCACTTTTCCCGGCGCTATCCCTCTGCCTTTTTTCTGGCCCGAAGCAGGAGATCACCCCCGTCGTCAACACGCAGTACCTTCCCACCCTTCTCCCGATGATCGACGGGGCGAAGAAGAGTATCGATTTTATCCAGCTTGAGTTCCACTACGATCCGACGGTCAAGAAGATTCAGGACGCCCTGCGGGCTGCGGCAGGGAGGGGAGTGCGCGTGAGGGGGCTCCTCGAGAATAATATAAAATTCAATGTCAAGAGCGTCGAGTACCTGAAGAAATACGGGATTGACGCGAAACTCGATACCCCGGAAAAAATGACGCACAATAAGCTCTTCATCGCGGATGGAAAGGAAGTCATTCTCGGCTCCACCAATTTATCCGGGGGCTCAATGGATCGAAACAACGAGACGAACGTGCGCATAAGAGATAAGGCAATTGCGGGATATCTTACCCGTTACTTTGAGAAGCTCTGGGCGGATTCTGAAACTGAACCGAATATGGAGCCTTTCACGTCAGGCGCGATCACGGTGTTCACCAACAGGTCGTATTTCAAGGAGGTCTCCTCTCTCCTGGGCGGGGCTAAATCATCGATCAGCGTTCTCATGTACGGGATCAGTTGCAGCAAAAAGGATCCCAATGCGAAGATAAACAAGCTCGTCGATGAGCTTATCGCCGCCTCCAAGAAGGGGGTGAAGGTGAGGGTGCTGCTCGACAAGAGCAACTACAACGACGCGATCAATGCCGTGAACGCGCGCGCGAAGGAGCGTCTCGAGGCGGGGGGCGTGCAGGTTCGCTATGATGACGAGGAGGTGACCAGCCACGCGAAACTGATCTGCGTGGATGGCGTCGTCGTTGTCGGCTCCTATAACTGGGGCCGCGACGCGGTCGATGAGAGAAATGAGTGCGCGGTGATCGTACGTGACAAGGCTGTCCATGAATTTTTCTTGCGCTACTTTGACACCCTCTGGGAAGGGAAGGCGTGGGATTCCGAGCGGACGAGGAGCGGTGCATCAGCCCTACGGGATGAAATAGGTCTCTGCGTGGGCAGTGCGTTGGGGAAAACGGTATTCGCCGACGGAGACAGGTGGAGCGCTCTTCTACGAAACATCTGAAACCTGCGGAGATCCGCGCATTTAGACGAAAAATCTACCGCTACTACAGGAAGAAACGGAGAAAACTTCCCTGGCGCCGCACGCACAATCCATACCGGATTCTTGTATCCGAGGTGATGCTCCAGCAGACGCACGTGGGCCGTGTTGCGGAGAAGTATCGAGCGTTTATTCGCGCATTCCCTGATTTCCCCTCCCTCGCGCGATCCCCCCTGCGGGAGATTTTCGAGGTCTGGCATGGCCTGGGCTACAACCGCCGGGCCCTTGCCCTCAAGAGAATCGCGGAGCGGGTGGTGGGGGAGTGGGCCGGAAGACTCCCCCATCGTGTGGATCTCCTGGAGTCGCTCCCGGGGATCGGGTCTGCGACAGCATCGTCCATTGCCGCCTTCGCGTTCAACATTCCCTCTGTTTTTGTGGAGACGAATATTCGCACGGTGTTTCTCCATTTCTTCTTCCCCCGCCGGCGATCGGTGCGGGACAGGGAAATAGTTGCTCTCGTTGCGGAGACCCTGGACAGGGCGAATCCGCGCGTGTGGTACTCCGCGCTGATGGACTACGGCGCCACTCTCAAGGAGCGGCATGGGAATCCGAACTGGAGGAGCGCGCACTACAGGAGACAGTCGGCGTTCCGGGGATCGAATCGGCAGCTGCGCGGCATGATTCTCAGAACGCTCGTCAAAGAAAAATCTCTCTCCGGGTCTGAGATGGCGAGGAGGGTGAAAATGGATTGCGGGAGATTGCGCGGTGCGCTTTCCCAACTGGAGAGGGAAGGCCTTGTGAAGAAAAAAGGCCCGCGATTTCAAATTCCATAAGGCCGCGGGAAATCAAGGCAGACTGGTGCGTGTTCGTAATGGGTCACTTATGGGTGGTACATTGCTGAATATGTCATTCCTGCGAAAGCAGGAATCCAGGTTTCATAATGGATCCCCGCTTTCGCGGGGATGACAAGCGAAATGGATACCATCCATAAGTGACCCCTTACGCGTGTTCCTGGTGATTGGTCAGTTTGGTTGCCGTTGATGTGTAGGGCTTCGATCCCTTGGCTGAGTTTATACTGAGCGCAGCCGAACTGCTCAGGACAAGTTCATCGCGCACCTGCAGTATAGAACAGTGGTTCTCTTTCGTTTTGTGTGGATGATTCAAGTTATCCCTCCCCCCTCTGAAGGGGGGAGGTGAGGAGGGGGGTGCTCACTACAGTTACTAGTTCCTGGTCAGTAGATACTAGACATCTTCATAATCTAAAAACTTAACAGATGAAACAAGTTTTTTAAGCCGCTCTTTGAAAAGTTTGATCAAGCATTTTATCTATCTCCCGATCGACTTTAGCAAAAGCCTGGCGAAGGGGATGCGGGACATGAAC
>JAPLCW010000011.1 GCA_026392015.1 Candidatus Auribacterota bacterium | reverse complement strand
ACGCCCTTGCAGATGGGATCTCGGTACTGCTGACGTACTTGGGCGCATTTATGCAAAAATCACGAACTAACTTCTCAAGTACGGCCCAGAGTCAAATCATGCTTTTTGACCCGATTTGAAAAAACTGGGGATAGTCCAGACTCAGTCCCTCTTCCTGAAAACAGGGAAATGATGTATCATAATATGGTCGATTAAGGAGATCCAGATGTGAGAATGCGCCTATTTGTTACCGGAATCATACTGCTCTGGTCCAGTGTATCCGCTATTTCCGCGGATAAAGCAGCTCCGACCGCCCCCGCAGCCCCTGCTCTTACCGGGGATATTTCAAAGTACCTCGGTACGAGATGGTACGGAATATATCTGATGCAGCAGAAAATCGGCTTCGCCGAGGGGGAGGTCACACAGGGGTACCATAAAGGGAAGCCTGCCGTAATGGTGAATCTCACAATCCATACGAAGATGGAAATGGCCGGGACCCCGCAGGAGATGACAATTGTCGAAAGACGTATTTATCTGCTCGGCGAGGGCCTTACATCTTTCTTCAACGAGACGCGCGGGTCGGGAGGCGAGATGAAAATTTCCGGCGAGGTGCGAAATGGGAAGATGGAGATAACCTCTGTCGTCGGGGGGCAGGAGACGAAATCCGTCACGGAGATACCCGCGGAGCGTTTTGAGGATTACCTCGCGGAGGAACTCCTCGTGAAGAAGGGCGCGAAGGTGGGCGACGAGATCACGTATTCGCAATACCAGCCCTCGATGCAAAAGGCAATCACGGCGATAAGCCGGATCAAGGAGATACAGGAAAAGATCATGCACGGTGTTCCCACCCGGCTGTACATCGTGGAGACCACCATCAAGGAGATGGGGGTCCTCACCACCTCCACCGTCAATGAGGATGGTGACGTGCTCCAGGCCCAGGTTGCGGGCGCCTTCACCATGCGCCTCGAGGATGAGAAGACCGCGAAGAATCTCGACTACCGGAGCGACGTAATTCTCACCACCGTTATAAAGCCCCAGAAGAAGATCGAGAATCCCACTGCGGTGAGGGAGATGCAGGCCGTTGTTATGGGCGTAAGGGATCCGTCCCTCCTCATCAACTCGGAGAGGCAGACCTACAGCATGAAGCCCAATGGGGACGCGATGCTCACCGTCAGGGTTGAGGACCTCTCCGGCGTTAAAATCCCGGAGATTCCCCTGCGGCGCGAGGATTTCCGCGAGGAGCTCAGCCCCTCCCTTTTTGTCCAGAGCGATAACCCCGCGATCGTCAAGCGGGCGCGCGAAATTGTCGGCACGGAACGGAACGCGCTCAAGGCAAACGATTTGATTGTGAAATGGGTGAATAAAAATCTAAAGAAGCGCTTCAGCGCGGCGTTCTCAAATGCCCTCGACGTCCTCGCAAGCGGCGAAGGGGATTGCACGGAGCACTCAGTCCTTTATGTCGCACTCTCGCGCGCAGCAGGTCTTCCGGCGCGTGAGGCGTCGGGGATCGTGTATTGCGAGGACGAGCCGGGCTTTTACTATCACCAGTGGGCGGAGGCGTTTGTGGGGAAATGGATCGCGGTGGATCCCACATTCGGCCAGGCGCAGGCCGATGCCACGCACATCAAATTCGCGAGCGGAGATATCTTCTCGCAGGCAAAGCTGCTCAATCTGATCGGGACATTGAAGATTAAAATTATGGAGTATTCCTATGACAAGAAAAAGTGAACTCATTCTTTTGTGTGTTCTTATGATGGGCGTGGGCGCTGCGGCTGCGCAAAATCCAAGCGCGCTGGATCTCAATAATGAGGGAGTGGAGTGCCTTTCGCGCGGAGAGATCCAGAACGCGATCGACAAACTCGAGACTGCGCGCCGCATGGATCCCAAGAATGCCGCGCTCTCGAAGAATCTCGCATGCGCGTACGCGCGCAAGGCCGAGGAACTGACGGGGCGGGGCGATCTGAAAGAGGCGGTGCACTGGCTCGATGAGGCGCTAAGCCTAGCGGGCAAGGATGAGATGGTCAAAAACAACATCGCAGCGGGGTACAACAATGTCGCGGACGCCCACATGCGCGCCAAACGCTACGGGGAGGCGATTTCTCTACTCCAGACCGCGGTGAGCCTCCAGCCGGATGCCGTGGTGTTGAGGTCAAACCTTGGGGTCGCCCTCTACGGTGATAACCAGAGATCGCAGGCGCTCGATGAATTCCGCGGCGTTGTCGCCATCGATCCGAATAACGCCCTGGCGAGAAAGATGTGCGGGCTCCTCCTCTACTGGAAGGGACAGACGAAGGAGGCGCTTGAGGAACTGAGGGAAGCGGCGAAACTCAATCCTTCCGACAAGGAAGTGGACGAGACTTTGAAAAAATTAGAGCGCGAGTATGCCGTGGAGAAGGAATTCGATTCGGACAGCCATGTCCACTTCAATGTGAGTTTCGACTCCAAGAAGGACTACAGGCTCGGGAAGGCCGTGATCGACGGGCTCGAGAACGCCTGGAGCAAGGTGGGATCCGATCTGAATTTCTATCCGAGCGAAAAGATCGCGGTGGTGGTCTATACGGGGAGGCAGTTCCACGAGTTGTTGAACAAGGCGAAGTTTGTCGGGGGCGTCTATGACGGAAAGATCAGGGTTCCCGTGGGTGGACTAGATACGGAGAGGGATCAGGAGCAGCTCAAGAGTGTGCTCATGCACGAGTACGCGCACGCCGTGATCCATTTCCTGACGCACAATCGCTGCCCGCTCTGGCTGCATGAGGGTATCGCGGAGTACGTGTCTGAGGCATGGGACAAGAACAAAGAGAAACAGATTGCCGCCGCGCGGGAAACGGGGGGACTCATCCCCCTCAAAGATCTCGCTTCCGCGTTGAAAAGCCCGTCCTCCGAGAAGGCAGGCCTAGCATATTGCGAATCGTTGTCCATCACCAAGCTTATCGCGGACCGCTACGGCGTCTATACCCTGCGGAAGATATTGGATAACCTCGATTCAGGCGACGACATCGACAAGGCGCTAAGCAAGGCAATCTCCCTGGATCAGGAAGGCCTCGAGAAGGAGTGGCTCAAGTCGCTCGGCGTCGAATAGGTGCCATCTTACCTAACTACTTCGCTACGCAAAAGATGCATCCAAAACATATTGTCAACTAATCCGATATTGAATCCTTGACCAAATGTTTATTATGCACCTACTTGCAATTAGGTGAATTAGGTAAGCTGTCACCGATCGCTTCTATTTGTAGGGGCTTGATTTATCAAGCCCTTTCACCTGATTCTTGCCGTTCTTTTGTTTTTCCCTAGCCCCTAACTACTAGCTACTAGCCTTTCCAGTTCCTCCAGGTAGCGTCCAGCGCACTTATCCCACGTACAGTTGATGGCGACAAACTTTTTCGCCCGCTCGCCAATCTCCCTTCTTTCCCTCTCGTTCTTGAGCAGTGAGGTGATCGTATCCACAAATAGACGAGGTTTGTCATGCGGGAGAAGAAAACCGTTCTCCCCATTTGCCACCGCATCGCGTATCCCTTCCAGGTCGGAGGCGATCACCGGCAGCCCCGCACAGCTCGCCTCAAGCGCCACGAGCCCGAACCCTTCAACATCGCCGGGGACCGGTATATTGGGCATCACAAAAACCTTAGAAATCCCCATCAGCCCCCGTATGACGTTGCGCGGGATGCTCCCCGCAAGGAGCACGTTTCCAGAGAGACCGAGTTCTCGAATCGCGGATTCGATCGACCTCCTTTCCTTCCCATCGCCGGCAACAATGTAAAGAACGCTCGGATGAGCGGCGATGAGGAGCGGCAGCGCTCCTCGTACAAATTGCTCAATCCCCTTGCGTTTCACGAGCCGTCCCACAGTTATGATGATGGGTCTGTTATGTTCAAGGCTCCGTGTCTCCACAGTTGTGGCGGGAGCAGCAATATTACCCTCTCCCTCCAGAGGGAGAGGGTAGGGTGAGGGTGGTTTCCTGCGCTCGTTAAGCCATTTTCTAGCAGCTTCCCTGTCCTGAGGCGATGGTGTGCAATCCTCGATATCGACTCCATTGTTGATAGTGACGCATTTCTTTGCGGGGACTCTCATGCCCTGGCATAGGTCTGTCGTATAATGGCTTACCCCGATGACCAAGTCGAGCCCCCTGAGCGAAAAGCCGATCTTTGTGCGATAGAGCGGGAACCGGAATGTAATATCCCGTCCATGCGTGATGACCGCGACCGGACGGCACAATATTTTCTTGAGCATGAGGCCGAGAGGGGAGAGGAGCGCATCGCCGAGAAAGATGACATCCGGCCTCCGTCTCTTCGGAAAGAGGGTAAGCGATCTAAAAAACGTCCAGAACAGAAACAAAGGAAGAAAGATCTGCGAATGCCCCCACTTGATCACCGTCGCATCCGTTTTGGAGGCAAGCCTGCGGATGACCTCATAATTCATCCGCTGCATCCCCCCCACTGAAGGGGGATGTTTTCGTGAGATGCAGAGTAGTTTCATGTGTTATGGATTATGTAGTAACAGTTGAGATATTACAAGAACAGTAATTCCTGTTGGCATTATTCATCCAGAGGACTCCGCACTCCCAATATATTTTTAGTGGCAACATGGGTGTAGATCATCGTGGTCTGGAGATTTTGATGGCCAAGAAGTTCCTGGATTGTCCTTATGTCATAGCCTTTCTCCAGAAGGTGTGTGGCAAAACTGTGGCGCAGCGTATGCACTGATGCAGATTTCGTTATCCCCGTCGCCCCGACGGCGGATTTGAACGCCTTCTGGAGTGTGCCCGGAAAAACGTGGTGCCGGCGTACTACGTGTGATCGGGGATCCACCGAGAGCGATTTTGCAGGGAACAGCCAGAACCAGCCCCACTCTTTTCCTGCATTCGGATACTTCTTCTCAAGCGCTCCTGGGAGGCATACCCCCGGCAGGTCATTTATCCGATCATGATCGTATAAATCCCGCGTCTCGGAAATGTGTTTGATCAGATCATCTTTCAGTGTTTCAGGGAGAACGGTTCTCCTGTCCTTGTCGCCCTTGCCGGCTCTCACGATCAGCATACTCTGTTCTAGATCGACATCTTTTATCCTGACATTCAGGCATTCAGCAAGCCTGAGCCCGCATCCATAAATGAGCATTGCCATAAGGCGGTGGAGTCCGGTTAGGCGGTCGAATATCGCATGCGCTTCTTTTGGGGTAAGAACCACAGGCAACCGTCGCCTGTAGACCGCCCGTACGGCATTGAGCTCCTTGTCCCCGATTTGTTTTTCGATGACGTAGCGGTAGAGGAAGATGAGCGCATTCAGCGCCTGATTTTGCGTGGCGGGGGAAACCCTGCGTTCGACGGCGAGTGAGCTGAGGAAATTCTGGAGGTCGGCGGCGTTCAACTGCGATGGGGATTTCCCTTTTACGAAACCGCGGAATGACCGCACCCACATAAGATAAGACTTCTCTGTGCTATAGGATCGATGTCTGAGCCGCAAGGCTTCCCGCATTTGAGTTTCAATCTTAACCCACTCATTTTCTACTGCCGGCGCATGGGAAGAACGCTCCTTCTCCCCGGATGAGATGAAAAAACTGTAAAGGCGCAGCGAATTATCCGCCTGATTGACCTGCCAGTCTTCGTGCGTCTTGGAGAGGTGTTTTAGGAAGCGCTGTTTTTGTTCGGTGCTGAGAACGCTGGTCTCCGCCTCGCCGATGAACAGGTAACAGTCTGAAACCCATTTGAGGTAGTAAGGGATATATTGGTCCTTAATGTGGGCTTTATTAACAAGAAAATCTTTGAACCTGGAGCTCATAACATTATTGCCCATCGGCGGCAGCAGCCGTTCTCTGCATCCGCTTATTCACGATCCATCTTATTTTATTTGTTCACGCACACTATAAGGAAGCGACTCTTCGACTTTGGGTTGCAACTCGATAAGCCGGATGATATCCGCAAGATCCTTTTGCCTCTTACTCTTGCGGCTGGTGTTATCCTGATATGCCCATACCTTGCCTTGAAGCACATCCTCAATAGCGGCAACCTTCATAGTGTACCCCAACACCTCCATATCCCGTGCTCTGGATATAAACTCTTGATAGCGTTTGTCTGTTTGCAGTCGAATGCGCAGGTCGGATTGTGGGGACGACAAAATCACACTGTGTTCAAATCGTTCCAATTTGAGGCCGTGAGACGTGGCGATTGCCATCAGTTTTTCCAGATTTTTGGCGGCAACGATAATATCCAGATCGAGGCTCACAACCGGTTCTACATAGGCGTTGACGGCAAGACCGCCGATGACACAATAAGCGGATTCCATCTTTGCCAATGCATCAAGAAGTAACTGGATAAGATCAACCTGCCCATTGGACACAGCCTTCATAAATTCTTTACCAGTCATTGATTTTTTCCTTAGCGCCAAGATAAATTTTCGCAGACATTAGATATATTCCATATAATCTGTTTAATATGCATCTAATAGTGATACATAGGGGCCTTTTCCACATATTCTATAGGTTTATACTTGTTTTGACGGTAGTTTATCAAATATAATGAACTCCACAGCGCAAGAAATATAAAAATTAATGTTCGGCGGCAACACACGACCAACACGAAAGGGCTATTATGAATTCGCTCGGAGCACCGCAAAGATTATACAGGAAGAACATCAATTATCATCTTTTCGCTGCGGCCACATTTTTATGCCTCGTTACGGTCGGGTTGGCGCAGACAAGATTGCTCCCTGGCTACGAATACAAACCGACTTCGGAAGAGAAATTCTCCGAGTGGATGTTAAAGTATGCTTACGTCATAGCTTTTGGCGGAGCCTTCCTGCTCGGGGACGTTGTGAAAATGCTGACTAAATTGACTGATCCTCAACGTCGGAAGATAATCTCATCGGCACTAGCTGTTTGCGTAGTTGCGTGCATCGCCATGCCACTTCTGTTGCCTTATACCGGCCTGAATTTGGGTGGCAACACACGTGCGGAGATTGCCGTGATCTCGTTTGTCGTTTGCGTCGGCGCAATTTGGTTGTTTGTAAAAACGACGATGCTGACGAAGTCACCAAAGACAGAGCAGGAGCTTCAGCAGGAAAAACAGCGGGAGTCACAAGAGAAGATCGATCCTGATGAAGTGGCTCAAGCCGATGGCCGATTCAAGAATAGTGAAAAAGGACACTGTTTCGTGACACTGACCAATCGTCGTGTGATCGTAACACGACTCGGGAGCGGAACAGCGTTGGCCATACTTGTCGGTCTCGTGTTAATGCTGATTTTCTACGGCATTCAAATTGCGTACTGCGGCAGGGTTGTATCCACAGAATACCCAACGATAGCGATAGAGGCGATGATCGCGTTTAGTTTGGCAGCACCTTTCGGAATGCACCTAATCCGAACGCGTGCGAAGAGGCTTTCCATGCTGGGGCTTGCAGATAGGTTCTCCGCCTATCCGGAGAAAACATCACAGTACCCTGTTCAGAACATAACAGTGCAGAGATCTGCATGGACCGGGAATAAACTCATCATCGGCCAAGACACGTACGTGTTTGTAGACCGGAAGGATGTCCAAAGGTTCGATGACGGCATTCCACGCGACACAAAATAGGGGGATGCCCAACCAGCGCTTCTAGGCTATCGGTGGCCTGCGGCCGCCTCAGACCTGACAACCTCTCGCATCACGGTTCATGCAAGGCATGACCCGCGCCACTCCGGGTCGCAGCTCAGCTCGCCGTTGGGTGAAAGAAAGGACAAGAAAGGAGTGAACAGAATGAAGACGGTATCAGTGATGTCGCTCGCGGTGGTTGTTGCGATGGCAGGATGTGTGTCAATCGGCCCCTCGTGGCAGGCAACACGTCAGAAGAACACCATAGAGGGCTACCTGGCATTCAATAAGGCATGCCCGGACAGTCCCCATCTGGATGAATCAAAGAGAGAGATCAAGGCACTTACGTCAGGCTATCTTTCCTCGATCAAAGACGTGACTGTCGTTCTCGACTCCACAAAGTCTGCCCCGTCCGGATGCGACATTAACGCGGTCTTAACAACGGTCACGACTGCGTTGAACCGAAAAGGCTATAGAACAACATCGCCTGCGACGCCCAACAGACTCGTGGTCTCGATTTCTCAGGAGTGTGTGTTCTCAGGGACATCTCATTCCTACTGGCACCCGACTATCGCGACCGAGGTTCAACTCGCCTTTGAACACCCTCAGTACGGAAGACTGTTCACTCAAACGTATCGAGTGTCAGCGAGTGATCGTAAAAGAACTGTGAAGTTCTCGGATATCGGTGTGATCCCCATTGACGCTTCCGAGCCAACATACATCAACCCGGAAAAAGGTACAGCGCGGGGAAAAGGTGTTGAGATGACTATGGGGACGCGCGACGCGGACGCCACGACCTCTGCGAAGGAAATCCGCGAATACCCCTGGTCTTCGCTTATCTCACAGAAGACCCTCCTCGCGGACCTTGAACAACAGTTCGAGCATGAGCCGCCCCTCGGGCTGAGAGATTCCACAGAGTGGGCGTGGTAGAAGATGACGGCACCCAACCAGCAAATCCAGCCTATCGCCGGGAAGCCCGGCTCAGGCTGATTTGTGACGTTGAGCCGACGCTTCGCATCGGCTCAACGGCGAGCTGCTGCGCCAGCTCCCGGCTGGGCCGCGCTTCGCGCGTCCCAACCAGTCGCTGGATCTGACAACCCCTCGCGTCACGGTTCATGCAGGGCATGACCCGCGCCACTCCGGGTCGCAGATCAGCTCGCCGTTATGCGGACGAGAAGGGGAAGGAGACCACGATGGCTTGGTGGCACAAGCTGACCGCAGGCCGTGCAGACGCCTGTCCGGCCGATATCCCGACGGACGAGTTGTTTCGGCAGGTGCCCATTCAGAAGCCTTCATGGTCGGCTGAAGCTATGGCGGACGCTCGGGCTCGCCTGGGTGCCGACGTCGAGATCATCACAACCTATCCGCCAACGAAGGCCAACGGGCCTTTCTTCTCCTCGTGCGAAGACGCCTTCTGTCTGGTCCGGTTCGATCTGGATGAGGCCACGCACGGCGCGTATCTAGACGCAGTGCGAAACAAGAGATTTCGGCTAACCGCCACGACCTTTCGCTATCCGACGTACCCGATCATCCAGCTCGTCTTGCGTATCCAGCCCGATGGTTGGTCTTCTCCGTGGTACCAGGAAGTGATTGGCAACGTTACCGACGAGGATATCCAAAGGTTCATCGTCGATGCGTGCCGCACGCACAGATGGACTCTCGTCTTGGCACAGTACGATCCGGTTCGAGAAAAGCAGACCCGTCGGATGGTCAACTGCCTGGAAACCGCAGTTGCCATGTCAAGAAGCGATGTTGCGGAGCTGGCCAATGCCGCGCTGGCTGCCGCCAGCCATTTCAGAGAAGTCGCCGCTGATCGACGTGATTTCAACGCAGCCGCAAGGGAGTTCCTGATTGATAGCCCGGCAATCGACACGAGTGTGTGGCCGACTTGACTTGAGGTGGATGGGTCGGCGCATAACAACGGGATCCAGCAGACAATACGCCGCGTTCAAGGAAGCCGCTGGTCGAAGCGGGATCGCAGCGGCGTATTGCAGCTGATCCCGAAGAACGTTGGGCAAACAAGAAAAGGGGAATAAAGATGAGAATAAGAATGGTACCGATAGTGATGTTGTTATGGTTACTGTGCATCACAGGGACGGCTTTTGGACAAACGACAATCACTAATAATTCAGGTGAACCAATGAACCTCCAGGAAATCACCGACTCAAAAGGCAACAAGGTTGCCGACCTTTTTGTAACTGGAAAGAAAGCCATCGTTGACTTCAATGGGAGGGTGGTTAAAGGGGCCGGCTTCCTCCAAGCGGTTGCTGGGAAATATGTCCATGTGTCAGTTATCATAAAACGATCGAAACCCAACAAGGATGGAGCCAATTATAAACAATTTCTTATCGGGGTAAATCGTATCGAGTGGAATGACGAAGGCAAGACCACCCTCATTTCTGGTCTCAAACCCTTTATTGAGACCGACGTGGACGAGAAATGGAAACTTGTCTCCGATCTGACGAAACCGACTATAAAGGATGGTCTCTTGGTTTTGGATATTGAGCAAAAAGGCAGAGTGTCCATTGACATCAAATTTGGAGACAAGGGAAGTGTTCTCGGCAACGCTGATTCTCTATTCTAATAATCATCTCTGCCCAACCAGCGGGTGAAGCTGACGGTGGCTATTGTTCCAGTTCCAATGTATGTGTAAGGGTGGAGGCGCCCCCGCAGCTTGACAACCCCTCGCGTCACGGTTCATGCAGGGCATGACCCGCGCCACTCCGGGTCGCAGCTCAGCTCGCCGTTAGGCGCCAAAAGGAGCACAAGAAATGAGCACCACGAATTGGCCACCGTCTTCCGACCAAGAGGTCCACCCGGGCGGACCTCTCGACATCCGAAATGAAATTGATAAGAAGAACCTTGGGGACGCCCTTTTGTCCAGCACACTGCAAAAGACTCCGGACAATTTCTTCGCTCTACTTGAGGTCTACAAAGAGAAACCCAAGGCATTCTTTTTTAAGAAGTTCCGGCAAGAAGCGTTCGAGGCATGCAAGCACTCCCTTGCTACAATCTACGGAATTGATTGTCTCCTTATCAGAACTACGCCGATCATACGCATCCTCGTTGAGTTTGTCACTCAGGCCTTCATCAGTGACATCGTGCAGACCATTGGCTTATTGAGAACACATCGACTTGGAGTTGCCGTTGTGCAACCACCTCCTGCGCTCATGTGTGACATGCTTCTTGACCCATACTCGGTTCCACAACGGAGGGCCCTTTTGCAATTGGAGGCACAGGAGTCGTGGTTGTTCGCATTTGCCCCCAACGGTGAACACTTCGAACCAACCTGGTTTGAGCACTCTGTTGGCCAGCATCTCATTCTAAGGAAGGAACGAGAGAAGGCGGATGCTTCCCTCGCCAAGGTCAATCCACCATCTCCAACGTTCGCTCAGGCCAGAGAGCAGTACAACAGGACGGCCCCACCTCTCAGAAGCATGCTCTTTGCCTCATTTGAACCTTCTGACGAATCGGGCAGTGTCCTTGTTCCGGATCCTGCACAGTTCGAAGATGACTTCGCGGGTTGTTTCCACAGACTTTGCGGCATTCCGATTTCCAACTGGTACTGAGAACGCGGAGGCCGAACAACTCGCTGCACCCGACCGCGCCCCCGCGCGGCGGGTGAGCTCGAGCGTTATGCGGAGGATATAAATGGAGACTGCGACGATTAGGATATTTCTCGCTCATGGTGATCCGAAGCGCCTTCGAACTGCGGAATTATCGAATTGGACCGGCAAGGCGGTCGCTGGTCCGCGCAGCGAATTCGAGGATGTTTTGGCACGAGAGGAATCAGAAAGGTCAGGAGTCTACTTGCTGACAGGAACAGACCCGGAGTCGGGCAATCCGGCCATCTATATTGGAGAAGCCGAAAACATCCGCTCCCGTATCAAGTCACATGTAGAGAAGGACTTTTGGAACCAAGCTATCTACTTTGTCAGCAAGGATGAGAACCTAACTAAGTCTCACATACGTTATCTGGAAGGTAGGCTCATAGAACACGCGCGTGCCGCTGGGCGGGCAGTTGTCACGAATGGTCAAAGCAGCGGGGCAAAACTCCCGGAGTCGGATCGCGAGGACATGGAGGTATTCCTCGAGAAGATCAACCAATTGCTGCCGGTCCTTGGTGTAGATCTTCTGGTGCCGGCTGCCGGCGGCGCTTTTGGACCTGTGGCAAAGGCGGTTCTCGTATGCGAGATCAAGAGTCACAAAGCCAGAGGATACAGGATTCCAAACGGATTCCTAGTCTTGAAGGGGTCCGAAGCTGTCGCGCATGAGAGAGCATCGTCTGAAAAGTGGCCTTGGCCCTGTAAGATGCGGCAGGCTCTCAAGGCGGAGGGTTCCCTCATTGCAGAAGGTGACCGGCTCGTGTTCGCAAAGGACGTTGAATTCGCCAGCCCGAGTGCCGCAGCTGCTGTCGTCCATGGCGGCCACGCCAATGGCCTTACGGCATGGAAGACCACTGATGGGAAGACATTGAAAGAACTTGAGTCCGCATAATTACCTGAGGCTTTATCAATCACACGACTTACGCACTTCCAGCATAAGAAAAGTGGGCTCAGGCCGACGGCGTTTATGCCGCCGGCCTGGAGCCCTGGCGCAGGGAAGTGTTTTTCCCTACGCCGAGGAAATTATATCCCCGCCAAGATCATAGTGCCAT
>JAPLCW010000022.1 GCA_026392015.1 Candidatus Auribacterota bacterium | reverse complement strand
GTCGCGGTCGGTGTCTCCGTCGGCGTCTTAGTCGGTGTCGGTGTTATCGTCGGCGTCTCTGTCGGCGTCTCCGTGGGAGTGAGCGTCGGGGTGCTCGTCGGCGTCTCCGTCGGCGTCTCCGTGGGCGTATCGGTAGGGGTCTCCGTCGGTGTCTCTGTCGGGGTGCATGTCGGTGTCCCCGTCGGCGTTTCCGTGGCTGTCGGTGTGTGCGTCGGGGTCGATGTCGGTGTCCGGGTCGGCGAGCATGTGGGTGTATCGGTCGGCGTCGGCGTTATAGTCGGAGTGAGCGTTGGGGTGAGAGTCGGCGTCTGCGTCGGCGTCTCTGTCGGCGTCAGGGTTATCGTAGGCGTGGGCGTGCAAATCAGCGTCCTGAACCTGTTTGCGCCGCTCCATGGGCTGTCTTTACCTCTGATGTCTGTGTACCTCACCCTTGCCCAATAGTCGATACCCTGATCAAGCGCCGGCTCCACAACTATAGATGTCAGGTGATCGGTATCATCATAGCTCGACCACGCAAGCTCGCCGAGCCCCTCGTCCCTGTAAAGCTCCCAGTCGCTCGAATAATGCCCGTCCATGATCATCGTCGGCACGTGCTCTCCGTTTAATCCTCTCTGGTAGTGATCGAGAAGCTCTGACCCGGAGAGCGCGCGGCTGCAAACCCCGACTTCGTCCATCCTGCCGTCGAAATTACCGCCGCCGCCGCTCTGCCTGCCACCTATCCACAGATGAGCCGACGCGTTCCCCTTCATGGTTCCGTATGGCGTGGTGGCTGTCCCCTTTTCTTCCCCGTTCACGTACACCTTGAGGGTTGAAGGGGCCGCATAAGTGAATGCCACATGATGCCAAGTGCCGGGCGCGACCGGTATGCTGCTCATAGCCGCTAGATAATCCATCTGATCGGTATTCCATATAACGGCCCCTAACCTGCCATTTCTGTGATACAGCCCCCATTCAAATGATCCATGGTCCCCCTTGCTTACGATCCAGTAATTGTCGCCGCCACTTATGTCATAGTTTATCCAGGCCTCGACTGTGAGGTCGTTCTCGCCGGGGCTGTACTTGTCGGCGTCGTCGAAATCGGCATAGGCGGGAGGAGTGAACTCACTCCCCTGCGTCACGTACCCGGCCACAAAACCGGCTCCGTGGTTTGTACCATTGTGACCATTGCCCGTCTCGTCGTTGAGGTTATCTTCCATGCGCCACTGGGCCGCCAGGGACAGGTCAGGCACTATATCGGGATCGATGAAATCGCTCGAGACGATTGTGGGGTTGAGGGAGACACCCTCTTCGCCATTTTCCGGATGGATGATGCTCGGTTTCTCGGGCGGCCTGCTCGTCGGCGTGGGCGTTTGCGTCGGCGTGTTCGTCGGCGTATTGGTCGGCGTCCAAGTGGGTGTGTTCGTCGGGGTGGGCGTATTCGTCGGCGTCCGAGTGGGTGTCACCGTAGGTGTGGGTGTCACGGTAGGTGTGGGTGTGGGCGTGGGGCCTGCTGTAAATATCCAGCCGCTGTTTCCGCTTACATTGACGGAGTTTGCTCCCGCATACCAGGATGCCCCGCCCGATGCAGTGCTGTCTCTAATCGACAGGTAATCGCAGGAAACCACTCCGCTTGCCTTTGAAAGAGTCGCTTTCGTCCCTGCCGTATTGGTGTTAAAAGTAATCAGGTTCCCCTCAGTTCCATTCACAGAGAAGATTCCGTTAAACGTATACGTTGTGTTTATAGTCCAGGTAATCGTTCTTGCCCCTCCGCTGACCGTAAAATTGTTGAAGGTATTCGCACCGGATATTGTCAATGTCGCTGTGCCCGCGGTCGTAGTAGTGAAGTTATAATAAGCCTTTCCTCCGCCGGCGAAAGTCCTGGCTGTGGCGGAAGTATTGGTTATGTCAATTGTTGAGCTGTTGGCATTCAGGGTCAGATTGGTGGCGGTCGCGCACGTCCATACCGCTCCTGTCCCCGTCAGAGTCCAGGTCCCCGAACCCATTGTTATTGTTCGTATATTTGAATTAGATGAAGAAAATAACCCAGTTGAAACATTGTTATTGTTTGCGTTGAATGTTCCATTTGTCACGGTGAGCGCCAGCGTTGATCCGAGAGATAACGCGTCCTGCAAGGTCAATGCCCCGCCGGGGGCATCAAGCGTTATCGCACCATTAAAAGTACGCCCACCACTCGTTAACGTATAACTGTCCCTGCCTCTAAATGCTATCCCCCCTGTTCCCGCGCCGATTGTCATCCCGCTGACCAACGTCAGGGAACCATAGACTGATGTCGCAATGCTAAAATTACAGGTTGGAGTGTTGGTTACCCCGGTCCAATCTATGTTCCTCCCCGATCTCGGCATATCCGCCGCCATGGTCTGGCCTGCGTCCACGTTAGAGTTGGCGTCAATAAAGCAATCGTCCTGCGGGAGCGGCACCCTCGCACCCCCCATCCCCCCGGAAGAGGTTGACCAACGGGTGATGCTGCTCCAGTTCCCTCCACTGCCCACCCAGTAATGATTTTGAGCGTTTGTAAAAGTTATCCCGTTGTTCCCGCGGCAGTCACCCGACAATCCGGTGATAGCCGATAAATCCCAGGAGCCGGAACCCCCTCCTGTAATATCCATAAAATCCGCATTGGAAACGGAAACTGCCGCGGCGCTTAATATCCTTGCTATGCCCACAATATCTGATTGAACCAATAGACGATTGGTTGCGGAGTTGCCTGCCAAGGTAAGCGTTCCCGTGACGATCTGGTTTGCCGAAAAAGTAACACTATCCGTTTTTGTTGCCGTTCCTGTTCTCGTAAGGGTGGCGAAACTGTTTGCCCCCGCAACAGTATGCGCGGTGCTGTTCAGTTGGACTTCATTGTAGGTCAACCCGCCGCCGTTAAAGGTGGTCGCCGCAGTTATCTTGATAACCGAACTGTTCGCGTTAAAAGTCAGGTTCGTCACGGTGGTCGCCGTCCACATTCCGCAGTTTATCGTGCTTGAACCGAGTGTCAGAGTCCTCGCCACGGCTCCGGAAATGCTGAAAATCCCCGTTGTAGTTACCGTCTGCCCGTTTGTATTCAGCGTCCCCGCGGTAAGAGTTATGGCTCCAGCCCCGTTGTTCCAGGCATCCTGTAATGTCCACCCGCCGCCCACCCCGTTAAATGTCGTGGCGCTCGCCATCGTTTTCCCGTTTAAAGTAATGGTTTTCCCCGCGAAAGTTGAGGCGAAAGTGATCGCACCCGTATAGGTTCTGTTCATCCCGGAAATCAATATCAAAGAACCGTAGATGTTCAAAGCCAAACTGCCCGCCAGAGTGGGCGTATTGGACGCCCATGTCCAATCCATATCCGCGCAGTTTGCGGCTGCGTCTATGGTTACGGTCTGCCCCGCACCGCTAAAAGAGTTCGCGTCAAAATAGACATTATTCGCACTTGTCGGAACGGAAGCCCCACCGCCGCCGCCGCTTGAGGCGGACCAGTGACCGGTATCGCTCCAGTTGCCCGTTCCCCCTATCCAGTAGCGATTGTTCATGGGCGTTTGAGTCGGCGTCGGGGACGGTGTCTGGGTTGGTGTAATCGTGGGAGTCGGCGTAATTGTGGAAGTCGGCGTAATTGTGGAAGTCGGCGTTATCGTCGGAGTATTGGTAGGTGTCGGCGCAGTGAGGGGGTTTTTGAAAACAAAAACTTTCCAGGTACTCACGTATAAGTCATTATTTGAACCTATTGCCGGGGCACTTCTGATAC
Organism: Candidatus Auribacterota bacterium; assembly: GCA_026392015.1. Taxonomy (GTDB): domain Bacteria; phylum Auribacterota; class Tritonobacteria; order UBA1439; family UBA1439; genus JAPLCW01. The sequence continues at coordinate 8,208 of JAPLCW010000022.1, read as the reverse complement.
CGTAACCGGATGAGCCTGTATCGTAACTCCATAATAGACTGCCGTTTGAATTGAAGGCGTATAGCCTGTGATCATCATTACCGCAATACACTATTTCGTCTCTATCAATCGCCGCAGAACTCATAGTATACGCACCGAACATGTAACTCCACTTGAAAGCCCCGTTTGATTCGACATCATAAATGTTGCCGTCGGTTGAAGTGAAATAGACAGATCCATCGTCATTTATAGCCGGTGAACTTTTTATGCTTGACCCGGTCTGGTAACTCCAATTAAGTGCTGCCGTAGATTTAATGCAATACAGGCGGCTGTCCCATGAAGCCCCATAAAAGTTTCCATACGAGTCCAATCCGCCGGTAGAAAGCGAGATCCAATTACCGGTTTTATATGACCATTGTAAAGTTCCATTTTCATTAATGGCGTAATAATTGCCATCGGTACTGCCAATATATAGTTTTTCGTTATAAAGAGCTGGAGCTGATTCGATGCCGCCTGCGGTTCGATAACTCCATGAGAGGTGGCCCGTGGAAATAGCTACAGCGTGTAAAGGGCTGCTTTGACTACCGAAATATACTACTCCATTATTGACAAGTGGATCTGATCTATAAAAATCACCATTCGTTCCATAACTCCAATGTAATGCACCATTCGAATTAACAGCGTATAAATTATTGTCTCTAGAGCCCAAATATATTCTGCCATCGGGATCTATCGAGGGAGACGCGTCGATCTGGTCACCGGTTAAATATGACCAGCGAGAATGCCCCGATGAGTCTAGAGCCCAGATATTATTCCATGCAGACCCAAAATAGAGTGAGCCATCAGATCCAATAGCAAAGGAACCATAGACATCTGCGGCGGTGTAAGTCCAATATACTGTTGGCTCGGTTACGCCGGGGTAGGTAGTTTTCGAAGTCCGCTGAGTATCATTTTTTATCATTGGCCAGGGGCTGTCGGCGACCTGGGCATCGGCTAGTCCACAAAAGGAGCAGACACACCCACCAAGACACGCCAGAAGCAAGAGTTTTTTCATGATGACATAATCTCTTTTCCGTACCACGTATGCTGCTTTGTTAATTCTCACCTTACCCTGAACTCAGACATGGCGACGTTGCTCAACCTATATGTATGACGCATTCCCCGGCTCCGTCTTTTTCCATACCACCACGGAATACCAGGTGTAGATCATTCAGGGAAAATGGCGAAACAATAACAACAAGAGAGAATACAAAAGTATTATTGATCATTTCTTCTCTCCAGTCGAGCATCCGGTTGAAGATATGATTCAGCACATCCAAACATCCAATAAAATATTTCTCCTTCACTCACTACCAACTGCCCTGCACTTCATTAGCATTATACATGATATAAATCACGATGTCAAGCGCAAGGGCGCAACAGGGAGGGAATGCACGGGTACATCATGAACAGGGGGGCGGGCGGGCGGTCACCGATCCCTGGAGTTTCCGACCTGTTCACACTATATTCTTTGGCTCAACAACGAAATCGGATATAAATTGGTGTCAGAACTCGATATTTGCTTCCTATGCAGCATGTTACATAAATATTATTCTATTAATTATCTGGTGGAGAGAACATATCAGCATTAGAGATGCGGCAAACAGGCTAACTCACTATTTCTATGATGCATTCACCACTAGCTAACGCCAGATGCGGACATTCACTACATGGAATAACAAATATTCTGTCCTATTAATGGGTATGTATACTAAACTATCCTGTTATTATGAGGGCGCCGAACGTCATAAGGTGGCTAAAGCAATACTCTCGATCACAATGGGCATTACAGTCGAGATTGCCGTGACCTGACGTGGCGGGACTCGCAATGCCATATTTGAGATCAGCGAGCTTTTACCGTACGGATGAGAGTACGAGACTATGTCACCGAACTAATATTTCAGCGCATTACGCCATGCTCCATTGCGTTGTGTCCACGGTATTCCGACAAATGCTTAAAAGCGGTAAAATAGAGATTATGCTTCGACACCATAGTCGGTAGTGGCTCAACTACATGCAGGGTACAATTATTCTATGTTGTAGGGGCGCGATCCTTCGGCAAGCTCAGGACAAGTTTTATCGCACCCGGGTTCGATAAACCTGTCCTGAGCACTTCGGCTGCGCTCAGTATAAACTCGGCCGAAGGATCGAACCCCCACAAATAAACACCACCCGAATTGAACCAGTACCCCATGGTCAAGTCATTCGCTGCATGATAGGAAATTGTGCTATACTATTTTCTTAACAAAAGGAGGAGCGACATGCACATGCACACAAAACATCCAGCCATTGTCATCTCGGCATTTTCATTGTTCATTGCGATCTACCTCTCGCCATGCATCGCAGAGGAGGCTGCACAAGAGGAAACACACGCCCCGGCCAAAGAAACAACAAAACAGACCCTGAGCCGTGAAGAGATTCAGACCCTGCAAAATGAGATGATCGATCTTGTAAAAAGCGGCGACGAGGATGCCTATTCCAGAATCGGAAAGTACGCACTGGACAGCAATCCGCAAATACGGCGAATGTCCGCGTTGGCGCTGGGGTACTCACAGAACAACAAGGAGGCTTTCAACCTTTTAGTCACTCTGGCGCATGACGAAAGCAGCGACGTTCGCGGCTCGGCTGTGTCGAGTGTGGGGCTTCTGGGAAATGAACGCTCGTATGACGTTCTGGCAGGGGCATTGGAAAAGGATGAGTCGAATTCAGTCAGGGGCAAGGCGACGCTTGCATTAGGGAAGATCGGTACAGAAAAGAGCGTCAACAAACTGATCGCGTGCCTGAAGAGCGATCTTCCTGTGGTGAGAAGCAATGCGGCATCGGCTCTGGGGAGGATAGAAGACAAAAAGGTCATAGATCCTCTCATTGCAGCACTTGCCGATCCGGACAATGAAACAAGGAGAACCGCGTCACGAAGCCTCAAGGCTTTGACGGGACAGGATACACTTGCTACAAAGACCCAGGACATGTCAGGAGAGGAAGCGCAGAAGGAGTGGCAGGAGTGGTGGAATACAAGCAAGGGAACATTCGCCGTGGTGAAGAAAGAGAGAGCTACCCGCCCTCCAAGCCGGTCGGCTAAAAACTGGTTAGAGAAGTACGATGCCGATAAGGATGGCTGTCTCAATGAGACAGAGTTGCAGACAGCCATGGATGAGATGCCCAAGGGAAGATTCCGGGGAGAGTCCCCGAAGGACACATCGTTTAAATCCGATGTCACCGTAAAGACAACAAGCGGATCGGAAACAAAGTTGGCCGATCTGCTGAAAGGGACAACACTCATCTACTATTTCTGCAGCAAGTGCCCCTACTCCATCAAAGCGGAAGATTTTATCAAGAAGCTGTATGCGGATAATAAAGACAGGGGGATCCACTTCCTGGGCATCTCGGCATCCCGCGATACCCTCGAAGATATGAAAAGCTATCTTGCGAAGGCCAAATTCGGCTTCCCCGTTGTCCTGGACGAGAAGAAGGAGTTCGCCACGCGCAACGGTCTTTCGGGAACGCCCGCAGTCCTTGTCATTGATAAGGACAAGAAGACCATCAGCTCCTACCGCGGTCTGGCCGATGACACGCGTTCACAACTGAGCCACGAGCTCACTGCACTCGCTCCACCAAAGTAAACGGGAGGCCTTCTTCTTCCACCAGAGCCTGCGGGTGGGCCTATGATGCCCTACGGCCCACTTTCGTTATGAGGGGGGCATCTCCCCATACCGCTTCGCCGTTTCGCCCGCCGAAATAATGCGCCTACACCATACATTACCTCGGTGAAAAATGATAAAATTTACCCTATGAAAAATGCCGAGTCGCGGACACAGACACTGGATTTCGATTATGCGGGTTGTGATGCCGCCACCGTACTCCAGAAGATGGGCACATCGGAGAAAGGTCTTTCCCCGGAAGAGGCCTTGAAGCGCCTTCGCGAGTACGGACTCAATGAGCCCGCAAAAAAGAAGAAGAGAAATATTGCAATCCAGATCCTCTCCAAGTTCGCCAATCCTTTGGTGATCGTCCTTTTGATCATTGCCGGTTTCTCCCTCTTCTTCGGCGAGAAGATCAGTGCGCTCCTCGTGATCCTGATGGCGATCATGAGTGTCCTCCTTTCGTTCATTCAGGAATACCGCGCGGGGAAAGAAGCCGAAAAGCTCAGCGAGATGGTGCGTGCGACCGCCACCGTGTACCGCGGCGGAAGCCCCCTCGCAATCAAGATCAGGGAAATCGTACCGGGCGATATAGTGGATCTCTCCGCCGGTGATATGATCCCCGGCGACCTCCGGATCATCTCCTGCAAGGACCTGTTCATCAACCAGTCGTCACTCACCGGCGAGTCGTTCCCGGTCGAAAAAATTGCCGACCCCATTCTCGTGAAGGACCGTTCCCTTTCAGAGATGAACAACATCGCCTTCATGGGGTCGAGCGTGGTGAGCGGGACAGCGATCGGGGTGGTCATTGCGACGGGCATCGCGACCCAATTCGGTGAAATATCGCGCAGCCTCGCCGCCATTCGGTCCGAGACCAGCTTTGACACGGGGGTGCGGCGGTTCACCTGGCTTATGATACGCGCCATGCTGGTCATGGTTGTTTTCATCTTCGCAATCAATGCGCTGCGCCGGGGCTCCTTTGTGGAATCGCTGCTCTTCTCCCTCGGCGTCGCTGTGGGACTGACCCCGGAGATGCTCCCGATGATCGTCGCAATCAATCTCTCGAAGGGGGCCATCTCCATGTCCAGAAAACAGGTGATCGTGAAACGCCTGAATTCAATACAGAACTTCGGCGCCATGAACATCCTCTGCACAGACAAGACCGGCACACTCACCATGGACAAGATCGTTCTCGAGAAACATTGCGACGTGGTAAGGGAAGAGGATGACGATGTCCTGAGATACGCCTATATCAACAGCTATTACCAAACGGGCCTCAAGAACCTGTTGGACCGGGCAATCCTGAATCATCAGGAACTGCTGATCAAGGAGTACCGGAAGGTGGATGAGGTACCATTCGATTTTTTCAGAAAGATCATGTCCGTAGTCGTCGAAACGGATGGGAAACACCGCCTCATTGCCAAAGGGGCTCCCGAGGAGATCTTTAAGAGGTGCACGAAATTCGAGTTGGAGGGCAAGCTATATATTCTGGAGGAGATGATCCTCACCGACCTCACCGAGGAATACGATCATCTGAGTTCCGAAGGATTCCGCGTCCTTGCCATCGCGTACAAGGATATAGACGCGAAGAGGGAGGCTTATTCAAAGAACGATGAGAACGACCTGATACTGAAAGGGTACGTGGCATTCCTTGATCCCCCCAAGCCCAGCGCGCGGCGGGCGATCGGGGTGCTGCGAAGGCTCGGCGTCGAATGCAAGGTATTGACCGGCGATAACGAGCTGGTGACAAAGAATATTTGCGGGACCGTCGGACTCGACATCAAAGGATTCGCCACGGGGACACAGGTTGAGGCGCTGGACGATGCGGGTTTACGCGAGCTTGTCAAAACAACCACGGTGTTCGCGCGGCTATCGCCGTCACAGAAGGAGAGGGTCATCAGGGCGCTGCACAAGAACAATAACATCGTCGGCTACCTCGGCGACGGGATCAACGACGCGCCGGCGCTCAAGGCGGCGGACGTGAGCATCTCCGTGGACAATGCCGTGGATATCGCAAAGGAATCCGCGGATATCATCCTGCTGAAAAAAAGCCTTATGGTGCTCAGGGACGGCGTGAGAGAGGGGAGAAAAACATTCGGCAATATCGTAAAGTACATCAAAATGGGATCAAGCTCGAATTTCGGGAATATGCTCAGTATGACGGGGGCGAGCGCAATCCTTCCATTCCTGCCGATGTTGCCGATACAGATACTGCTCCTCAATTTCCTGTACGATGCTTCCCAGGTCGCGATTCCCACGGACGCGGTGGACAGGGAATACCTCTGGAAGCCCAAACCCTGGAATATTGACTACATCAAGAAGTTCATGTTCCTCATAGGGCCGGCCAGTTCCATTTTCGACTTCCTCACGTACTGGGTCATGCTCAATCTGTTCCACTGCTGGAACAACCCGCGGCTGTTTCATACCGGCTGGTTCATTGAGTCGCTGTGCACGCAGACACTGGTAATCTATATCATCCGCACGGGGAAAATCCCGTTCCTCCAGAGCATGCCGAGCCGATTCTTGATGGCGACATCGATCGCGATCGTAACCATCGGCGTCCTGATTCCCCTGTCCCCGCTCGCGGGGCCGTTCGGATTTGTCACTCCCCCACACGCGTACTTTCCTGTTCTTATCGCGATTACGCTGGCGTACCTCTTCCTCGTGCAAATAGTCAAGGTGTGGTTCATCAAGAGGTTCGGCTACGAGTAGCTCCCGTTTTTGCAGACGCCTTAACTCATTTCAGGTCAGAGGATATAACTTCATTCCCACCCTGCCAAACAGTGTGGTGAGGTAGTCCTGTGGATGCCCAAACCTAATCGCAAAAATCAAGGCTCGGCAATACCCCCGGTATAGCCATCTGTCTCCGGGGCACACGCAGGGAGTGCGGCCTAACTCTGGCATAGCGGCGGAATCATTACCCACGCCTCTCTAGATCTGCCGTACCTTTTCCCTCTGATGCCGCCCCCGACTACAATGCGTGGCGGGGGAACCCGGACACCCCGCCATTCCCGAGGGCCGATTCTACTGACACACGCAATATCGGCGCCGAATTACCTCGTGACTGGAACATACCTGTGTCCCCGTTACACGCACCTGGCATTGCCCACCTCCAGGTTCAACCTGAGGCCTGTCTCCCTCGCCTATGCCGCCGTGGCTGGTGGAGCACGTGGTGCAATAGCCAGCGCCTATTCCTATAGTGCATACGCTGTCATCATCCCAGGCGCCTGAGCGACATTGGAGAGAATGGCCCTGGCATGCGGTATCGCATCCCTCATCTGCCTGGGCCAAAAACCAGCAGCCAGAATCACCGGAGCCGTCGTTCACAGGGCCCCAGTAACCGCTCTTCGCCGCGCATGCGGCCGAACCCCATACTGTCGGCGTTATTGTTGGTGTCATTGTTGGCGTTGGTGTCAGTGTGGGGACTAACTGCGCTATCCCCGTTCGAACTCCCCAGCTACCCGGCTGCGTGCAGAAGAATGTTACACCTGACTTCACATCAGCCGCGCTCACGAGGCACTGATCGTATAATGCCTTGATATCATCGCCGATCTCTCTCGTCGTCTTCATCGTGGAGCCGGGTGGCGACGCAGGCTCCTGGAAACCAGTCTTCACCGTGAGCGCCGCGCCGCTCGTCAGGTAATCGTACAGGTTCTGGAGCGTGTACATGCCGCTCCCCGCCGAGGGGGCCCCCGGAGAGTCAAGACTGCCGGCAATAACAACAGAGGACAGGCCAACCATCAACATCACACCCAGAGCTATTGTGATTAACTTTTTCATTTCCTCATCCATCCTTTCTCTTTTAACTTTTGGCTTTCGACTTTAAACTTTTTGCTGCCTTCTGAATTATTCATCTGCGTAGTGTAGGGGTTCGATTCATCGAACCCAGGTTGAGAACGGGCTTGATAAAACTTGTCCTGTCGAAGACCCTGAGCGAAGTCGAAGGGACCTTGCCGAAGGATCAAGCCCCTACAATGCACTATGTCACGAATATTTGGATGATGTTAATACCGGGTTGATGAATAGATCAGCCTAGCGTGTCGAGGGCGGGGCGCGGACGGGAAAAAGTCTGGCGAGATTGATTATATGCACCCGTGTATCGCAACACCGGATATGCGCACTAAAATCGTCTCTTCCCATCATGGGAGAACAGGCTGTCCCGTAATCCCTGTTGTATCTTTCGTGACGGAGATTCAGGCCTATTAAAGGCACAGAGCCGCTCTTCATCTCAAAATCATCCGCGGCTCCGGCTAATCTATCCCCTGATTTCGGCCCCATCTCTTTCCACGGACCCGGATCCGACTTTGCCAGATACGTCACTACCCTTCCAGGCCCTAGATGCATCCACCCTACGTTCTCCCCCCACGCGTAACCGTAAAATTGCCCGCTCTTATCCAGATACACCCGCGAATAACTAGCCCGACTTTCGCAGATTTTTGATATTTGAGGTTTTTTGTATTTTTCTGAGGCTTATGGATTGATTATATTGAGTGCTTTGGCCGAAAAGGGATTTTTACCCCCCTGTGTGGAGACCTACCCTCTGGATTTTAGT
>JAPLCW010000181.1 GCA_026392015.1 Candidatus Auribacterota bacterium | reverse complement strand
GCCCTTGCAGATGGGATCTCGGTACTGCTGACGTACTTGGGCGCATTTATGCAAAAATCACGAACTAACTTCTCAAGTACGGCCCAGAGTCAAATCATGCTTTTTGACCCGATTTGAAAAAACTGGGGATAGTCCAGCTTGTTTCCCTTGCGAGGCGGGATTGAATAGGATATAGTATGTGGAGCCGTGTAAGAGTTGACAATCAACAATTGTTATAATGCGGAGGAATGCGGGTGAAGATCCGGATCAGGACTATAGTGTGTCCCACGGACTTCTCGGAATTTTCACTTTACGCTCTCGACTATGCGGTGAGTTTCGCCCAGCAATATGGAGCGAAGCTCCTTCTGTTGCACGTCGTGGATATCTTTCTGCATGACCCTGCCTACTTCGCGCCCTATGTGCTCGACAGGAGCGTCTTGAAGGATTATGCGAAGAATGCGCAGGAGAAGCTCGCAGATATTGCAAAGAAGAGGATTCCCAAACGGATTGCAAAGGAAGTGGTGATGAGGGAAGGGCGCGCATTTGTTGAGATCGTGCGGGCTGCAAGGGAGAAGAGCGCGGATATGATCGTGATAGCCACGCATGGCAGGAGCGGCGTGAGCCACGCGATGTTCGGGTCCACCGCGGAGAAGGTGGTCCGCAAGGCACCCTGTCCTGTTCTTAGCATTAAGCATCCGGAGCATGAGTTTGTGATGCCTTGACTACGGCAACTACAGTTTCGAGTTGCGAGTTTCGAGTTGAAAAGTGTAAGTGTGTGATGCTTTAATTGAGGCAAGTGCAGTATCGAGTTTCGGATTAAAAGATAATGGGTCACCCGTCGGGGGAGAATTGATCCCTCGACCCGCCCTTTCCCTTAAGGGGAGCGGGCAAGGGTAAGGGGGTGCCCCCGCATTCCCCAAAAATTGACTCAGTATAGTCAGCGATATTTTTTACTGAGACACGGGTGAGGTTTTGGTACAATAACGCTCTTTATTTCAAAGAGTACGGTGGACATCAGATCGGTGTTTAGAGAGGAGAAGAGACATGTCGGTGAAGATCAGGATGAGGAGAATGGGGAGGAAGAATCAGCCACATTTCAGGATTGTCGCCACGGATATCCGCAGTCCGCGCGACGGCAGATTTTTGGAGCTCCTCGGAACGTATGATCCGTTAAAAAAGGACAAGAATTTTACCCTTAAGACGGAAAGGATTCTCTACTGGCTGGGTGTGGGCGCGCAGGTTTCGGAAGCGGTCGCGGTGTTCCTCAAAAAGGAGGGGATCACCTGGGGGAAGGCAGCGAAGAGGAAGAGTGCTCCAAAGACGCCGAAGGCCAAAGCGGGCGCGAATAGGTAGGCGACGGGAGCCGGACGGAGACCGAACGGGAGGTGGCCACCATGAAAGAGTTTATCGAGTACGTCGTGAAGGCGCTTGTGGATCACCCGGAAGAAGTGAGCGTGACGCAGATAGACGGCGAGAAGACGGTTATCTTTGAGCTGCGCTGCAATGAGGGCGATATCGGAAAGGTCATCGGCAAGCAGGGCCGCACCATTAAATCTATCCGCACGCTCCTTGGCGCGGCGGCCGCAAAGGCCGGGGTCCGCGCAATGCTGGAGATCGTCGAGTGACGTGTGCCCCCCACGGAATGAGATGGCTTCTCCGAGGTTGACAATAGATGTCCTGACCCTTTTCCCCGGGATGTTCACGGGGTACTTCGATGAGAGCATCATGAAGCGGGCCAGGGAGAAGGGGATACTCGAACTCTCCATCCATAACCTCCGCGACTGGTCGACCGACAGGCACAGGAAAGCAGACGATAAGCCGTATGGCGGCGGCGCCGGCATGGTGATGACGGCGCCCGTTATTCACGCGGCGGTGGAGAGCCTTAAGAAGAGGGGGAGCAGCGTGATATTCCTCTCTCCCCAGGGGAAACTGTTCAACCAGGAGCTGGCGAAGGATCTCTCCCGCGCGAGGCACCTGATCTTCATCTGCGGCCACTACGAAGGAATCGACGAGAGGGTTCGCGAGTTGGTGGTCGACCAGGAGATTTCGATCGGAGATTACGTGATCAGCAACGGATCGCTTGCCGCGATGCTTGTCATCGACGCGACGGTCAGGCTCGTTCCCGGTGTAGTGGGGGACGAGCGCTCGGTGCAGGAAGATTCGTTCTATCGGGATATCCTCGATTACCCCCACTACACGAGGCCGCCGGTTTTTCAGGGGATCGAGGCGCCGAAGGTTCTGCGGTCGGGAGACCATGAGCAGGTGCGGAGATGGCGACGGCGGGAGGCGCTCCGGAGAACTCTGGAACGAAGGCCTGATCTTCTCGCGGAGGCGCGTCTGAGCAAGGAAGACAGGGAGTTGATACGGGAAATAGAAGAGGAAAAGTGCACATAAAGAGCCACCGAGGGCACTGATGATATACGAATGACAAATGTCAAATACCAAATCAGTCTTAAGCGGTAAGTTGTAAGCAGTAAGCACTATGCGTATAGCTTACCGCTCGCAGGCGATTTTGTTATTTGAATTTTGTCATTCATCAGAAGTATCTAAACCGTCATAAAAAGGAGAGTAATCCATGAACATTATTGATGAGCTGGAGAAGGAATACCTGAAACCAAAGCTTCCCGAGTTCAATGTCGGTGACACGGTCAAGGTTCACCTGAAGATCACCGAGGGGGACAAGGAGAGACTCCAGGTGTTTTCAGGCCAGGTGATCGCACGGAAGGGGAGGGGAATCAACTCCTCGATGACCGTGAGGAAGATTTCCTATGGTGAAGGAGTGGAGCGCGTGTTTCTCCTCAACTCGCCGAAAATCGCGAAGATCGAGATCGCCAAGAAGGAAGCAGCCCGCAGGGCGAAGCTCTATTACACGCGAAAGGGTGTTGCCAGGAGAGCGCTGTAGGCTTTTGTTTTCGCCAGGACTTTAGCCCGCTGCGCCGGAGTCCACGAATGCAAATCTTTTCCAGACTGGTAAAGCGCCCGATCGAGGGAGCATCGGGGAGCACGCATGCAAAGAGGTGCAGCGGGACTCGCGTGAAGCGTGCCGGGCTGGGCAGGAAGGGCGAGCAAGTCGCCGAGAAGTATCTCCGTCGCATCGGATATAAAATCCTCGCCAGGAACTACCGTTGCGCGCGGGGCGAGATCGATCTGATTGCCAGGGACGGCGACACCATGGTATTTGTTGAGATCAAGGGGAAATCAGGTGCACGCTTCGGCCCGCCTCTCGAGGCAGTCACCGCCAGGAAGCGAGCGCGCATTGTGTTCGTGGCGAATCAGTTTCTCACATCGTATAGGCTGCACCATGCCCTCGTGCGTTTCGACGTAGTCGGGTTACTCTGGGGCGGGGATGGGGATTCCGAGTGCGTGCTTGTCAAGGACGCCTTCCGGCTGCCTCTTTGACGGGTGTCCCTCAAATCCCCGGAGGATATGCGCAATGCGGATCCGGCTCGATCTCCTTGTTCGGGGCGCGCTGCTTCTCGCCCTGGCCGGCGCGGGGGGCTGTTCCGTGGTTGATTCGGCGCAGCGTCTCCGGGATGCGCACAGGGCGATGTCCGAGGCGGATAAGGCAGTCACCGGGGGGGATTTCAGCACAGGCTTGAAATCATATCTCAGGGCGAGGAAACAGTTGGTCTATGCAAGGGAGGCGGGCTTCGGGTATTTCGCGGGCGATAAGAAGATTGAATCCATCGATCGCGCCATCATAGACCTGGATCGCAGCGCGAACGATGCGGGTTTCGTTCGTGTGGACGACCGCTACCTCGCGCCGGAGGAGCTGGGAGAATCTCTGCGACGCAGCCTCGAGCAGTTATTTCGCGAAGGGCATATCGGCGCGATCTCTCAGGAGCGCATAGTGCCGGAGAGTTTCAGCGCATCCGCTAGGAGCGCGGGAGAGAATAAATTCGACATCGCGCTCTCCTTCGTGGCGAAGGATGTGGGCGAAGAAACCGATTTCGAGCAGGATGTGTGGGGAGTGGCGAAATTTTTTATGGAGGGGGGCTACGGCAACGGCTTTTCCTACAGCCTCACACTGCCTTTTGCAGAGCGCCGCTGGATGGGGAGAGAGGGAGTGTGGGGGATCAGCGATAAGAAGAATATGGAGAGCCACTTTATCGGCCTGAAAGGGAGGATCGCACGCATCTCCATCAGCGTCTCCCGCGGTCGCTACCGGCAGAAGAAGGGGGATCAAACCGGACCCTACGGATTCAGTTCGCTCAAAGCAACGGGACCATACTGGAAAGCGGAACATTATAGAACCTTTACGTTGCGCGGGGATGATGCGGCGCGGTTGAACTGGGCTCAGGCGGATAGAATACCGGATGCCACACTCTACGGGATGCTGGAAATCTCTCAGGACAAGACAGAGGTCGGCACGTCGGCAGTGGAACTGGAGAGGAAGTGAAGGGGGAATCTATGGAGAGAATCGGACGATACCGGGCATTGCTCTGGCTTCTGTGTCTCGGCGGCTGTGTCACGGGGATCAATGAGAATGTGGTGCGGCTCCAGACCCTGCCCGCATTTGATCAGTATGAGAAACTCCGCAAGGTGGCGATCATCCCGTTCGGCGAGTACATTGTAACCCGCAACGAAAAGGTGGTGATGGGCGTTCCCCACAAGATAACGAAGGACAACGGCAAGATTATGAGCGACGTGATCGCCGATGAACTAAAGAAGCAGGCGACATTCATAGTGATCCCCCCGGATAAGATAGCAACGTTTTTCAAAAGGAGAGGGGAGAAGGTGTGGGGATTGCTCACCCCGAAGGAAGTGTCGCGTGTCGGAGCGCTCCTCAAGGCTGACGCGTTGGTCGTGGGGCAGGTTCGGGAGATGTCTATTTACAAGTACAGGATGCACGAGAACTCACGGGTGATCGCCGATATTCGTATGGTGGATAGCGTCACCGCCGAGCTGGTCTGGAAGGGGAGCATTAAAATGGACGAAGAAGGACTGCCGCACGAGGTGGCGAGGAGGGGAATGCGCCAGCTCCTCGAACAACTGAAGGGCAAATTGGAGGTCCTCGACCAGAAGAAGGCCCAACCCCTGTCAATCATAGATAGATAGTAACTGTCCAAGAGCCAGAAGTCGGGAGCCAGGAGTGAGAATGAGGACGCCGGCGACGACGTTTAAGGACCTGGGCTACGGCGATGTTTCCGAGTTAATGCAGTTACTCTGAGAGGTCAGTAAGCTACTGGAAGCGTATTCGCGATCCATTCTGGGTTCTGGCTCCTGACTTCTGACTGCCTGAGTAGCTGCAATAGATGAATGGCAAAAAGATAGAACAGGGCGAGGATGGATTCTATACAGTGCGCAGGTTGCGGCCGAGATCTTTCCGATGAGGCAGTCAGATATGAATCGGACGATGGGCGAATTCTATGCGATGGATGTTTCTATCAGGCAGAAGAGAAGACCCCCGGCGTAAGGCCGCAATTCCTGTTGCTGCGGGCATCGGTGGTTCTACTCAAGCTCATTGGTCTGGGCGCCCTCTTTGGCTCGGTGCTTCTCCTGCACTCACGCGACGGGCAATATAGTGTGCCCCCAGTGGAGGCTTTGATCCTCGGCGTATTCAGTTTTGTTGTGTGTTTCATCATGGCGGAGCTTGTGCGGCTCGGCCTCGCCATTGAGGAGAAGGTGGCACGTGTCTCGCGTATCGCAGACCAGCTCTCCCGCAGTGTGAGATCGCGCAATGAGGAAGTGAACAGCCCCCACGGTGTGCTCGAGGTTGAGGAGGGTACGTGAGGAGGGGGGAGCGCGGCAGCGCGGTTCCGTAGGGTCGCGAGAAGAATGTCGTATCAAATGATCAGAGAGGAGTAAGAAATGAGAGGATTGACCGCAGTGCTGTTCATCGCGCTCTTCGTGTTGCCGTGTTGCGGGGAGAAGGACGCGAAGGGGGTGGAGAAAGGCCGTATCAAATGGGTTTCTTCATTCTCCGAGGCGAAGCGGCTCGCGCGGGAATCGAAGAAGCCGATGATGGTTTCTTTCTTTTCCGATCGCTGCGGCTGGTGCAGGGTGCTGGAGCAGAAGACCTACGCGAATCCCGCGGTCCAGGAACTCGCCGATCGGTTTATATCGGTCAAGGTTGACGTCACGGAGGATCCTATGCTCTCTCGGCAGTATGGCGTGATGGGGTTGCCGACGATTGTCTTTATGGACAGTGAGGGCAAGGTCATCAACAAGGTCATCGGGTTCCGCGACGCGGAGCCGTTCCGCGCCGAAATGCAGAAGGCGCTCAACAAGGCAAAAGGTGGATGATGGGTAACTCATTGACCGACATGGGGCTGGCATTTTTCGCCGGCGTGAGCACATTTTTTACCCCATGTTTCCTGCCGCTCCTCCCCGCGTACCTCTCCTTTATCAGCGGCCTCTCGTTCAGCGAGCTCTCGGTTGCGCACGGGCCGAGGAAAACGATTGTTCTCAACACGCTCTGCTTTATCGTCGGCTTCTCCATTGTGTTCATCCTGCTCGGCGCCTCGATCACTTATTTTGGGAGACTGCTCTCCGCATATCGCTCCTGGCTGAGAATGGGGGGGGGGATACTCATCATCGGCTTCGGCTGCTACCTTCTTTTCGGAGTGAAGGTTGCTTTCATGGAGAGGGAGCGGAGGCTGCACCTGCGCTCGAAGCCTGCGGGGTATGCCGGTTCCGTGCTCGTGGGTGCGGCGTTTGCGGCCGGCTGGACCCCCTGCGTCGGGCCGATCCTCGGCTCGATCCTTGTGTACGCGAGCGCGTCCGAAACACTCGCCGCGGGGATCGTATTGCTCGTCCTCTACTCGCTCGGCCTTGCCGTTCCGATCTTCGCTTCAGCGCTCCTCATCGACCGCATGGTGGCGCGCCTCGGCAGTCTCGCAAGATTCGTCAAGATATTCTCTGTGGTGTGCGGGATTGTTCTTATTGTGATGGGGGTGCTGCTCATCGCCGACCCGTTCCGGATGCTTGTGGAATAGCGGAATATTTATGCAGCCGGCTTATGGATTCGGATCCTGGCTATCGTCGTCCTTCCAGTCGGCGAGTTTGTAGACACCGAGAACGGCGAGCACGAAAAGAGAGATCTGGACGGTGAATCCTATCCAGTTGCGTGTTGTCCAGCCGCTCGGCCCCACCGGTTCGGTGGATTGGGCGAGACACACGGCTCCGAGAGAGAGTGCAGTTACGAAAAAGGCAGTCAGTCGACGCATAGGCTCCCGCTTTCCAAATCTCACCTTGTGCGGCCCCCTTCCCTTACCCTGTTGTAGAGGCGCCTCTTCCGATGAGATTCCATTGCCACGGAAATGATTCTATCAAGCAACTGCGGAAAGTTCAAGCCGTGAGCACGCGCCGCTTGAGGCAGGAGGGATGTTCTCGTCATGCCCGGGATGGTGTTCGTCTCAAGGACATAGAGTCTCTTCCCCTTCATGATCAGATCGGTACGCGACATTCCCGAGCAGCCCAGCGCCACGTGGACCTTGAGGGCGAGGTTCTGCACTTTGCGCGTCATCGCAGGACCGATCCGGGCAGGGGTGATCTCAATGCTCGCCCCGGGCGTGTACTTCGCGTGGTAGTCGAAGTAGGCGCGTGTCCTGGGTATGATCTCGGTTGGCGGGAGGGCGATCGGCGCTTCCCCCCCCGGGGTATCGAGTACCGCACAGGTGACCTCACGTCCTCGGGTGAACTTTTCCACGAGAACCCTGCCGCCATAGGCGAGCGATGAGGGCAGTTTCTTCATGAGCGCGCGCGGATTCTTGCAGATAAAAATGCCCACACTCGAGCCGAGCCTCACCGGCTTCAGGACGAGTGGATAACCGATCTGTCTACGGATGCGGGAGAGGCAGGCCGCTCTGTGCTGTCTCCAGTCCCGGTCCTCTATGATGAGTGAGGGGGGCGTGGGGATTTTCCATGCGTGGTATACCTCCTTCGCCTTTGCCTTGTCCATGGCAAGCGCGCTCGCACAGACATCCGAACCGGTGTAGGGGAGGTCGAGCATCTCCATCATGCCCTGGATTGTTCCGTCCTCTCCGTAGGGGCCGTGCATGGCGATGAATACGCAGTCGATGCGGCTTTTCAACAACCGGGAGAGAGCAGCGCCGACCGGGAGGAAGCGGCCCCGCCGCCCCGAGGCGGTCGGAACGCTCCAGCGTCCGGCGCGGCTGATGATCACCGGAGTGACGGCATATTTTCTTCTGTCGATCTGGCTGAGCACCATGCTCCCCGTGGCAAGCGAAATTGCATGCTCGGCCGTGCGCCCCCCCATGATGACGGCAACGCGGATCTTTCTCATCGCGCGCCCTCCGGGCGGATCGCCTCTGCCGACAGAGAAGATTTTCGCTCTCTCTTCCTGATCTGCTCGATTATTTCGAGATGGGCGCGGAAGGCTATCTTCGCCGGAAGGTCATCGAGGGGGAAGGCGCCCACATCAGTGGCGTCATCACCGGGCTTCATCTCGCCGCCGACCGCTTCGGCAAGGTACACGTGGACAACGGTGTTTTTCCCGGGGTGGGAATCGCTGAAATATGTTTTATAGAGACCGAGCAGTCTGATGTCGAGGTTCGTCTCCTCCTTCGCCTCCCGCACGGCGGTTTCCTCAGGGCTTTCATCGTACTCCTCAAAACCGGACGGAAGGCACCAGGAGCCCCTGTGCGGCGGAACGCCGCGCTTGACGAGCACCAACTTTCCATCCTTCACAATCGCGACGGCGGAGGCGCAGGCGGGATTTTTGAAGTAAACCCAGCCGCATTTCTCGCACAATGGACGCTCCTTCCCCTCGTGATCCCTCCTCACAAGCCGCGAGCCGCAGCTCATGCAAAATTTTTCCATGGGCGCCTTCCTGACTATTATTCGCGTTTTCATACCACCCTCGTAATTTCGTCTCTTGCGAACTCGGGAAGATGGATGCGACTCTTCCCTCTCTTGAGGAAGAGACCCGTTCCGCGCTCCCGCATCCTGCCGATGAGGCTCGCCGCGACGGCGCTCTTCCGGTACGCCGCGAGAATTCTCTCCGCGCTTTCGCGCCCTGCGACGATAATGAGCGATCCTGAGGCGAGGAGCCCCATCGGATCGAGTTTGAGATGAGCGCAGATCGCCTTTGTTTCGGGAACTATTGCGATCTGGTCCGCCTCGATCTCCATCCCCAATCCGGCTGTTTCCGCCAGCTCTTTCAAGCCTGTGGCAAGACCTCCCTCCGTGGGATCGTGCATGCCGTGCACCTCGCCTGATTCGACCGCGAGCATCGCCTCGCGGACGACGCTTATGCCGGGGGTGCGGATCAGATTCTCCCCCCGGCGGATTATCTTGGGGTCAAGCCCCCTGAGTTTTCCGGCGTGCTCGGCAGCGATCGTCGCGGTCCCCTCGATGGCGATCCCGCGGGTGAGAATGATTTCGTCGCCGGGCTGGATTCCCCTCTTGTCGATCAGCTTTTCCCGAGTCGTCTCCCCCGCCATGAAGCCCGCGATGATCGGCCGGGTGAGACCTGCGGTGATCTCCGTATGGCCGCCGCACATGTCTATACCCAGTTCCGCGCATTCCGCCCGCAAATCCGAGAAGAGAGAATTCACGAGCGCCTCATCGCTCTCTCCTTCCGGGAGCAGGAGCGTTGCCCAGAACCAGCGCGGACGCGCGCCCATGACGGCGATATCGTTCGCATTGACCTGGACCGCATAGCGGCCGATCCGGCGAGTGGCGAGGGTAATCGGATCGCAGGAACAGACCAGCAACCGGTCGCCCATGTCGATCACGGTGGCGTCCTCACCGTAGCGCGGTCCGATGAGCATGCGAGAGCCTCCCGGCCCGATCCGCGCGAGCTGCTTCTTGAGGCTTGACGCGGGCAGCTTGCCGACGGGGAACAGTTTCTTTTTCATACATGTCCATGACTCGGGGTCAAATCTTTATCCTTGACTTTTAAATCTATTTATAAGCAGAAGAGTCAAGCATACAGAATTATCCCATCTCCCCGGTCCCATTCTCATTCCTCTTTACGCTGTCGTGATTTCTTTGCAGATAACTTTTTCTGCAGAAGGACCGTATCGACATCGACGGGAACGGCAGTCTTGCCCTGCTTCGTCTCAAGGGCCCGGTAGTCAATTTGCTTGATTCGCGTCTGGAATCCGTTCTTGGAGGTCTCCACGTAGAGGCGCTCAGGGGTCTTCGGGAACCAGTAGACGGGGAGCCCGAACCAGATCCACTTCTCATAGCTGTAGCGATAGAGGGTGTCGAATTTTCCTTCCTGATCCGTGAGAATGTTGGTGGTGAGGGCGAGATCGAGATTCTCTCGGTCATCGGAGATATCGATGATAGCTCCCTCCACGGGCTTGCGCGTGTCCGCTTCGAGCACCTGCCCCTCAACCCGTATCGGCATCTCCACCATCTTCCATCCGCATCCCTGCAGCAAAAGGGCTGCGAGCGTGCATGCCATCCGACATGTTCTCGGCTTCATCCATTCCTCCTTTCTGCAACCGCTGATAAAACTGGTGATGTAACCGCGGATTACGCTGATTACGCGGATTCAAACAACGGCAGAATGTTCAGAGCTACCCCCTCCCATTTAAACTGCCGCGTTCATCCGTGGTTCCTATCAGTTCCCCTTTTTAATCCGCGAAATCCGAGGTTACCACTCTTAAAATAATATTCTGCATTCGATAGTATGTGAACGGCAGAATTCTAGAACAATTCGCGCTATTTGTTGATAGTAATCTTTGGGGATCGCGCGATAGCGCTCCGTGATACCTGTGTTGTATGCCCGGAGCGCCGGGAATAGTCGGTCTTGCAGTCGGGGGAGGTAGTGGAGATCGTCAAGCATAATGTGCCGCACCCCGGCGGATGCGATGCGGCCCAGCAAATCCTGAATACCCGTTTCCGTGATGTAGGGGATGATGGGGCCGATAAAAACCGAGGTGCCGATCCCCGCGCGCGCAAGTTCGGAGAGAACCCGTATCCGTTCAGCGACCGGGGAGGCTCCCGGCTCGAGTAAGGATGCCGCGCGCTCGTCTCCGGTAACAATCGTAAAAGTGACAGAGACGTCCCTGAACCGCCGGAGGAGACTTATATCTCGCTCGACGAGCGCCGATTTGGTGTGGATGCCGAGAGGGTAGGGGAGAGAGGAGAGGATTTCGATGATGCGGTGCGTGATGCTGAATCGCCGCTCCGCCGGCTGATAAGGATCGGTGACGGAACTCATGAAGATCGACGCGTTCGAGGGGGTACGCCGGAGCTGTCTCACGAGAATCTGCGGCGCGTTTACTTTGGCGTCCACGAAAGAGCCCCAGGGCTCACTGTGGCCCGAGTAGCGCTGCATATAGCGCGCATAGCAGTAGGCGCAGTTGTGCGCGCATCCGATGTAAGGGTTGAGCGAGTAGTCGGCGCCGGGGATTCCGGAGGGGCTGAGAATGGAGCGGCACTGTCTCTCCTGCACCTTCATCGGTGACATCTTACCTAACTCCTTTATTTGCAGCGAGGTTCATAGAAAACATTTCGTAAAGGTTATTCGGGCAAATTGCTTGTCATAATGTTTTGTATACATCATTTTCATCCCTAACTAATTAGGTAAGATGTCACCGATTCATTGAGTGCCGCAGCTCGTTGACGAATATGTGCGCCTGGCGTGTCGGTTCCGGGAGCCGGAAACCCCAGGAGCATTTCAACACCCATCGTAGTGCACCCTCATGATCCATCAAGTGCCCCGGCGAAACGAAGACCGGGTTCACGCCGTCGCGCGTGCGGAGCACGGTTCCCAGGCGCACGCTGTTGTGCATCAGTCTCGTGTGGCACTTTCTCCGCAATCCCGGTTCTCGATACTCTCCGATGAGGCGGCTCTTCGCGCACCCGATGGACGGAGTGTTCAGCAAGAGACCCATGTGGGAGGCCAGGCCGAGCATGCGCGGATGCGCGATCCCCTGGCTGTCGAAAATGATCAAGTCGGGCGTGCAGGAAAGATTCCGGAATGCCTTGAGGAGAACAGGCGCCTCGCGGAAGCTCAATAGCCCCGGTATGTAAGGAAATGAAACACGTCCCCACGCCGCGGCGCGCTCCACCACCCGCCAGGGGTCGAGAGCGAAGACGACCACTGCTCCGTAGAAAGTATCTCCCCGTTTCTGATAGGATGCGTCCGCTCCCGCGATGAGGCGAGGCTCCTTCCTCGGGGCGCGAAGGATCAGGCGCTTCCTCAGCTCGTCCTGGATCTCCACTGCGCGCGCGTATCCTATATTCCAGGTATGCAATTTCAGGTAATTCATTTGGCAACACCAATTTCTTGTTTTATAATAAAAAGTTCTCTTTCATTTTTGTGCGGCTGCATCCGGTTATTCCCTCCCTCTCCAAAGGGGGAGGAAGAGAAAAAACGGACATAACGGAAGAAAACGTGATAGGCTTAAAATTCGGACATCCCTGTTTCTGATCTCCTCCCCCTCCGATAGGGGAGGGCGGGGAGGGGGTGATAAAAGCGGCCCCTGCTCTTGTCGTGTTGTTAACCGGATGACACATATTATATCAGCGCGGAGGAAAGGGCGCCAGTGGTGGGAGATGAGGGGAAACCTATTCTTTAATGTGCCGCTTGATTTTTTGCTGACGCACGAGGAACTCATCGCGCAATTTCCGGTGAATGCGGAGATCTTCGTGGATGGGGAACATCTCGATTCGGTCACGCCGGAACTGGTCGCGCGCGTGCGCGGCCTCTTCGAGAAGAGAGGGCTCCGCAGGCGTGTCCATGGTCCGATCTCGGAGATGGTGCTCGGAGCGTTCGATCGCCGTATACGGGAGGTCACTCTGGAACGCTTCTCCGAGGCGATCGAATTCGCCGAGGGGATCGACGCCGAATCGGTCACGCTTCACTCCGGGTACGATACGCTCAACAAGGGGAAAGTTGAGGAGCGCTATATTCAAAATCTCATCCCTTCCCTGCGCGCCCTTGCGGCACGGGCGGCGCGGAACGGAAAGCGGCTGATGCTCGAAAATACGTTCGAGCCCTCGCCGGACCTCTTCGTTAAGGTTTTTTCAGCGCTCGGTGCGGGCAATGTGGGGATGTGCTTTGACGTGGCGCACCGAAATGTCTTCGGCAAGGCGCCGCTGGAAGAGTGGCTGCGGCGCTGCGCATCGTTTATTCAGGAAGTTCATATTACGGATAATAACGGAATATGGGATGATCACCTGGCGCCGGGCAGGGGAAAAATTGATTTCAAAAACTTTTTCAGCCTGCTCCGGGAGAATGCCGTTCGACCGGTCTTCACCTTCGAGCCGCACGACGTGACGCACTTCATCGAGACGATCAAGTATGTCGAACTCCACCCGGACTATTTTCGAGCATGATGCTTTTTTAACCGCGGATTAAGCTGATTACGCGGATTGTTCTCTGCAAATCCGCGTCAATTCGTTGATTACGCGGTTATAAATTTATGCTTAGGAAGTTAGATAAATGCAAGCCACAGAGCGCACAGAGGACACCGAGAAGGATCTTTAAATCAACAAACAGATTTTCTTTATCTCTGTGCTCTCGGTGGCAAACACAAAAGTTGTGAAGCCTGAATTATAGATGCTGGAAAGATTTATCCGTGTTCATCAGTGGTTGCTATAGTATCTTGCATTTTTCCAAGAAAGGAGGAGGGTATGGCAAAGACGTACAAGGTATTTGAGATCGTGGGCACGTCGCAGAAGAGTTTCGCGGACGCCGCCCAGAACGCCATCGCGGAAGCGGGGAAGACAGTCAAGGCGATGGGGTGGTTTGAGGTGGAAAAGCTCGGCGGGCGCATTGAGGATGACAGGGTGAGCGAGTTTCAGGCAAAGCTGAAGATTGGGTTCAGATTGCTGAGCCCCGAAGAATTGAAGAAGTAAGAAGCGGAACGCGCTCCTCGCGGCTTATTGTCGGCCAAGGTAGTCGCCCGTTCGCGTGTCTACCTTGATTACGTCTCCCTCTTTGACAAAGAGTGGGACATTAATTTCGTACCCGTTCTCGAGTTTCGCCGGCTTCTGGAGGTTGGTCACCGAATCCCCCTTGAAGCCCGGGATTGTCGAAACCACCTTCAGTGCGACGCTCGTCGGAAGCTCAAGCTCGATCGGGTCGTCCACGTGAAAGAGGACCCCGATCTCGTCGCCCTCCTTGAGGTAGCGGGCCGAATCGCCGACGATCGTCGTCGAGAGAGTGATATTACTGAAGTCCTCGGCGTTCATGAAGTTGAACCCGTTCGCGTCCCGGTAGAGGTACTGGAGCGGTTTGCTCTCGAGTGTCACCATCTCGACTCCCTCGGTGGATCTGAAGCGGACCTGCGCGGAATTCCCCGTCCTTATGTTGCGCATGGTTACCTGGACATAGGCACGCCAGTTTCCCGGCGTGACATGCTGATATTCGGTGATGACGTTGATCGCCCCCTGGTACATAATCGCCATTCCTCTTCGTAAATCAACTGCGTTCGTCATGATATTTCTCCCTTTTTAACCTATCTAAGCAGTATAGCACAATGCGCGGCGATGGGCTAGACCGTCAGCCGCGACCGTCATCCGCGCCCGCGAGATAATATCCCTTCGTGCCCGCCACGCAGTGTGAAGCGGGATCATAATCTGTACAGACGCGGATGACGTTTGTGCGGGCGCCCGCTTTACACCCGCACGCACTCCGCAGCTCTACGATTTGAATAGTGTTACGCACACACTACGCCATACTTTTCCGCCCAGGTCGACTCTTCCCCTTTAATACTCAAGCTCTAGATTTCAGACATACGGATATGATCCCTTGCTCGAATGTGGTTTTCTTATAGGGGATCTCCCCATCCCGTTTCGCCACAGAGCGCCATTTATCTCGTCCACAGGTAGAAATCATTCTTGGTGTTCGCATTCGGCGAGCACCCCACACAGTAGTCAAAATATCCGAACGTCCCGGTTCCGTCAGCGGCCTGGGAGGTGCTGCCGAATCCCTGAACCGCACATATATCGGTGCAACCGCTACCGCATGAGCCTGAATCCCATCTGTGAGGTATCAATCCCCACCGCATTCCCCCTTCATCTTGTGCGTCGCAGGGAACCTGTGTCTTTGTGATATTAAAGCCACTTGCCTCGGCTGAACAGCCCGAGGTGCGCCCGAAAGCGGTGTTGAACTCGGACATGGTTACACCCTCATTGAGATATCCGCCCGTGAATAAGGCCACTGCGGAGGATTTGCTGGAACCGAAAGTATGCATAAGACAGTTGGTTGTTGCATGATCGACACATCCGCGGATAGCTGTGAAAGGCATCGTATTAAAAGACGGATACTTGGCGGATCCGACGGTGAGAGACAGGTCGGTTGGGTTTAAAGTATTGGATGTGGTCCAATAATTTGCCTCGTAATTGAAGGTATTGTTTTTAGTGCCCTTCATGATAAGGGTCCAGCCTCCGCCATTATTGGTCATATCGCAATAGGCGTCAAACGGGGCATTCCCGCCCTGACCATCGGGGTCAATGGTGTAAGTGCCGTCAGCCGCTGAAGGAGTGGCGGTCTTGATGGCTTTGCATGATGCGTAATACGCGTACGTGGGTGTTGGTGTTATTGTGGGTGTCGGTGTCGGCACCATTTGTCCTATCCCTGTCCGCACTCCCCAGCTTCCCGGCTGCGTGCAGAAGAATCTCTTGCCCAAAGCGACATCAGCAGCGGTCACATCGCATTGGTCATGCAATGCTTTGATCGCATCCCCGATCTCCCTCGTCGTCTTCATCGTGGATCCGGGACCCGAGGTCGGCTCCTGGAAACCGGTCTGGACCGTGAGCGCAGTGCCGTTCGTCAGGTAGTCATACAGGTTTTGGAGCGTGTACATCCCGCTCCCTGCCGAAGGAGCGCCGGGGGAGTCAAGACTTCCCGCAACCGCCAAACCGGACAATCCTGCTGCGAACAAAAGGCTCAGAGCTAATGTGATGATTTTTTTCATTGTGATACCAATCCTTTCTTGATCTATTTTGAAGTTGATAATGGCGAGATTGTTATGTCCCGCCGTGGCGGGACTCGCAATGGCGATGGGATTACACCGTCACCGGGGGGGCGCGGATGAGAGTGAGTTTGTCGAGACTGCGTATATACACCGGTGTGTGGGAACACCGGATATGCGTGCGGGAATCATTTCCTCCCCGCGTGAACATACAGATTGAATCTGCATCCCTGTCATGTCTTTCGTAATTATTATTCAGGCATGTTACGGGAACGGAGCCGCAGCTTATTTCAGAATCGTCCGGGCCGCGTGCCAGTTTGCCTCTTGATTCCTGCTCTATCTCTTTCCATGGGCCGGGATCTGCCTTCGCCAGATACTGCACACTCCCGCCAGGACCGAAATGCATCCACCCTACATTCTCTCCCCACGCATGGCCGTAAAACTGGCCTGCCTTATCCAGATAGACGCATGAATGACCCGTTTGGAAGCTGATCCATCCCGTGACGTCTGACCATGCATAGCCTGAGAGATTGCCCTTATCATCGTTGTTGACCCCCCAGTCAAAGCTATTCCTGTTGGAGTAGCGTTTCCCATCCAGGGGATGTCCCGCACCGAGGCAAATCCAACCGCAGTTCTCAAGCCAGACCCAGCCTGCCAATATGTTGGAGCCGATCTTCAAGTCTGCATTTTTCGTCCTGATATTGACCCACCCTATGTTCTCACCCCAGATCAAGTTGTGGCCTTCGATAATTCTGCCGGTGGCAGGCTTGGATACGCTTGGTCGCTGGATGGCGGTGATTCTCTCCAAATCAGGGAAGAACGCAGGTTTGTCGCAGCGAGAAAGGGGGGTAGTGATCGGGGTGGCACTGGCAAAGGAGGCTGTGAAGAAGGCCACGGCAAAGATAATGCAGGTCATAATTCTTCCCCAGGGGGGTTGGTAAATCTATGTAATTTTAGCAAACCCTATTATGGCTAGGGTGCATTTTCCATGCCAAGTCATCAAAATTTATTTATCGGGGAATAATTAATCATAATAGGCTTGATATGAAGCAATTAGAATTATATGTCAAAAGGCAAACATTTTTAATGCGACTAAGAAAATCCTGATTTGTATACTTTGTATGCACTTTCAAGATCCCGAAGTGCATACTTTGTTTGCAATTCCAGACATCTCACAACATCCCTCATCTGACAAAATAGAAATATTATCAGGATTGCCATTTATCCCAGTTCGCCGCCCTGCCTATTGGTAAGGAGTAAGGAGCGCTCACAAAGCCATCCGATATGAGGTAATGTCGTGAAGATTCCCCGTCTTATGGCAAACGGATAATCATATCAAGACGTATTCATCGGGATCCCCTCTGAATCCAGAAAAAGGGCGAGGCTGAACCCGGTCCGGATTTCAGTATGATGATCTTCTCCAGAGCAAATCCGGAGTTATATAAATAGGGTTCTCTTCCACGTTGTGTGGGCAAGTTTCTTATCCCCTCCCCCTCAAGGGGGGAGGAGAATGTAGCGCACCCACACAAAATGGAAGAGACCCATAGATAGTGGAATAGCGCGATACACGCGCCCGATCGGGGATGTTCAAATCAACAAAATATAGGATCACTCCCCGAAGCTATCGCCGCTCTTGGCGGCCAGGGGCGATGCGGCGGCCGTCACACGGACCCCAGGTCGCCCTATCGGGCCCACAGGACGCCCGACAGGTGAGTCCCATCGGGATCGTTATAGCACCCTGTCGAGTAGTCGAGCCAGTACACCTGCTCGTGTTCGCCTTCGTTCTCCGATGCGGCGCCGCGCCACCCCGCATATTGGTACCTGGCAGTTTCCCAAGAGCCATGATAGGTCTGGCTGTAATGGAATATACATCCGCTGCTGCCGCTGCCATTGGCCTTGAAATCAATTCCCGTTGCGTCGTAATATCGAGTGTCTATATTGCCGCAGTTAAATCGGTAAAGCTCGGTTGAAATCATGTTTATGGTGGTATCGGCTAACTTAGCGCTTTCTAATTGTGAGGGTGAGGTGAGAGTCCCGTAGGCATTCGTGTTCGAATGGTTCGAGTCATTAACCACACGCACTACTAAAGTCCATCCGCCGCCGTCGGTGGTCATATCGCAATAGGCATTGAAGGGGGCATTCCCACCTGGGCCATCGGCATCAATGGTGTAGAGTCCGTCAGTGTTAACCCCGCTATTTTTCAGAGCTAAACAGGATGCGTAAATTGGCGTTGATGTCGGTGTTGCTGTTGGTGTTCTTGTTGGTGTAACTGTCGGCGTTGGTGTTGGTGTTCCCGCGATGCATACTTTCCCCGTCTGGACTCCCCAGTTTCCCGGCTGTGTGCAGAAAAATGTTTTGTCCAACGCAACATCATATGCGGTCGCATTGCACAAAGAGAACTTACCCGCGATTGCGTCCCCGATTTCCTTCGTCGTCTTCATCGTCGCGCCGGGACTCGATGCGGGCTCCTGGAAACCGGTCTGCACAGTGAGCGCCGTGCCGCTTACGATATAGTCATACAGGTTCTGGAGCGTGTACATCCCGCTTCCCGTTGACGGAGATCCCGGAGCGTCAAGGCTACCGCCAATGGCCAAACGGGCCAGGCCGACCGCACACATTAAACCTAACACTAAAGTCATCATCTTTTTCATCTTTCCAACTCTCCTTTCTCCTTTTATTGTAATGACAGTGAATGATATATCCCCACCGCAAAGACCATGTCTGAGGCTGACGTTCGCTTGCCGTGCAGAAGGCCTGCACGCAAGCAG
Organism: Candidatus Auribacterota bacterium; assembly: GCA_026392015.1. Lineage (GTDB taxonomy): Bacteria > Auribacterota > Tritonobacteria > UBA1439 > UBA1439 > JAPLCW01. The sequence goes on along the minus strand of JAPLCW010000181.1, from coordinate 17,757 downwards.
ACATCAGGCAGGGAAATACGAAAAGACTGCAACGTTAATCCCTCTTTGCATCCCCGCGCCTTCCTTGTCTCTGCGACTTGAATAGTGTTAAACGAAAACTAACGCTACACTCCTTCCCGAGCTGATCTGGTGCGTTGTGACCAGATCAGCTTATGTCGATTTGCGGGAAAGCCATCCTGCCTTCTGAAATTAAAGAATGCAAATTTGGCCCCCGACACATGCACTAATGACAAATACACAGTCTATATATTTTCGTTGTACCCCCGTCACCTCTCCACGCATCGCAATTTTGGAGGCTCCCCGCGTTGCTTCTGCAGTGATCTCCGCTGTACGGTGACGCCACAAAAGGTCTGATTTCATCCCAGCCCACCCATGCATGGACATCACAAATGCCCGCCGGGTAGAAATGTTTGCAGATGGAACAAGATGAATTGTCATTCCAATATGCGCTTGAACAAGATAAATTTTTCGTGGCACACGCGTCTGTGCAGGTCTGCCTGTCTGAGGCTAGGAACCAGCAGCCACTTCCCCCAAGCCCGTCCAGTGCCCAGTAGCCGCCGTTTGACGTGCATGCGGCAGAATCCCATACTGTCGGTGTTGGCGTTGGTGTTTGTGTTGGTGTTGATGTTATTGTTGGTGTCGCAGTTGGCGTTGGCATAAGTAGGGCAGTTCCCGTCTGGATTCCCCAGCTCCCTGGCTGCGTACAGATAAATTTCTTGCCCTGAGCAACGTCAGCGGCTGATATTTCGCTTTGCTCTAACAACGCTTTGATCGCATTCCCGATCTCCTTTGTGGTCTTCATTGTGGAGCCGGGTCCCGAGGTCGGCTCCTGGAAACCGGTCTGCACCGTGAGCGCAGTGCCGCTCGTCAGGTAGTCATACAGGTTTTGGAGCGTGTACATCCCGCTCCCTGCCGAAGGAGCGCCGGGGGAGTCAAGACTTCCCGCAACCGCCAAACCGGACAGGCCAACCAGCAACATTAAATTTAGAGCTACCGTGATTAATTTTTTCATTTAGGCACCAATCCTTTCTTGTAGTATGCACATTTTAATGCGGGTTCGATGAATCGAACCCCTACATCAACTGCGATATAAATCGTCGGAAAGATTGCTTCGGCCAAGCTCAGGAAAAGCTTCCCTCGAGATGAGAGGGAATAATGGAGTTTTATAGAGGGGGGGCGCGGATGGGAAAAAGTTTGGCGAGACTGCTTATATAAGCCGGCGTATCGCAACACCGGATATGCGCACATGAATCGTCTCTTCCCAGTATGAGTGAAGAGAATGAATCTGAATCCTTGTTGTCTCTCTCGTGATTGGTCTTCAGGCCTGATAAAGGTACGGAGTCGCAGCTTATTTCAGAATCGTTCGGGCCGCGTGCCAGTTTATCTCTTGATTCCTGCCCTATCTCTTTCCATGGGCCGAGATCTGCCTTCGCTAGATATTGCACGTTCTCGCCAGGGCCGAAATGCATCCACCCCACATTCTCTCCCCACGCATAGCCGTAAAACTGGCCTGCCTTACCCAGATAGACGCGTGAATGACTTGTCTGAAAGTTAATCCAGCCCGTGACTTCGGACCAGGCAAAACCCGACAGATTACCCTCACCATCGTTGTTGATCCCCCAGTCAAAGCCGCTCCGGTTGGTGTAGCGCATCCCATCCAGGGGATGTCCCTCGCCGAGGCATACCCATCCGCAGTTCTCAAGCCAGACCCAGCCTACCAATATGTTGGAGCCGATCTTAAAATCGGCGTGTGTCGTCCTGAGATTTATCCACCCTATGTTCTCACCCCATATCAGATTGCGGCCTTCGATAATTCTGCCGGTCTTCTCCAGGGATATGCTTGGTTGTTGGAGGACGGTATCCCCATCCAGATGAGATAAGAATACAGATGCATCACATGAAGCAGAGGGAGCACTGGTGGCAGTGGCGTGGGCGAGGGAGGCTGCGAAGAAGAGAACAGCAAAGACAATGCAGGTCATAATTCTTGCCCCGAGAGGCCGGTAAATCTATTCAAACTTAATAGACCCTATTAAAACCAGCCTGCATTTTTCATGCCAATTTATCAATTTTTCTTTGTCCTGAAAAAAGAGTTGTAATGTGCATGAGTTGAAGCGGTTAGATTTATATGCGCAAAGGCGAACAATTTTACTGCGACCGAAAAACCCTGATTTGCATACTTTGTTTACACCTCTGGGGAGACAAAGTGCATACTTTGTTTGCAGTTCTTGACATGCCGTAATGATAATGTTCCCCAGACGATAAAATATGAATATCCCCAAAGTTGTCTTCATCCCGGTCCATCACCTGCCCGAGTTATTGGCAGATAGTTTAAGGAACGCGCAGAACGCAATTGGGTATTGGGTGGTGTCGGGTGGTATCGATTGGGTTTCCCGGCCTTGCAGCAAAAGGATAGATCATATCCGGATGAATCCATCGGGATTCCATCCGAATTCATGAATAGGGTGGAAATGAAGTTACAGCGGCTTAAAAACGGGTACCTTCTCCAGAGAATATCCGGAACTATCTCTGCCGCCGTCAGGGCGCGATGAGGACACCGTCTTCTCTGGCCAGCGCCGGCTAACACGGCAGGTCGGCCTCGCCTTTCATGTTCCACAACTCGAGGCTTACAGAACCGCACATTCCCGGAGTGGGGTAGCGGGCAGATCGGTTAAGCGTTAAAATGCCAATGAGATCGGCTACGCTGCTACCTGGCCTACCGGACTGCGCGAACGAACCAGGAATTCGGACTATTCTGTCCGTTGATCCAACAATCGCTGTTAAAAAGTACGCACCAGAGGCCATCGCCACCATACCCAGAAGATGACCAATAGTAGCTACCCGATTGGTATGATTCCAAGCTACCCCGATTAGAACATATCGTGCTTAACTCCTCTTTTGTCGGCAATCTCCAATCGTCCTTTTCTAACCAGACAAGATTGTTTACCCAAGAGAGGGCTGAAGCCCAAGCCTTCGTATTGTCATTTGCGCAGCCGTCCCCCTCTTTTCTGCTTGCAACGTACATTGACCCTATCGGCACGACATCACCGGCGCCGGGCCATGGTCCATACTGCTCATACCAGGTTTTTGTCGGCGTGGGAGTTGATGTTGGTGTTGCTGTTTCTGTCGCTGTTGCTGTTACTGTTGGTGTTGCTGTCGGTCTCGGTAGTGCAGATAATGTTCCTGTCTGTACACCCCAGCTCCCCGGCTGCGTGCTGAAGAATGGTTTGCCCAGTTCAACACTATCGGCAGTTGTCACACTGCACTGATCAAGCATAGCCTTGAGCGCATCACCGATCTCCTTAATGGTCTTCATTGTGGAGCCGGGGCCTGCTGAAGGCTCCTGGAAACTTGTTGTCGCATCAAGCGCCGTACCGCTCACTATGTAGTTATACAGGCTCTGGAGTGTGTACATCCCGCTCCCTGCCGAAGTAGCTCCCGGAGAATCAATGCTCCCGGCAATAGCCAGATCGGCCAGACAAACTGTAAACAACAAACCTGACACAAACGTAATAAGCTTTTTCATCTCTTTAACTTTCCTTTCTCTTTTTGCCGCAATGGCAGTGAATGATATATTTTTATCGCAGAGGCGATGCGCACGGAGCCTACCTCCCAAAAGGCATGGGATAGCAGGAGCACGTGCAAAGAATGCAATATCAATGCCGCTTTGCATCCCCGCGCCTTCCTCACCTCTGCGACTTGAACAGTGTGAACCACGAGATAAAGCTACACTCCTTCCAAATCTGATCCGGCACTTTGCGTCCGGACTAACTTAGATCAAACTGCCGGAAAGCCGTCCTCTCCCTGAAAATTCAAGGATAAAGATTTGACCCCACACCGTTTAACCCCACCCCGTGGGGGGGATTCACCCCTCACACATGCCCCTGAATATCGAGGCCTTTCTCTCTCCATAAGGGCAGAGAGAAAGAGTGAGAGAATATTCCACCATACGCCAAGACCGAAACATTAATTTATTTGCAGCAGTATGTGGTCCGGGTAGACGCCACACAATAACCGGTTTCAGGCAAATTTGTTGCAGAATCAGTCTGACTTCTGATCGTATCATAGCACGAAACAACGCAGCCCTGGCCTGAACATTCGGCGGAACAGCTGGACGAGTTGATCCGTGCGCCGCCGCCGGTGACGCCGTATGTGGTGCACTCGTCCCTGTAGTGACGGTTTGGGAACTCTACCGGACATGTGACATCTCCTGTTTGCCAGACACACGTTCCGGTCCATCCCCTGGGGGGATTTTCAGGTGCTTTCGTTCCGGTTTGAACACCCCAGCTTTCCGCCTGCGTGGAGAAGAACTTTTTGCCCTGTTCCACGTGGGCAGCGGTAGTGTCGTACTAATCAAACAATGCCTTGATGGTAGCGCCGATTTCCACATTAACGCCGGTGTATTGGCAAATTGTGTCTGTAGCTCCAGTGTTGTATACAGTTCCCCCAATAGCAATACAGTCCTCCTCGACTGGTGCTTAGGCATAACATATCAACCATCCCCTAGGGCATTGCGCACATGCAAAACCTGGTGTGAGGTGGGCATGTGGACTCTCCGTTGATGTTGTCACAACTTAGATTTGCATTTACCCGATAATAGCAGCTCCCGCAGTTCTGATTTAGTCCCCATCCAGGCGCGTATTCTGCATCCTTCTGCGTACACGACGCGGTTGGATGGAATGCCTTACAGATGCTGCACTGGGAATCGTCGTTCCAGTTCGCCTGCGCGCACGAGCCGCCAAGGGAGCTACATTTGGATGTGCAACTATACGGCCTCGTGGGTGTCTCGAACCAGCACCCCATGCCACCGAGTCCGTCAGGGCCCCAATGTCCACCCTTGGTATTACACCACCCCAACCATAAGGGTGTTGGTGTTGATGTAATTGTGGGTGTCGGGGTTATGGTTGGGGTTCGGGTTGGGGTTATGGTTGGGGTTGCTGTCGGTCTCGGCAGTGTAACTAATGTTCCCGTCTGAATTCCCCAGCTTCCCGACACCGTACAGAAGAACCTCTTGCCCAACTCAACATTATCAGCGGTCACATCGCTCTGGTCGAAGAGAGCTTTTATGGCATCGCCGATCTGCTTCGTGCTCTTCATGGTGGAGCCGGGGGCTGCACTGGGCTCCTGAAAACTTGGCTTCGTCTCAAGAGCCGTACCGCTCGTTAGATAGACATACAGGTTCTGGAGCGTGTACATCCCGCTCCCCGCCGAGGGGGCTCCTGGAGAGTCAAGGCTTCCTGCAATGACCGTATAAGACAGGCATACCACGAACATCAAACTCAGAGCTACTGTGATTAACTTTTTCATTTTGGTACCAATCCTTTCTTTTTTTGCCGCAATGGCAGTGAATGATATATTTCCATCGCAGAGGCGATGCCCACGGGGCCTACATCCTAAGGGGCATGGGGTAGCCAGGAACATGTGCAAAGAACGCATCATCAATGCCACTTTGCATCCCCGTGCCCTCCTCATCTCTACGACTTGAACAGTGTGAACCACGAATTAAAGCTACACTCTTTCTTATGCTGATCCGGCCCCTTGTGCGCGGATCAGGTTATATCAAACTGCTGGAAAGCCGTCCTGTCTTCTAAAATTCAAGGATAAAGATTTAACATCCGACATTCGACGCGCAGAACGGCTGCGCATCTTTGGTCGGCGGCATCGAGAACTCCATCTCGTACGCCTTAATCCACCTCCTCCCTGCTCAAAACGACGATCCCGCAAGTTGTAAGGGGGGGGTTTCAGCGGAATCAAGGATTAAGACTAGTCCCCCGACCCAACTCACCGCAAAGGCGCGACCATAACAGCCGTATCCTCTCATTGTCAGTCAATAGATGAGGTCTGACCCTGAAGATTTCTTAACCACGACAGGGATCCGGTTCGCACGCATACGCGCACAATAGGATGGGGGAGAGGGAGGAGATCTTCGCGCCCGCGTCAATACGACAGGGTAAATTCCACCCCGCTGTACTTGAGCTTGACGTGGTCGTTGAGGATCTCGACGATTTCGGCGCCCTCGATTTCATCGCCGAGCTTCACCATTTTGTCGTTGATAAACGCCCAGGACTTGTTCCCGGTGTGACTGATCCCTTTCAGGTGGAGCTCGGGGATATTTGCTTTCTGTGGCTCAGCGGCGGGAGCTGGCTCCTGGGGTTTCGTCGGGAGCTCGGGTGCGAGCGGGAGGATGCTCTTGGCTTCCAGGTGCACCTCCTTGATAATGGGAGGGGCGGGCAGCTGCGGCGCGGCGATGGCCGGTGGCAGCTGCGGTGCGGCAATGGCCGGTGGCGACGGCGGCGCGGTTGAGTATCCGAACCAGCGCGGGTTGATAAAGAGGAGAAGGAGACATACGCAGGGGATCGCAACTAATGCGGCGCGGACGGAGCCCTTCCATCGGGAAACGGGAGCCTCTCTGCGCGTTTCCTCTTCGGGAAGGGCGAAGACGATCGAGGAACAGCCTGTCGGATCATCCTCTCTCTTTTCTCTCTCTATCCTTTTTAGCGCTTCAAAGATAATGCTCATGTTACCTGCAGTTTAAGGTTTAAAGTTTAAAGTATGAATTGTACTCATCGGTCAACCCGCGGACACCGCCGTCAGCTCGGGCTCTCCCTCGAGCTCTCGTATGCTGGCTCTCACGATCTTGGCGTTGATTGTCCTCGTATCGAGGGCGAACGCTGCGAGGAGAGATCTATCGCACGTCATGTTGATGAGGCGCGGGACGCCGCCGGAATAAGCATAGATCAGATCGATAGCCTTCCAGTCGAAGGAGGGCGGAACGCCTCTCGAGGCAACCCTCAGCCTGTGCGCGATGTACGCCCCCACCTCGTCGCGGGAAAGCGGATAGAGGTGGAAGCGGATTGCAATCCTCTGGCGGAGCTGGAGGAGGCCTTTCGAATCGAGCTTTTTGCGGAGCTGCGGTTGCCCCACGAGGATGATCTGGAGAAGCTTCTGCTCCGCGGTTTCGAGATTGGAGAGCATGCGGACCTGCTCGAGCTGCGAGGAGGAGAGGTTCTGCGCCTCGTCAATGATCAGCACCGCGTTGTTGCCGTCCCGCAGCTGCGTCAACAGAAAGCTATTGAGCGCGCGCATGAGGTTCATTCTGTTCTTCATGCTCGCGCCGATGCCGAAATCCTCGATGATCGCATGCAGGAGCTGGTACTCGGTCAGGTTGGAGTTAAGAATGAACGCCGTCTTCACGCGATCGTCGAGCAGGGAGAGCAGCGCGCGGCAGAGCGTCGTTTTGCCGGTGCCCACCTCTCCGGTGATTGCCAGAAAGCCCTTGCGCTGCTTGATGCCATAGAATAGGAAACTCATCGCTTCCCGGTGTTGCGGGCTGGGAAACAGGAAGCTCGGGTCGGCGGTCAGGTTGAACGGGTGTTTTGTGAATCCAAAGTGATTAAGGTACATTCAGGCAGATCCCCAACTTACTGGAGGCTATATTGTATAACGCAACGCGCGAAGCGGCAATGGAAATTATGACATTAGAATAATGGGCAAGTTAGTGAGGGGGCGGCCCCCCCCCCACCCGGTCTCGCCCCTTCGGAAGAGGGAGGGGACGTTATTTGAGACCCCGCGAGACTGACCCATCACTAACATGAATATTATACTATAATGTGCGTTTGCAGCTTGTGGTATACTACAGCACCGTGGCGAGCAAAATGAACAGCAGCGGTATTGCAGCACCTCAATGATGAGGGAATAAATCCCCCTCACGAGATTGAGGTATTACGTGGCATCTCAGAGAGGACCTCATGAAGATTCTTGTTATCCATGGACCTAATCTACAGCTCCTCGGCGTGAGGGAGAGGGATGTATACGGCGAGGTGAGCCTGGAGGAGATCAACGCAACACTGCGCGGGATCGCCGCCGGAGAGGGAGCGGAAATCGAGATTCTCCAATCGAATCACGAGGGGGAGATCGTGGATGCGATCGGTGGTGCCCTCGGGCGCTTCGATGCAATCCTCATCAACCCTGCGGCGTATACGCACACCAGCGTGGCGATCCGGGACGCCATCCTCTCCGTAAAGATCCCGACCGTCGAGGTTCACCTCTCAAATATCTATGCCCGCGAGGAGTTTCGGCACACCTCGCTCATCGCCCCCGTTGCCGTGGGGCAGGTGACAGGCTTCGGGTCTCAGAGTTACTCTCTCGGGCTCGGGGCGTTGATCGCCCTCCTAAAAGGGCGCGCGCATGGCGAGAAGTGAGCGCCTCAAAAACCTGCTCGTTCTTTTGGAGAGGCTGCGGCTGGACGGTCTCTTTATATCGAGTCTGCCGAACATTCGCTACATCAGCGGATTTACCGGAAGTTGGGCGGCGTGCCTCGTTTCGCCTCGAAGAAGGATCCTCTTCATCGATTCCCGGTACCAACTCCAGGCGGAGCGCGAGGTCGAGGGGTTCCGGATACTGACGGTGACCTCCTCCGGGCTGTTCTCCGCTCTCTGCGTACACGCGCGCACGCTGAGGCTGAGAGAATTGGGTTTCGAAGCGCACGCTCTCTCTTATGCGAGCTACCAGCTCCTGAAGCGCGCGCTCAAGGGTGTCTGCAGCATTCACGCCGCCCCGCCCCTCGTGGAAAAGATCCGCATGGTGAAGAGCCGGGAGGAGATCCTCCGGTTGAAAAAACTCGCGCATATGACGGACGCTGTTCTCTCGCAGTGCAGAGGCCATGTTTCTGCCGGCATGACGGAGAGGGAACTCGGGGCGCTTCTGGAATCCATAGCGCGGGATGCGGGCGCAGACGGGATTGCGTTTCCGTCAATCGTTGCGTCGGGATCGAATAGCGCCATGCCGCACTATCGGTCCGGCGGGGGGCGATTGAGGAACGGGAGCCCTCTATTGATCGATTTCGGTTTGGCGCAGGGAGGCTACAATTCCGACTTGACTCGCACATTTCATTTGGGTAGAGTAACCAGACGGTACCGCGGGGTCTATGAAGTAGTCCTGGAAGCTCAACAGCTTGCGGTACAAGCTATTAAAGCTGGAGTTGCTGCGTCGGTTGTGGATTTTTGTGCGCGCGACTACATTTCTTCCCGCGGTTTTCAGCACTGCTTCGGACACTCTCTCGGCCACGGCCTCGGCATGGAAGTGCATGAGGCGCCGCGGTTGAACCGTGACAGCGATGACATTCTTGATGAGGGGATGGTGTGCACCGTGGAGCCGGGCATCTACATTCCCGGCTGGGGAGGAGTGAGGATTGAGGACATGGTGCTGGTGGAGCGAGACGGATGCAGTGTCCTGACAGCGTCGCCGAAAGGAATAGAGGATAGCCTGCTATGAATATAAAGGAGATCAAGGAAATTGTCACCCTTATGAACGAGAACGAGATCACCGAGTTCATCATCGAGAGAGAGGGGTTCAAGCTCTCCATCAAGAAAGGCCCTCAATTCGAGAGGGCGGCCGTGATCACGCAGGCGATTGCGCCGGCAGCTCCCGCGATTCCCATACCGGCCTCGGCAGGGCAAACTGGCGAAGCGAAGAGCGAACCGGAGGGAACGTTCATCGTATCGCCGATGGTTGGAACGTTTTACTCCTCGCCATCCCCCGACTTGCCCTCCTTCGTTCAGGTGGGCCAGGAAGTGGATGAGGAGACGGTGGTCTGCATCATCGAGGCGATGAAGGTGATGAACGAGATCAAGGCGGAGCGGAAGGGGAAGATTCTTGGGGTGCTCGCTGAAAATGGCGAGGCAGTGGAGTTCGGGAAAAAGATTTTCAAAATCGGCGATCCGTCTGCGGCAAAGTGAGCGTAGAATGGTTAACCGCGGATTGCGCAGATTTTAATGACCGACGGGAGATGATAAAGGCGAGACGGATAGAATGCCCGAAGTGAGCATTACGTACTAGAAGACCAATAGTTCCAGATCCGCGCAATCCGCGGTTTAACGGGCTATCGAGTAAGGTGTTGGAATCAAACAAAGGTGAGCATGTTCGAAAAAATTCTGATTGCGAACAGGGGAGAGATTGCCATCCGTGTGATACGGGCGTGCAGGGAGCTGGGTATCCGGTCGGTGGCGGTCTATTCCGAGGCGGACGTAACCTCGCTCCATACAAGATTTGCGGATGAGGCGATATGCATCGGCCCGGCACAGAGCGCGAAGAGTTATCTCAATATTGCCGCAATCATCAGCGCGGCGGAGATCGCTGATGTGGAAGCGATTCACCCGGGCTACGGGTTCCTCGCGGAGAACGCCCACTTCGCCGAGATATGTGAAAGCTGCGGGATACGGTTCATCGGCCCCCGGCCGGAGAACATACGGCTCATGGGCGACAAGGTTGAAGCGATAAAGGCGGCGAAGAGAGCGGGCGTTACCGTCATTCCCGGGAGCGAGGGGGTGGTGACCGATCGCGATGCGGCGCTCAGGATCGCCAAGCGCGTCGGATACCCCGTGATGGTCAAGGCAGTGGCGGGGGGAGGGGGGAAGGGGATGCGGCTCGCGCACAACGACGTGAGCCTCGCCAACGCCTTCCTCACCGCGCAGGCTGAAGCGGAGGCTGCGTTCGGCAATCCCGCGGTGTATGTCGAGAAGCGCCTTGATCACTCGCGGCATATCGAGGTCCAGATCCTCGCGGACGGAAAGGGGAAAGTCATCCACCTTTTCGAGAGGGATTGCAGCATACAGCGGCGTCACCAGAAGCTCATCGAGGAATCGCCGTCTCCGCGGCTCTCTCCGAGGACGCGCGCGAAGATAGGGCGGGCTGCAGTGCGCATCGCCGAGGCGATCGGGTATGTGAACGCGGGGACAGTCGAGTTCCTGCTCGACAGGGATGAGAACTTCTATTTTCTCGAGATGAATACACGAATCCAGGTTGAGCACCCCGTGACCGAGATGGTCACACAGGTGGATATTGTGAAAGAGCAGCTCCGTATCTCGAGCGGCCACGGTCTCAAGCTCACACAGAGCGATGTGAGACTGCTCGGACATGCGATTGAGTGCCGTGTCAACGCGGAGGATTGGGAGAGGGATTTTTCCTCCTGCCCCGGGAAGGTGACGATGTATCATGCGCCCGGCGGCCCCGGTGTGCGGGTTGATTCTCATGTCTACGCCGGTTACGATATACCTTCCTACTACGATTCGATGGTGAGCAAGGTGATCTGCGTGGGGCACACGAGGGAGAGCGCGGTGACGCGGATGCAGCGCGCGCTCGATGAGTATGTGATCGGCGGGATCAAGACCACGATCCCGTTTCATCGGCTCATCCTGAGCGATCCGCGATTTCGCAAGGGGAAGTACTCCACGGACTTTGTTGATGAGCTTTTGGAAGTGCAGAAGAAGAAAAAGGCATGAGCCAATTATAAGCAGTAAGCTATAAGTCATAAGCCTTAAGCTTAAAGCTTACGGCTTACCGCTTAAAACTATTTATGGAGGGGGAAAATGAAATTCATACAGTCGATCATTATAGCGATCTTTACCGCGTGCGCGCTGTTCCTCGCGCTGATTCTACTATGGTCATTCCTCGCCGAGAAGACACCCATCGGAATGCCATTTGATCTTGTCGCCACCGTCAGGTTGCTCACTTCGAGCCCGTGGAACTGGAGGGCGGGGCTCGTGTTGCTCGCCATCGGTCTCCTTCTCATCCTGCTCAAGATGCGCGAGCTCCGCAGGGAGCAGTGCATCGCCTTTGATAACCCGGCGGGTGAGGTGGCGATCTCTATGGACGCGGTCGAGGATTTTATCCGGCGCGCCGGCAAAGAGTTTCCCGCAGTGAAAAGCCTTATGCCGCGTATTCAAGCCGGCGCGGATGGGATCGCCATTGCCATTCGCGTGGATATATGGGGAGGAACCAACATCCCGCGGCTGAGTGAGGAGATGCAAAATACCATCAAGAACAGGGTTCAGGATACGCTGGGGATCAACGTGAGCCACGTTACGGTGAGCGTCGGGAAGATCGTGAGCAGTGGAGAAGAAGAGGGGGAGACGGAGGAGCAGCAATAACAGCAGTAAGCAATAAGCACTATTCTTATTGCTTACAGCTTACCGCTTGCGTGGGGGTTCAAGGTATGAAAAAAATCGCTATTCTCACCGGCGGGGGGGATTGCCCCGGTTTGAACGCGGTCATTACGGGTGTGGTCCGGCGGGCCGAGGTTGATGGCTTTCAGGCAGTCGGAATCAGGCGCGGCTGGAAGGGAATGCTCGAGTGCGATAGTTATGATCTCTCCCTGAAGGATATCCTCGGCATTGTCCGCCAGGGGGGGACCATCCTCCATACCTCGCGCACCAATCCCTGCAAAAGCGAGGAGCTGATGCGCCGGGTGCTGGAAAATTTCAAGAAGATGGGGCTGCACGCTCTCGTCGCCGTGGGGGGCGATGATACACTGGGAGTGGCGAAGAAGATGTTCGAGGCGGGCCTCCCCACCGTGGGTGTCCCGAAGACAATCGACAACGATCTCTCGGGGACGGACAGAACATTCGGTTTCGATACGGCCGTCAACATCGCGATGGATGCGCTCGACCGCCTTACCACGACCGCCGAATCGCATGAGCGCGTCATGGTGGTGGAGATTATGGGCCGGCACGCCGGATGGATCGCCCTCTGGGCGGGCCTCGCGGGCGCGGCGAGTTACATTCTCACCCCTGAGGTCAAAACCGATCTCAGTGACCTCTGTGCCGTCCTCAAGAAGCGGCATGAGGGCTACGCACAATTCAGTATCGTGGCGATTGCGGAGGGCGCCGAGCTGGGAGGAGACGTGCTCCTCCAGACCGAGGAGAGGGATGCATTCGGGCACGTGAGGCTGGGGGGCGTCGGCGAGAGGCTGGCCGCGGAAATTGAGAAGCGCACCGGTTATGAGACGCGCCACGTGGTGCTGGGTCACCTCCAGCGGGGAGGGAGTCCGACGGCACTCGATCGCTTCATCGGTCTCCGCTTTGGCGTTCATGCCGTCCGGTTGATCGCGCAGGGAAAATTTGGCAGCATGGTGAGCCTGAGGGGAAACGATATTGTTTCCGTCCCTCTCTCCGATGCCGTGGACAAACTCAGGACGGTCCCCAGGGAGCTTTATGAAGAAGCATCCATATTCTTTGTCTGAGATGCGGGACGAGGTTGTCGCTCAGATCGAGGAATCAGCCGCAGTAAAGAAAAAGCTTGCAGCGCAGTCGGAAACCGTCTGCCGGATGGTGGAAATGATCATCGCGGCGTACCGGCACGGCGGGCGGCTGCTCATCTGCGGAAACGGCGGCAGCGCGGCGGACGCGCAGCACATCGCGGGGGAGCTGGTGGGGAGGTTCCTCAGGGAGCGGGCGCCGCTCGACTGCATGGCGCTCACGACGGACAGCTCCGTCCTGACCGCTATCGGCAACGACTACGGGTTTGAGCAGGTATTCTCGCGTCAGGTCACGGCCCACGGGAGAAAGGGGGATCTGCTCCTCGCGATCTCGACCAGCGGCAATTCGCCCGATGTTCTCAAGGCCGTCGAGGAGGCGCAGCGCCTGAAAATGAAGGTCATTGCGTTGAGCGGCAGGAACGGAGGCGCGCTCGCGCGGGCTGCGGATCTGTGCGTCACAGTCCCCTCGCAGTTATCTCCCCGCATACAGGAATCCCACGCTACGATCGCGCACATCATCTGTTGCCTTGTGGAGCGGGCGCTCGTCGAATAAATGGCCGATGGTCTCGCCTCAGCGAGGCTGTGATCCCAGGAGTATGCTGTCCATGCGGCGGAAGGTGGTTTCACGGGAAGAGATCGGCGGAATCGCGCGTTCCTCGCGGAGGGACGGCAAGCGCATCGTGTTCACGAACGGATGCTTTGACCTCCTGCACCTCGGACACGTCCGCTATCTTCGCGCCGCAAGGGAGCAGGGCGACCTTCTTGTCGTGGGATTGAACAGCGATGAATCCGTGCGCCGGCTGAAGGGCCCGGGGCGGCCGCTCGTTCCCGAGGGAGACCGCGCGGAACTCCTGGCCGCTCTGGAGATGGTGGATTACATCGTGCTCTTTCCCGAGGATACGCCGGCGGAACTTATCGCCGAAGTAAAACCGGATGTCCTGGTCAAGGGCGGTGATTATCGTCCGGAAGAGATCGCAGGGCAGGACACCGTTAAGGCGTCGGGAGGCCGCGTGGTGATCATTCCCCTGGTGGAGAGCCGCTCCACAACCAGCCTCATTGAAAAGATACGCCGCCAAGAGCGGGGACATCTTACCTAATTGATTCAGAATGAAGAGGATATATATAAAACATATTGTCAAGCGCTTTGATATAATAATCTTTACAAAATGTTTTCTATGAATCTATTTGCAAATAAGGGAGTTAGGTAAGATGTCCCCGGCTATGAATATCGGACTCTATGTAATTCTTGATAAAAAGATTCTCGCGCGGAAAAGCATCGAATCAGTCATTGGACAGCTTCTGGATGCGGGAGTGACGTGGTTCCAGTACAGGGACAAATCTTCTTCCGATGAGGAGTATTCCCGCGCGCTCGCCACGATCATTCCGCTGTGCAGGGGTGCGGGCGCAAAACTCATCCTGAATGATCGGGTGGAGCTTGTGCGAGCGACGGGGGCTGACGGCATCCACATCGGGCAAGGGGATATGCCCGTGCCCGAGGCAAGGCGCATTGTGGGGCCGGAGGAGGTGATCGGTGTCACCGTGCGGAGTGTCGATGATGCGCTGAGTGCGGAGTCTTCCGGTGCAGACTACCTCGCCGTGGGCGCTGTGTACGCCACGGAGACCAAACCGGAGGCCCCTGTAATCGGTTTGGAGGGATTATCAGCGGTATGCCGGTGCGCGCGAGTGCCTGTTGTCGCCATCGGCGGTATTGATGAAAATAACGTGAGAGATGTTGTGCGCGCCGGCGCGTCAGGGGTGGCGGTCGCCTCGGCGATTCTCCGCGCGCGTGATATCGGTGGTACCGCGCGGAAAATCATGCGACTGATCAAGGAGTGCCCTACAGTATGAAGCAGACAAATTTGCTGCAAATTGCCGAAGCGCGTAAGGGTAACCTTACCGAAGAAGTGCGTGCTGTCGCAGCCCAAGAGGGGGTGTCCCCCGAGGCAATTATGCGTTCTCTGGCCGATGGAACGGTTGTGATTCCGCGAAACCGCCGCTCTTCCACCCGACCCTGCGGGATCGGGAAGGGGCTGAGAACGAAGGTCAACGCGAATATAGGAACTTCCATGGACGTTTCCGATCTCGCGCTGGAGCTCTCAAAGCTGGACGCGGCGCTCGGCGCGGGAGCGGATACAGTGATGGATCTCTCCACGGGAGGCGATCTTACGGGGATACGGAGGGGAATCCGAAAGGCCTGCTCGATCCCACTCGGCACCGTTCCTATCTACCAGGCGGCAATAGATCGCGCGAAGAGCGGCGGCATCAAGGCGATGACCGCAGATGATATGTTTCGGGCGATCAAAGCGCATGGGGAGGATGGCGTTGATTTTATCACCGTCCATTGTGGCGTGACGCTTTCCTCGCTCGAGAGGCTGAAAAAGGAAGGCCGGGTTTTGGATGTGGTGAGCAGGGGAGGGGCGTTTTTGGTGACGTGGATGATTGTGAACGAGAGGGAGAATCCGCTCTACAGCGATTTCGGGCGGCTCGTCGAGATTGCGGCGAGGTACGACATGGCGCTCAGCCTTGGAGACGGGATGCGTCCGGGCTGCATTGCGGACGCCAACGACAGGGCTCAATTCCAGGAACTGATCACGCTCGGAGAGTTGCAGACCCACGCGGTCAGGGAGGGTGTGCAGGTGATGATCGAGGGGCCCGGCCACGTTCCAATCGACAGGATCGAGGAGAATGTGAAACTGGAGAAGGAGATATGTCATGGGGCGCCGTTCTATGTCCTGGGTCCTCTTGTCACAGATGTCGCCCCCGGCTACGACCATATAACTTCGGCGATCGGCGGGGCGATTGCAGCGCGTGCGGGCGCCGATTTCCTCTGCTACGTAACCGCGACGGAGCATCTCGGTCTCCCGGGGCCCGAGGATGTGCGGGAGGGAGTGATCACCACGAGGATCGCAGCGCACGCGGCGGATATCGCGAAAGGCTTCGCCTCCGCTTCGCGTTGGGACCTCGACATGTCAAGGAAGCGGAAGGAGAGGGACTGGGAGGGTATGTTGAAGCTCGCGCTCGATCCCAGGAAGGCGCAGAAGATGCGGGCATCCGCCACGCCGCGGGTTTCGGACGTGTGCACCATGTGCGGCGATTACTGTTCGATTAAGATGGTGGAGGAGTATTTTAAGAAATCCCAAATCCCAAATCCCAAATCCCAAAGCCGCGGCCTTCGCCGGAGCACAGTTCTGGATCGGCGCAGCCAAGCCAATCCCCCCCCGGCTTCGTTCCCTTCGGCGACGCTCAGGACAAGCGGGGCAGGCAGATCCAAAACACGCCCCTCGGCTGCATCCAAATATCGAGCTTAGGATTATCGCTTCACAACTTCTGTGCATTTTTCATTGAAGTTTGGGATTTGGGATTTTCCTGTTGGGATTTAGTTGCGGCCGGAGGCCGCACTGGAGGTCATGTGAGCATACTTGTTGTAGGTTCAGTCGCGTTTGACACTGTGGAAACCCCATCCGGTAAGAGGGAGCGCGCGCTCGGCGGTTCGGCGACGTTCTTCTCTTTCTCGGCAAGCTTCTTTCACCCGGTGAATCTCGTCGCAGTGGTGGGAGAGGATTTCCCGAAAGAGAATTTCGGGCTCCTCTCCTCTCACGGCATCGACACGAGGGGGCTCAAGGTTCTTCCCGGAAAGACGTTTCACTGGCAGGGGTCGTATAGCAACGATATGAACGAAGCGACCACGCACTCGACCTGCCTCAACGTATTCGAGCAGTTCAGGCCTGAAATTATCGAGGAGTACAGGGGGAGCGAATACGTGTTTCTGGCCAATATCGACCCGGATCTCCAGATGGAGGTTCTGCGGCAGATCAAGAAACCTAAGCTGGTGGCGTGCGACACGATGAATTTCTGGATCGAGGGCAAGAGGGAAGCGCTGCTCAGACTTTTCAAGATGGTTGATATTGTAGTCCTCAACGAGGGAGAGGCGCGCCAGCTCACGGGCCAGCCCAACCTCATGCGGGCTGCGAGGATGATCAGGAACTGGGGGCCGGAGCAAGTGGTGATCAAGAAGGGCGAGCATGGCGCGCTCCTATTCGGTGCCGACAGCGTGTTTATATCCCCCGCGTATCCCATGGAAACGATTGTTGACCCAACGGGTGCGGGAGATACGTTCGCAGGCGGCTTTATGGGCTACCTCGCAAGAGAGGGGAAGGCCGACTGGAAGACAATGCGAAGGGCGGTCGTCTATGGAAGCGTGATGGCGTCGTTCAATGTGGAAGATTTTAGCCTGGATAGGATGAAGACGCTCTCAAAGCCAGAGATCAATGCGCGCTATAGGGAGTTTGTAGAATTCGCGCATTTCGCCTGACATTTTCGGACAGTACTTGCATCCATTATTCGATAACTGATACAATATCTGAAATTTTTTAAGTAGTTTACTAATCACTCATCACTGTAGTATAGCGGGTGTAGCTCAGTGGTAGAGCTCCAGCTTCCCAAGCTGGCCATGACGGTTCGATTCCGTTCACCCGCTCCATTATTCTTCTCGCGGGTTCCGCAGGTATCTCTCTCCCTCCGCATGCAGAAGAGTGTAGACGTTCAGGAGATTTCCCAAAATATTGAGCACTAAATTCATTACTGACTAACACGACTTACGCACTTCCAGCATAAGAAAAGTGGGCTCAGGCCGACGGCGTTTATGCCGCCGGCCTGGAGCCCTGGCGCAGGGAAGTGTTTTTCCCTACGCCGAGGAAATTATATCCCCGCCAAGATCATAGTGCCAT
>JAPLCW010000106.1 GCA_026392015.1 Candidatus Auribacterota bacterium | reverse complement strand
AGCGCTTTTAGCACTTATCCATCTCCTCTGCCAACACTCTGCCTGCGTGAACATCTTGATTCCCTAAAAGACGTCTGATACCCTGATCATAGCCGATAGAAAAGCTTCAAATCGCCATCAAAGTGCGTAAGTCGTGTAAATTAATTGCTGACTAATTACCAGACAGATGCAAAATTCAGCATCTGTACTACTCCAAGTTTGGAAAAAGAAGAGATCATATATTTTACCGCGGAGACGCGGAGGACGCAGAGATGATGGATCATGCAGAGAGCCAGGCTAGTATGAATTATTCTTTGCGATCGCTCTTTGCGTGCTCTGCGCCTCTGCGGTGAAATATTAATCTTTTGAAAAAAACGGGGAAAGTCCTGCAGAACAAGTGAAGGGGATGCCACCCATAAGTGATCCCTTACGGGCTCGGTCCGAATTGATATCAGGTCGTAGGATGCTGCATGCTTCTGCGCGCATAGCCCCGCAGCGATGTGCCGCAGTAGCAGATCGCCGCGCAGAGAACGATGGTAGCCCCGGAAGCTGTCCCCCAGTAATAGGAGATCAGGAGTCCGGTGATTCCGGAGGCAAGGCTTATCCCGATCGCCCAGGCGGTGTAGGAGCGCATGCTGGTCGCCACGTTTCGCGCCGCCGCCGCGGGTAGGATGAGGAGGGAATTGATGATGAGGATGCCGAGCAACTGCACCGAAAACGCGACCACCACGGCGAGGAGCGCGGCAAAACTGATTTCGATGAGGGCCACCGGCATTCCACGGCTGCGCGCGAGTGAGGAGTTCACGCAGAGCAGCGCCATCGCGTTGCCGGCGGCGATCCAGTAGCAGACGACGACGGCGAAGAGCAGCAGCAGCAATTTGAGCTGAGCGGGAGTCACCGCGAGTATATCCCCTATGAGAAAGACGGTGTACTTCGCGAAGCCGCCCCCCCGGCTCAGGATGACAACACCGAGAGCGACTGTCACCGCCATGAACACACCGAGCACCGTATCGGGCGAGGCGCGGGTGATATTCTTGAAAATGGTGAACGCGATGGCGATGAGGAGGGCGAACACGATCATCGCCGAGAGCGGGTTCGCGAAACCAAGGATTACCCCGATTGCTATCCCCGTCAGGGCGGAGTGGCCGAGCATGTCGGAGAAAAATGCCATCCGGTTGCTGATGACCATGGTGCCGAGGAGGGCGAAGAGGGGGGTCACGAGAAACACCGCGAGGAGCGCGTTCTTCATAAAATCGTAGTGGACCCATTCAAAGGGAAGGCAATATTCCATTGCGCGATATGCGAATTCAGCCATGGGAGGGGACTCCTCCCGCGCGGGGCGCGGGTTCGAATCCCGGAATGTGCCATGGCCCGGGCTCGAGGAGCTGCATAAGCTTCGTGTCGGCGAGGATGTCGCGGGGAGGGCCCGCGGCGAGGACGGAGTGGTTCATGAGGATAACGGTGTCGGCATGATAGGCGATCCCCGCGAGGTCGTGAGTCACCATGATCACGGCAACGTCGTGGCAGCGGCGGAGATCGCTCACCGTTTTGTAGAAGAGAGAGAGTCCTTTCGGATCGATGTTCGACACTGGCTCGTCCAGGAGCAGAAGGTTCGGCGCGGGGGCCATCGCGAGCGCGAGGAGCACGCGCTGCAATTCCCCCCCCGAGAGCTCGCCGAGCTTGCGGTGGATGAGGTGCTCCGCGGACACGCTCGCGAGGATTGCCTCGGCCCTTGCGCGGAGGGGCCGGCTGACGCCGATCCAGATCGGCCGCTCGCTTATGCTCGTCGCCACGAGGTCAAGCACGCTCATAGGGGAATCCGGGTCGATGCTCAATTTTTGAGGCACATACCCGATCCTTGGATGCGTCTGGGGGCGACCCTCGATCTGAAAAATCATCCTGCCTCGGTATGGGATCTCGTTGATTATCGCGCGCAGGAGCGAGGTTTTGCCCGCTCCGTTCGGACCGATGATCGCCACGAGCTCGGCGCAGTTTATGTGGAGGTTGACGTTATCCACCGCCACATCCCCATTGAACGCCACGCTGAGGTTCTCAATCTTAATACAGCAATGAGAGCAAGTCCGTTGCTGAGCCATAGCTCCTCTTCCGCACATAAGGCTAGTGTGGTGTTTCAAAATTACACTACATGAGTTATGTCATTGCGAGGAGCGGAGCGACGAAGCAATCTGTTGGATCACAATGAGTTGATTGCTTCGCTTTCGCTCGCAATGATAAATTAATGTTCCCTATTTCTGAGACACTGCACTAGCGCAGGGCTTTCGTGAGCACCGCCAGGTTTGATTCCATGATTCGCAGGTACGCGTCGGGAGCATCGGGGCCGGTTACCGCGGGATCGAGCATATACACATGGGCGCCCGTCTCGCGGGCGATCGCCTCCGCGGCTGATGCCGGGTATTGCGGTTCGCTGAAGATGACGCGTATCCCGTTCTTTTTCACAAGGTCAATTGTGTGTGCGAGCTCCTGCGCGCTCGGCTGGCTCCCCGGTTCGCGCTCCACTACCGCCGCTATGTCCAGTCCGAATTCCTGTGCGAAATAGGCGAAGGCCTCATGAAATGTGATGATCTTTCGTCCGCGATAGGGGGAAAGAGCGGCATGCATGCGCGCACGAAGATCTTCCAGTTTCGCGACATATAGGGATGCAGCGGCGCGATAGAGTTGCGCGCGCGCGGGATCAACGGCCTCCATCGCCTTCCCCAGATTATTGACCTCGATAATTGCATCGGACACGCTCACCCAGACGTGCGGATTTTCGGTCCCGGATCGATCGCCGTGGATGAGGGGGATCCCCTGTGCGAGCGGAACTATGGTGAGTCTCGGATACTGTTGTGCAGCCCGCTCGATAAAAGATTCCATGCCCGCGCCGTTGGTGAGGAGGATCGATGCGTGAGCCAGCTTTTTCATATCCTTAACCGTGAGGCTGTAGTCATGGAGGCAGCCGGTGGAGGGGGGGGGAAGATTCTGCACAGAGATCCCCGGCACTCCGTTCACCACGTTCAATGCCATGATATAGATCGGGTAAAAAGAAGTGACCACGAGCATTTCTCGGCCTTTTGCCGATGCGGATGTGGACACGGCAACGGGAGGGGAGAGAATTATTTGTCCGATCAATGAAAAGGGCAGAAGGGCGTGACAGGTGCAGTTCATCCGGCGGTCTCTCCCTTGAGATTCGCGAGGTAGCGCGAAGCCTTGATGAGGGCCATGCAGCCCTGACCGGCGGCAATCACGTATTGGTATTCCTGGCCGGAGGCGCAATCCCCCGCGGCAAAGACGCCCTCGATGGACGTTCTCGTCCAGCAGTCGATGCGAATGTGTCCCTGGGGGATGAGTTCGAGGAAGCCCTGCACGAACTCCGTATTCGGGGTCCTTCCGATTTCGATGATGATACCCTCGACGGAGAGCTCCTGCACCCGCCCCTCCTTCTCATATCGCAGGCCGCTGACCCGGTCCTCACCAAGAATTTCGATCGTTGTCGCCTCATGGATGACTTCCACGTTCTTCAGCAACTCGACCCCCTCGATGAGATATTCGTGGGCTCGGAACTGTTTTTCAATAGTGATGAGGTAAATCTTCTTCGCGATATCCTTTGTGAAATTCACGCCCTCAAGCGCGGAATTCCCCCCCCCAATGATGGCAATATTCTTCCCGGCAAACAGGGGTCCGTCACAGATCGAGCAGTAGGTGACCCCTTTCCGGGCAAGCCTGTCTTCCCCAGGCACCCCGATCTTCCTGGCCCTGGCGCCCGTTGCGATGATGAGCGTCTTCCCGTCGTGGGATCTGCGGGCGCAGTGCGCTCGGAAACCGCCGTCTATCTTTTTAATATTTCGAACTTCCTCTCCCTCGATCGGCGTTATCCCGTTGAACTTGAGCTGCTCCTCCATGATGATGCTGAACTCGGCGCCGGTCGTTTTCACGATGCCTGGATAGTTGAGGACATCCCCTGACTCAAGGAACTGTCCTCCAAGCTCCTTCGCGATCAGGACAAAGTCCATCCTCTTCCGCGCGGCATAGATCGCAGCCGTCTGGCCGGTGATGCCGCCGCCGATGATGATGAGTTCGTGCATTGCCAACTCTTTTTGTTGGTTCTCTTGTGATTTGTGTGAATTACTTTATCTATTCCCTCCCCCTTCGAAGGGGGAGGGGAAAGCGCTATTTACCCACACAAAGTGGGAGAGAACCCCTTTGTTTAATCCACTGAAGACAATGAAAATAAGAACCCAATGTCCAGTATATCAGTGTCTTCAGTGTTCTCAGTGGTTATGTGCGTTACTCCTCACCCTCAAGGTCCAGTTTGAGCGCAAGAAATTTCAGCATGTCTTTCAGGCTGACGATGCCGACAAGGCGGTCGCCGTCCACGACGAGGAGCCTGCTGCTGCCCGTGCGCGTCATCATGGCGATTGCCCGCATGGCGTCCTCATCGGCGCCCACAGTGTTGTCCGCCGTGCATACGTGTGCAATGTCGCCGACGGTCACGCGATCCCAACGCTCCCGCGGCACCTCCTTGACCTCACTGGTACTCACGCATCCGGCAAGCCGTCCCTCTTGCACAACGGGGAACATTTTGAAATGGTGGCGGTAGATGTAATCTTCGACGAGCGACGCGACGGTGATGGATGCGGGAACTGTCACGGGCTCCGCCTCCATGAAGCGCCGCACCGATTCTCCCTCGAACGCCTTGCGCGCGAGGACCTGCTGGTAAGATGTTCTCGACGCATTTCTGAGGAACATGCCGATAAGTATCCACCAGATCCCCCCGACGATATTTTTGCCCCCAAGGACGTTGAGGATGCCGAGCACAAAAATGAGTGTGCCCATGCCGGCCCCGATCTGGGAGGCGATGCGAGTGGCCGCGCGCAGGTTGCCCTTCACCGCCCACAGGGCGGATCTGAGTACTCTGCCCCCATCGAGGGGGAATCCCGGCAAAAGGTTGAAGACAGCGAGAAGGGCGTTGATAAGGGCGAGGTAGTAGAGGATACCGGTGACCTGGACCGGCCAGCCGCTCGTCACGCCGAGAGCGGCGATCGCGTAACATATGGCGCTCAGGAATGCGCTGGAGAGGGGGCCCACGATCGCCATCAGGAATTCCGCCTTCGGGCTCTCGGGCTCCTGCTCCATCTCCGCCACCCCGCCGAAGATGAAGAGGGTAATGCCCTTCATGGTAATTCCGTATGCCCGGGCAACGAGAGAGTGGCAGAGTTCGTGGAAAACGATCGAGGCAAAAAGCCCGAGCGCTCCGGCGGCTCCCATCCACCAGTATGCGGTGGCAGAAAGGCCTCCGTAGCGGGAGGGGAAGACCCCCTCCGCCAGAGTCCAGGTGATGAGGATGGCGAGGATCAGCCAGCTTGGATCCACGCGCACCTCGAAGCCGAGGAGCCTGAAAATGGTGATGCGCTTTTCGAACATTGGTGTCCCTTTCTGCGGAGCGTCCCCGAGGTACAGGGCACAGCGCAATTATAATAGAATCCGCATAAATCTTCAGCAGATGTTTTTATTTGGGGTGAGTGTGAGGACATTCCCTATAATATTGAGCATTAAATTCATTAACTAATTATCAGCCAGATACAAACTTTAGCATCTGTGGTACTCCGTGTGTGGGAAATGAGCGGATTATATATTTTACCGCGGAGACGCGGAGAACGCAGAGATGATACATCACGCAGAGAATCAGGCTTTTATGGATTATTTCTTTGCGATCGCTCTTTGCGTACTCTGCGTCTCTGCGGTGAGCTATTATGCTTTTTAGGAAAAAGGGGGAAAGTCATCGGGTGAGTGTTGCTTGACTCCTCACCCCCCCCTTTATAGAATGACCCTAAGATTCGGAGGAGGGGTAGCGTGCTCCAGATGGAGAAGCAAGAAGACAGAAGGGAAAAGCAAGAATACAGAATCCAGAATACAGAATTAAGAATAACGGCATTTCGAGGAAACGTTTATCTCCTGTCTCCTGAATTCTGGATTCTGTATTCTTGTTTTTCCATATCTGTCCGAACTGTCATACACGCGTGCGGTCTGGCTGGACTGTGCGGATGGGTGCGGCCTGATCAGCCGGTTCTGCGCGGATATACTGCCGAATGAAAGCCAAACTGAAGATCAGTATCGCGGACAGCGCGGGCGAGCCGTTCATGGGGGTGGGACTTGTGTGGCTCCTCACCCGGGTGGAGAGATTCGGCTCGATCAGGGTGGCGGCGCGGGACATGGGGATGTCGTACGTAAAGGCGCTCAGGATACTCAACACGCTCGAGCGAAAGCTCGGCAGGAAGATCGTGGTGCGGAAGAGGGGGGGGATGCAGCGGGGAGGGACTGAGCTGACTCCCTTCGCGAAGGAGTTCATTGATCGATTCGCCCGGTATCTCGATAAGATTAACCGTTACGCGCAGAAGGAATTTATGAGATCGTTCGGGAGGAGGCGTTTGTGACGTATCCCCCCCAGGTGGGTATCAGCGGGGATCCTCGCCATGAGGATGGGACCGTTCGTTCGCCGGAGCGCCTGTCCTTGAGCATGTGGTGGCTACTGGCGCTGCTGATAATATTCTTCGCCGGCCAGCGGCACGGCCTGTGGGGTGGGGATGAGCCGCGTGATGCGGAGATCGCCCGCGAGATGTATGCTTCCAGTGATTGGGTGATCCCGCGTCTCAACGGCATGCAGTTCCTGGAAAAGCCACCGCTCGCCTACTGGGGGGCAGTACTCGTGTTTCGCGTCGCAGGCCGTGCCTCGGTGGAGATATGCCGCATCCCCTCCGCTATCTGGGGGCTCATCGGGGCGCTCGCCACCGCCTGGCTGGGATCCATGCTCGCGGGACGGAGAGCGGGGCTGCTCGCAGCCTTGATCCTCGCGACGACAGTGGAGTGGATATATATCACGCACCTCCTCCTCGTGGATGTGCCCCTCGCGTCGTGTGTCGCGCTATCGTTCGCGCTCTTCTGGTACGGCTATGGCGCGGGGGGAGCGCGGAAGCGATTGGGCTATCTCGGCTGCGCCCTCGCCATGGGTGGGGCGTTCATGGCGAAGGGGACTGTGGGGATATTCATTCCGGCCGTGGCCATCGCGGCGTTTCTTGCCTGGCGGAGAGAGTGGAGGGAGTGCGCGCGTCTGCTCTCCTTATGGAACATCGCAGCACTCGCGGCAACGACCCTCCCCTGGATATGCCTGCTGGCAAAGAGGGGAGGGAGTGAGGCGCTTCACGTGTTTTTATGGCAGAACCAGTTTCTGCGCTTTTTTTCCTCGGGCGCCGACCATGCCGAGCCGCCCTGGTACTATCTCCCGCTTCTCTTCGAGCTTCTTGCGCCATGGTGCGTTTTTCTGCCCGTGGCTCTCTTTCGTCTGATCAGGCCATGCGATGAGAAGGGCCGAGGGAGCGCCGGGCGCCAGTACCTGCTCTCGGCGGTGGTTGTGCCGTTCATCCTCCTTTCAATCGCGAGCGGGAAGCGTCAGCTCTACCTTCTGCCGCTGGTGCCGGCATGGTCTCTCATGATCGCAATCTGGGTTATGGGGGAATGGCACCCGCTGCAGCCGCGGTGGGAGCTGCTGTGGCGCGATAAAGGGCTTGCCCTTTTCTCACTGCTGCCGATCGGGGCCTGGTCATGCGCGCTCTACTTTGCGTTGCGGGAAGGTCCCGGGATTCCCGTGGCGATAGCGGGGCTCATCGTGAGCATGAGCATCGCTATTATCTCATTTCTCCCGCGAAGGGGTCTGTCCGGGGGGCGCAGGGCCGGCTTCGCAATCGCGCTTCTCGTCATGGCGTATGCATCTGTCCTCTCTCCCTCTCTGTGGATGCCCTTTGAGCAGAAAAAGGGATACGCGCCTCTTACCCTGATGCTGGATGAGAATGTGAAGAACAGGGATATGCTCTATCTCTACACGCCGGGGGAAAGAGAGATCGGGGTTGTGGGATTCCATTTCCAGTCCCTCGTGCATGTTCTTAATTCCCCGGAAGAGATCGGGCGTGTCCTCAGCGCTTCACCCGGGAATTATGTTCTCATCAGGGAGAAGCTTTTCGGCGAGCTCATTTCCCTGGGCTCGCTCCCCTCATCGGCCGAGGTGGTTGCCAGAGCCGATATCCCCCACCGCAACCTGCTCCTGCTGAGGGGGAGACAGAAATAGGATCAGGATCCCTTGTTTTGGAACCGCGGATTTCGCGGATTGCGCGGATTAGACAAGGCGAGATGGTAACCACGGATGAACACCGATTAAACCTCTTTGCCGTGTTCATCCGTGTTCATCCGTGTTTATCCGTGGCTATACTGAAGTTCTATCTAATCGCATATACAATCCGCAGTTCCCTACATTTATAATTCGTGAAATTCTAACAATTCGTGGTTCTCTCCCATTGAAATGGCGGCATATTTTTATTGACAGGGTTCGGGTCTTTGCATAAACTACGCCGGATTGTCGAGCAAGGTGCGGGTAAACCGTAGGGGTTCAGCCTACACGATAATCATTGGAAAGGAGGCAGCACACATGATTACCCGACGAATGAGAGGTAAGGATTTTATCAGTATTATGGACTACAATCTCGAAGAACTGGAGACGATCTTCGAGGTGGCCCAGTATCTGAAGATGAAGTGGGCGATCGGGGAGGAACATCCTCTTCTCAAGGGGAAAACCCTGGGGATGCTTTTCGCATCGCCGTCAACCAGGACGCGTATCTCTTTCGAGACGGGGATGACGCAGCTTGGAGGGCACGCGCAGTACTACAGCCCCGAGCAGCTTCAATTGAAGAACAAGGAATCGTGGAAGGATACGGCGGAGATGATCAGCCGCTTCATCGACGGTTTCGCGATCCGGTTATACAACCTGAAGGCACAGATGGGCGCCGAGAAGTACGACTACGGCGACGCGCGCGAGGTGCTCTGCGCGATCGCGAAGGACGCGTCCATCCCGGTCCTCAACATGCTCGACGACAAGGAGCATCCCTGCCAGATCATGGCGGACATCATGACGATGCGGGAGAAGTTCGGCGAGGACTACAAGAAGAAAAAGGTAGTCATGGGCTGGGCCTGGGATGACAGGGCGAAGTCCGCGGGCGTTCCCCAGACGATGGTGGTTGCGGGCGGCATTCTCGGGATGAACATTGTGCTCGCGTATCCCGATGAGACCGGCTGCTACGATATCGATCCCGAGTACCTGAAGTTTGCGCAGGAGACGGCGAAGGAGTCCGGCGGAAAGATCACTGTGGAGCATGATATATGGAAGGCCTGCAAGGGCGCCGACGTGATCTACTGCAAGAGCTGGGCGCGCAAACCCGATGTGCACGCGGAGAAAGGCCCGCAATACGCGAAAGACTGGTGCATATCGCACAAGCATTTCAAAGATGCCAATTCCCGCGCAGTCTACATGCACTGCCTGCCGGCCAAGCGCGGCAAGGAGGTCACGAACGAGCTGATCGATGACCCGAAAGTCTCGATCGTCAATGACGAGGCGGAAAACCGCCTGCACGTGCAGAAGGCCATCATGGCATTGACGATGTAGGATCGTCGCGAATAGAATGACGGGGGGCGGGTGGTGAGCGCAATCGCGTTTGCCACCTGTCTTTTGTCAGACAGAGAAAGTGCAGAAGGAAAGGAAGAAAGGAGAAAATAAAATGGCAGACCTGACAGGAAAAGACCTTATATGTACACAGGAATGGTCCGTGAAGGAGCTCCTCAAGGTTCTGGAGCTCGCGGAGGATATGAAGAAAAAGCGCTTTGACAAGAAATACACAAGAATGCTGCTCAATAAAACATTTTTCATGTTTTTCTACAATCCTTCCGTCCGCACGCGGCAGAGCTTCGAGTGCGCTGCGACGGAGCTTGGCGGCCACGCGCAGTTTCTCGAGCCGAAGTCGATGAGGCTGAAGACCGCCAAAAGCGCCGGCGAGACGGTTGAGGACGCGGCGAAGGTCATGTCGCGCTACGCAGCCGGCTTGGGCATCAGGATCCTCGAGGACAAGGTGAGCCATTACGGCGAGGGGGACGATCTGCTCAGGGAGTACGCCAAGTGGTCGGATATTCCGATCATCAGCATGGCGCACGACAAGTTTCATCCCTGCCAGGGCCTGGCGGATGTGATGGGGTTGAGGAAACACCTCGGCAAGAATCTAAAGGGCAGGAAGCTTCTCCAGGTGTGGGGACACGGGGCGCTCGCGCGCTCGTGGTGCTCCGTCCAGGAGAGTCTGCTCATCTGCTCCCGCTTCGGTATGGACGTCACGGTGGCATACCCCGAGGGGTATGATCTCGATCCGGCGGTAATCGCGCAGGTGAAGGAAAACTGCAACGATAACAAGGCGAAGTTCGAGATCACGCACGATGTGCGCGCCGGGTATAAGGGAGCGGACGTCGTCTACTCCCGGAACTGGATGACGCCCCACGCATATGACAAGGGGGAGCTCGATAAGCAGGGAGAGATCGACAGGGCTCTGAAATTTACGGACTGGATCTGCGACGCGGCGAAGATGCGTCTCACGAACAACGCGCTGTTCACGCATCCGATGCCGATCGATCGCGGCCACGAAGTGACCGACGATGTGGCCAGCGGCCCACGCTCGATCATCTACGATGTGGCGGAGAATCGCCTCCATGTGCAGAAGGCTATCATGGCCCTCACCATGGAGAAACTGTAGCAGCCACGAATAGTTAGATTGACGCGGAGTACACACCCTGCGTTGTATGTTTGATAAATTCGCGGTTGCCAACCTACCTGGTTTTGCGTGGGGTCTTTGCCGGCGAGCGCGGTTAGACTGGAGAGTTGAAGCGTGGACCCATACATGGTTCAGCACTGGCTGGTGTGGAGCATTGTCACGTCGCTCCTGATGCTCGGCGCATGGATGAAGATGGGTTCCTACCTTTTCTTTCTCGGACTCGCAGCCCTGCTCGCGCTGGGCGAGTCGATCTGCAATGCGAGACTCTCCGTACAGATCGTGAGTTTTGTGGCGTCGTCGTGTGTACTGGCGCTGCTTCATTATGCGTGCGTGTCGGGGATGCAGAAAAAGAGGGAGCGCTCCGGCGGGGACCAACATCGCCCGGCGAGTTGAAGGGCGTTCTGGTGAATCGGGATCTATAGGAAAAATAGGAAAAACTGATTCTCTTCTATTTTGTGCGGTAATTGAATAGCATCCCCTCCCCCTGTGAAGGGGGAGGAATAGTTCGAGTCACCCACACGAAACGGAAGATAAGCAAAAAACTCAAAGAGGAGGAGTAGACGGTATGAGAAAAGTGATTGTCGTCGCGTTGGGGGGCAACGCGATCAAGCAGGCCGACGAGAAGGGAACCGTGGAGGAGCAATTTAAGAATGTGGAGACCACGAGCTCTCAGCTTGTGAGCATGCTGAAGTTTGGTCACCGGCTGGTGATCACTCACGGCAATGGACCACAGGCCGGGAACCTGCTGATACAGCAGGAAGGCGCGACCGAAGAGGTTCCCGCGCAGCCGATGGATATTGTGGGCGCGATGACACAGGGACAGATCGGGTACATGTTTCAACAGACGATGCAGAACATGCTCTGGAAGGAGAAACTCCCGCTCCCCGTGGTTTCCGTCGTGAACCAGGTGCTCGTCAGCGAGGACGACCCGGATTACCAGGACCCGAGCAAGCCGGTCGGTCCGTTCTATAGCGAGGAAGAGGCCGAGAAGATCAAGGCCGAGCGGCCCGAATATGTCATCAAGGAAGTGAAGCCGAAGAACGTCGCGAAGAGATTCCGGCGAGTGGTTCCCTCTCCCGATCCGATACGGAATATCGAGTATATCGCGATCCGCCGCATGGTGGATTCCGGGATCGTGGTCATCGCCTCGGGCGGCGGCGGGGTGCCCGTCGTGTATGACAAGAACGATAATCTCCGCGGGACGGCGGCGGTCATAGACAAGGATAAAGCAGGCGAGAGGCTCGCGGAGGTCGTGGGGGCGGATCTATTTCTTATTCTCACCGATGTGGATGCCGCCAGGATAAACTTCGGCACACCGCAGGAGAAACCGGTGCGCACCGTCACCCTTTCCGAGATGAGGAAGCTCTACAACGAAAAACATTTCAAGGCGGGGAGCATGGGGCCGAAGGTGCTCGCGTGCATGCGTTTCATCGAGTGGGGTGGGGAAGGCGCGATCATCACGAGCCTGGACAAGGCCGTTGACGCCCTTATCGGGAAGGCGGGAACGCGGATCGTCCCCGATCCCATCAAAGAGTGAGTGTTGAAATCCTAAATCTTACGAGGATAGATACGCTATGAGCCACGTTCTGGGATTAAAGTGTACGGGATGCAGGCAGGAGTTCCCTCCCCAGGGTATGCACTACGTGTGCGACCGGTGCGGGAAGAACCTTGATGTCGTCTACGACTATAACCTCATCAAGAAAAAGGTCTCCCGCGCCTCATTGGCGGAGAATACCGACTTCTCGGTCTGGCGCTACTGGGACCTCTATCCGCTGAAGGACCACTCCGCCATCATGCCGCTTGCAATAGGATGGACGCCGCTGTATCGCGCCGAGACGCTCGGTCATCAGCTCGGATTGGAGAAGCTCTGGCTCAAGGACGACGGCAAGAACCCGAGCGCCTCGTACAAGGACAGGGCGAGTTCGGTCGCCATCGCGAAAGCGGTCGAGCTCGGCTTCGAGAAGATCTGCGGGGCGTCGACCGGCAACGCGGCGTCTTCCACCGCCTGCCTGTGCGCGAGCATCGGCCTGAGCCCCATCATTTTTGTTCCGGAGGCGGCCCCGAAGGCGAAAATCGCGCAGCTCCTCGTCTTCGGCGCGAAGGTCTTCGCCGTGAAGGGGACCTATGACGACGCCTTCGACCTGTGTCTCGAGGCCTCGGAGGAGTACGGCTGGTACAACCGGAATACGGGCTACAACCCCTATACCCGCGAGGGGAAGAAGAGCTGCTCGTTCGAGATCTGCGAGCAGTTCAACTGGGAAGTTCCGGACCTTGTCTTCGTTCCGGTGGGGGACGGGAATATTATCAGCGGCGTGTGGAAGGGGTTCAAGGATCTCCTCGGAATCGGCCTGATAGACAGGCTTCCGAGGCTCGTGGCCGTCCAGTCGGAGAAGAGCAGCGCCGTGGCGGACGCGGTGAATGGAGACGGCGTAATCCGGCCCGTGAAGGCGACTACCATCGCCGACAGTATTTCCGTGAACATACCCCGGGACGGCGAGATGGCGGTGAGGGCGGTGAGGGAATCGAAGGGGATGGCAGTCAAGGTTCCCGACAAAGATATCCTCGATACGATCATTCTGATCGCCCGCACCAGCGGAATCTTCGCGGAGCCCGCGGGGGCGACAAGCGTCGCGGGGTTGAGAAAGCTCGTCTCAACCGGAGCGATCAAGGACTCCGAGAAGATCGTCTGTCTCATCACGGGGAACGGCCTCAAGGATATCGATACGGCGATGAAGATCGCGGGACAGACCATTCCCGTGGAGCCGGAGCTGGCGAGCCTGAAAAAGATTCTGGGAGAATGAGCGGAGGAGACGTATGGAGTCACAGGACCTGATCAATATTTCCGACCTGACCACGACCGAGGTCATGGAAGTTTTTTCCGAGACGAAAAAACTCAAGGACAGCCTGAAGAAAGGGAAATCCACGCCCGTGCTCGCCGGAAAAGCGATGGGGATGATCTTCCACAAGCCTTCCACGCGGACGAGGGTCTCGTTCGAGGTGGGGATGTACCAGCTCGGCGGATACGCCCTCTACCTCAGCGGCTCCGATCTTCAGCTTGGGCGCGGGGAGACGATCTCCGATACGGCGCGGACGCTCTCCCGTTACCTCAACGGGATCATGATCCGCACATTTAATCATCAGGACGTGGTCGAGCTCGCGCGTCACGCGACTATCCCGGTCATCAACGGACTCACCGATCTCTCGCATCCCTGCCAGGTGCTCGGCGATCTCTACACGATCATCGAGCACTTTAAGATCAACCCCGCGAAACCGAAATTCAACGGTCTCAAGGTCGTTTTTCTGGGAGACGGGAACAATGTCGCCAACTCCTGGGTTGAGGCCGCCGCCAAATTGGATTTTTCCTTTGCCATTTGTCCTCCAAGCGGTTATGAACCGAATAAGCAGATCTGGCAGGCCTCTGAAGAGGCGGGCGCTCATATCTCTGTGGAGCGCGACCCCAAAAAGGCGGTCGCCGACGCGGATATCATCTATACCGACGTCTGGACGAGCATGGGACAGGAGAAGGAGCGGGACAAGAGACTCAGGGTTTTCGCGCCTTTTCAGTTGAACAGTTCTCTCATGGCCAAGGCGAAGAAGAGCGCGAAGGTGATGCACTGCCTCCCAGCCCACAGGGGAGAGGAAGCGACGGATGAGGTCCTAGACGGCCCCACTTCAATCATTTTCGACCAGGCCGAGAACCGCCTGCACGTCCAAAAGGGCATCATGTCACTGCTCATGGGTGGGTGAGAATAGTCCATAGCCGATAGTCCATGGTCCATAGCGGCGTGTAGTCCATAGTCCTTAGACCTCCATAGTTCCCCTTGTTTAGCCATGGACTATCGACCATGGACTATCGACTATTTACCATGGACTAATGTATGATCCCGATACGCGATATCAATCCAACCTACACGTCTCCCCTCATCACCGTGGGGATCATCGTCGTGTGTGCCATCATATTTCTGTACCAGGCAACGCTGGGACTGAGTTCCGGTCCGTACGCCGAGCAAGCGTTTGCCTATCGCCACGGCCTCATTCCATATGAGATATCCCACCTCGTGCAAATCATCCCGCGCCCCGAAGCGCTCCCGCGGCCGGATTCCTTCCCCTTCCCGGCGAGAGAGCCGCAACTTCCGCTTGTGACTGTCCCTGTGCACGGCGCCGGCGAAGCAGTCACACTCCTCCTGCTCCCGCTCCTCGTCTCGATCTTCTTGCATGGAGGTGTGATGCACCTTGCGATGAATATGCTCTTCCTATGGGTATTCGGGAATAACGTGGAGGACGCGATGGGGCATGGACGGTTCATCGGCTTTTATCTCATCTGCGGTGTCACGGCCGGGCTGATCCATGTCATCACTAATCTCAACTCAAAGATCCCCACCGTGGGCGCGAGCGGCGCGATCGCCGGCGTGATGGGGGCGTATATCGTGCTCTTTCCCCGCTCGAGGATCCTCACGCTCGTTCCGCTCTTCTTCTACTTCACCTTCGTGGAGATCCCGGCAGTGGTTTTCCTTGGGTTCTGGTTTCTCCTGCAGCTCCTCATGGCGGGCGGCGGGGGAGATGTGGCGTGGTTCGCGCACATCGGGGGATTTATCGTCGGGCTCCTCCTCGTGAGAAAATTCGTCCGCTACAGCCCCCGGAGCCGGGGACGGTATGAGTGGTAAGGGATAGGATAGAACAGAGACTGCCGTATACTGTCAACTAATGGGAAGAATTATATGGGCAAACCCATGGAGAAAATGAGTAAATAACAATATGGCGGTGTAAAACTGAGAATATTAGTTAAGCGAATCTTGAAGTAACATGGACATAACCGCGGGTATCTAATTCACCCATAGGGCATGAATTATTGGGATGCAGTCTTTTAAATGCTCGTTATAAACTGCCATATATCGATCTAATCGTGCCTCAGGACCGAATATATCAGCCTCGACTTTCCGACGTGCAGTCTCTCTACAAAACGCTTCGGCGATTAATTCCGAAAGTAATATACTACCCCGAGGAGACTCAGAGCCTTCCCCGTTAATTCCGAGATGAGGCGAAATGCCGGGATAATTGATGTATATTCGTATTTCCCCACTATTCCTCCTATATTCGACCCGTTGATGTGGATTTTTCTCAAGTACATCAAAAATTATATCTTTGAATAAACATCCTTCTTTTCTGTGGGAGGTTCTTCTCCTTTAGCCTGGATTATTCACCAACTATTAATGTTTTAACCGCGGATTACGCGGATTTGCATTGTGTAATCCGCCTAATCCGCAGTTGCATATGTCAGGCTGTTTAAATTGCTCTTTTATTCGTCTGATGAATAATCCAGGTTAGGGGTCTCTAATGTCCCACCAAGAAAATACTTGAGATCTGATGAAGATATTTCCTGCTCTTGCCCTCGGGAAAATTTCCCGAACTCAGCTGATTTTTTTACATAAGATATAACAGCTTTGTATCTTTCTCTTGCTCTCTTATGAAATTCTGGTTTTTCAGATTTTCTACCTGTTTTTAACCTAGTGCCTATAGCTCTGGCAATTGATTCTCCTGCCTGGGTTAACCTGAATCCTTCTTTTGCGCTACCTGCTAGCCATCCTTTATCTGTTCGACAGCGAAGCCACGCTTTATTAATTCTTGCCGAATCTGGTCATTGAGGATATCTCTGGAAAAAGAATTGTGTGGGGAATAATATGAAACATTCATAAACTAGGCGCTCAAATGTACACTCTTCTCCAGCTTAAAGAATTCTTTTCGCAGCATAAACAATCAAGTCATCAATGCCTGTATTTTTGCAGGAATCTCCCGAAAACTCCTTTTTTCCTGGTATGTCTGACTTTGTTTTTATAACCATATAATTTTTATCTCACTTTCGATCTGCTCAAATTCCTTATCTCCGGTAACGATTTCAGCCTTTTTGGACTTTGCGAGAGCGGCGGCGAAGCAGTCGGCGTAGGACATCTTGTAGCGCGCTTTCAGTTCCGCCGCGATGAGGGTGAGATCCCGATCTGCCGGGATGATTTCAATAGGCAGGGTATCGATGCTCTGGAGCGCCTGCCGAGCGGCATCTTTCCCCACGGTTTTGTGAAGTATGTAGTATACCTCACCCCAGTTCACGACGCAGAGCAGGAGGGGGTTTTCACTATCACGGGCGTGTTTGATCAGGGCCGCAATTTTATCAGCGCCTGTTTCATTCTCAAGGAATGCGATAACGGCATAGGAGTCCAGCACCTTGCGGCTAATCACAGTTCACGCTCCCTGCGCTTTTCATCCAGGAGAGCCTTCAACGCTCTGCCGCCTGTCTTGAGAGAGCCTTTCAACTCCTCGATGTAATCATCTGTAACAGGTCTGAGGATGATATCGTTGCCGTTCTCCAGAAAGCATACCTTGGTCCCCTTTTTTATCTTGTGCCGGTGCCTAATTTTCGACGGAATAACTATTTGCCCTTTTGTGGTTACCATAGACGTTTCCATGCGCGGTATCCTCCTATTGTTCGCTACAAGTATAGCAATCTATAAAATGTAAGTCAATATACATAATATACTACTAAAAAATATAATTCCTACAATATAGTAAATGGGGGAATTGATGAATCAATTAAACTGATTCTTCGCAATGCGTCAGCTATGGGGTGTATATTGCTAAGTATGTCATCCCTGCCCCCGTTTTCACGAGGGTAAACTCCAGCAGGAATCCAGCTTAGAGAGCTTCATTTCTGGATCCCCGCTCGAGTTTACACTGAGCGCAGTCGAAGTGCGGGGATGACTACTATCCTCGTATGAGTGGGAAACTTTTAGCCTGGATTATTCACGAGGCGCCCGTAGTAAAAGGGGCATAACCACTGAGGGCATTGAATATACTGAATATTTGGACGCAGATTTGCGCAGATTAACAAAAGAAGCAGCGTGAACCCTTGAAGTTTTCACCTCACACTGTCTTTGTATCTGCGTGTTCTGTGTTCATCTGCGTCCTGAATAGCGATTAGGATATCAATGGGATAGTTTTTTGAACTGTTCAGTGTCCTCAGCGTCTTCAGTGGTTAAAAGCGTGTAGTCTGTTGTGCTATTGGGCAGGTATGTCAGTTTTGAGTTGGTGAATAGATCAGGTTAGGGACATGAATCTTATTGCAGTTGAGCAAGCTCCAGGATCGCGCCGTGGAGGATGCCGTGGTCGCTCACGGTGAGGGAGCCGCACCGGAAGAAGTCCATGATCTCCCGGAGGATGACGAGTCCCCCGACGATGATGTCCGCCCTTTCTTCCTCGATCCCCGGCACGAGCTTCCGCTCGGCGAGCCTCATGCGCGCCAGGCGATCTGTGAGTGCTACGACCTCCTGGCGAGAGAGGAGGCTCCCGTGAATTCTCTCCGGATCGTAGCATGTGAGGCCGAGCGAGAGCGTCGCCGCGGTGGTGATTGTCCCGCCCGCGCCGATGAGCTGTAGCTGCTGTTCCGGCGGGGTTCGCAGCTCCCTGGAAAACAGCGTTGCAGCATACCCGCTCAATCCCGCGAGTTCTCTCTCCGAGGGAGGATCGGATTGGATGAATCGCTCGGTAAGCCTTACGCAGCCGAGGGGGAGGCTTGTGTGGATCGTGGATCCGTGCGCCGGGCGTCTGATGAATTCCGTGCTCCCGCCGCCGATATCAATCACAAGAACGTTGCCAAGGTTCCGGGACAGGGAGGAGGTGGCGCCCCGGAATGCCAGAAGAGCCTCCTCGTCGCCGCTCAATATTTTGATCTCCTGGCCGGTTCTCTCGCTCAGCACGGCTATGAATGAAGATGCATTAGACGCCTCGCGAAGGGCTGCGGTTCCGAAAAGAGTGAAACGATCGCTCCCCAGACGCGTGCCTCGGGCGACACACTCCTCAACGGCGCCGAGCGTCCTGCGCGCCGCCTCAGGGATTATCTCCGCCCTCCGGCCCATTCCCTCGCCCAGGCGCGTAATCCGGAGCGCCCGGTCGACGGGGGTGATGCGGCCTTCCTTTCCGATGTCGGCGATGAGGCATCGGACCGAATTGGAGCCTACGTCAATCGCACAGACGCGCATCGTTGATCTCCGAAATAGTATCGTGGTTGTAGTCGGGACTTGACTCTCCGCTGCGGCTAATAATCCTCACCAGTGTAACGGATTGCCGCCCCATTCTGCAAGGGGACAGTGCAGCGGGAATATTCAGTTTCCTTAGTGGCGAAAAACCTTTTACTGCGGATTACGCGGATTAGAAAAGGTGAATGGATGGGAACCACGGATGAACACTGAGGGACACGTCCGCTTAAAGGGGATGTAGCTTCTTAATATTCTGCCGTTGTGTAAATCCGCATAATCCGCGTAATCCGCGGTTTAGAAAGTAAACTGCTTACGTCTGATTTAACATTTTCTCCCCTAGAGCTTTACAGACCGGTGTGTTATCATAAGTGCGATATCCTGTTATCGGAAGATACGCGGTGAAAGGGGGTGTTCGCGATGGCGTTGCTGCCTCTGGCGTTCCTGGAAAGTTTTGGTTTCAATGAATTGCTCGTCATACTGTTCATAATCCTCCTCCTCTTCGGCGCAAAGCGCTTGCCAGAGCTCATGCGTAGCCTTGGGAAGGGCGCGAAGGAGTTCAAGAAGGGCATGAGCGAAACGGAGGATGACAAAGAGAAGGATGAACGGAAGCCTCCCACACCCTGAAGAACACGCCGAGAAGATACTGGATGAGACACCGTTTCTCGCGCACCTGGAAGATCTGCGGTGGACCCTCATTCGGATACTCCTCTCATTCCTGTGCGTGTTCGCTGTCTGTGTTCCCCTGACTCTCCGGGGGTACATTATCCGCCTCCTCAGATATCCGCTCCAGTTCTCCCTTGCTCGAATCCAGGGTGGGCCCGCGCCCGATCTGGTTCTCCTCACGCTCTATCCGGGGGGCGGATTCGCAGTCGCAATGAGAGTGTCTGTGGAGGCGGCTCTGGTGATCTCGCTGCCGCTCATTCTCTACTTCGCAGGCATGTTTATCCTCCCCGCCCTGACGCGGAGCGAACGCCGCTTTTTTGCGCCGGTGCTGGCGGGCGGTGTGCTGCTATTCTACGGGGGGATCACGTTTTGTTACTTTGCGGTCCTGCCGTTTGCGCTGGGATTCTTTTGGAAATTCAACAGCCTGTTGGGAATTCAGAACCTCTGGACTATCAACGACTACGTAGCATTTGTGAGCAGAACCCTCCTGGCGTTCGGTCTGGTGTTCGAGCTTCCGCTCGTCGTTTTCTTCCTGGTGAGGGCCGGCATCCTCAGTTATCGGATATTGAGCGAAAAGAGAAGGTATGCTATAGTATTGCTCTTCGTCGCTGCGGCATTTTTAACGCCCGGCCCGGATATGGTGTCGCAGATACTCATGGCCATCCCCCTGCTGCTGCTGTACGAGATATGCGTGTGGGGGGCGAAGATGATGGAGAGGCATATGGCGACAGGGCGCGACGGGGAGACGGAGATGGGGAGAAACGGCGAAATATAGCTCGCCGGCGCCCATTCGCCGGCTTGAAATTTATGGGGCAGTAGCTCAGCTGGGAGAGCATCACGTTCGCAACGTGGGGGTCAGGGGTTCGAATCCCCTCTGCTCCACCATAACTACAGTGATTAGTGATAAGGGAAAAAAGATAGGAAAATCAAGATAGAACATAAGGAAAACGGGGTTGGAGATAAGGCGAAAGAGGCATGGTCTGATCCCTTATCACACTACTATTATGATGCTCATACTTGAAGCGATGCGGCCGCGGCAATGGATAAAGAATTTCATCATCTTTGCCGGCATCCTGTTCTCCAACAGATTTTTCCAATTGCATGATCTGCTTATCGTGTGCGGCGCATTCATCATTTTCTGCGCGCTGTCCTCGGCGGAGTACCTCATCAACGATGTCGCTGATTTTGAAGAGGACAAACGCCACAACCTGAAGCGGATGCGCCCGATCGCCTCCGGAAAACTGAGCTGTCCCACGGCGATTGTGGCCGCGGTCATCCTCGCCTTCCTTTCGCTCTTCGCGGCGTTTTGTATCGGGGTCTGGTTCGGTGTCACCGCGCTCGGGTATTTTATCTTGATACTCGCATACTCGTTTGTGCTGAAGCATGTGGTGATCATTGATGTTCTGGTCATCGCGTTCGGTTTTGTATTGCGGGCCGTCGCGGGCGGTCTGGCGATCGGGGTGGCGATATCTCCTTGGCTGCTCATCTGCACGATCCTGCTCGCCCTCTTCCTCGGCCTGAGCAAGAGGAGACACGAGCTGGTGCTCCTTGTGGATGACGCGCGCCATCACCGGCCTATCCTTGAAGAGTATTCAACGTACCTTCTTGATCAGATGATCGCGGTGGTCACCTCCTCAACGCTCATGGCGTACGTGCTCTACACCCTCTCCCCGCGCACGCAGAAAGAGGTGAGCGATAAGCTGTACCTTACAGTTCCGTTTGTGCTCTACGGCATATTCCGGTACCTCTGGCTGGTGCACCACAAGGATGAGGGGGGGAGCCCGGAGAAATCGCTGATTTCCGACAAGCCGCTCCTGATCGATGTTGTTTTATGGGCGTTGTGCGGAGGATTGATACTCTGGTATAGTCATAGGTGATCGGTATACACTGCGAGGGCATTCAAATGAAAACATGCGTGGTGACGGGCGGGGCCGGATTTCTCGGGTCGCACCTCTGCGACCGGCTCCTGAGCGAGGGCTACAGGGTGATCTGTCTGGATAACCTCCTGACGGGGAGCATTAAGAATATCGAACACCTTGCCGGGAACGAGCGTTTTGTGTTCATTAAACAGGATGTCACCAACTATCTCTACATCGACGGAGATGTGTTTTTCGTCTTTCATTTTGCATCCCCGGCGAGCCCCATTGATTATATGGAGCATCCCATCCCGACTCTCAAGGTGGGAGCGCTGGGGACGCACAAGGCCCTCGGGCTAGCGAAATCCAAGGGGGCGAAGTTCCTGCTCGCATCCACCTCCGAGGTTTACGGCGATCCCCTCGTACACCCCCAGCCGGAAAGCTACTGGGGGAATGTCAACCCTATCGGGCCGCGGGGCGTGTACGACGAGGCGAAACGGTTCGCCGAGGCTATCGCCATGGCATATCACCGCGTGCATAAGATCGACACCAAGATTGTAAGAATATTCAATACCTATGGCCCGCGGATGCGCGCGAGGGATGGGCGCGTCGTCCCCGCTTTCATCTGTGAGGCGCTCAAGGGAGAGCCGCTCCCGATCTTCGGGGACGGGGCGCAAACGAGGAGCTTCTGCTACGTCTCCGACCTGATCGAGGGGATCTACCGGCTTGCGATGTCGAAGATCAATGAGCCGGTCAATATCGGCAATCCGGCCGAGATGACTGTTATGGATTTTGCCCGCGAGATAATCCGCATCACCGGGAGCGCGAGCAGGGTTG
Organism: Candidatus Auribacterota bacterium; assembly: GCA_026392015.1. GTDB lineage: Bacteria > Auribacterota > Tritonobacteria > UBA1439 > UBA1439 > JAPLCW01. The sequence continues at coordinate 334 of JAPLCW010000106.1, read as the reverse complement.
TGCATAAGCCTCTTCCCGTCGATGATCCGCGCGTACGCCAGCCGGACATCAGCAGGGCGAAGCGCGAGCTCGGCTGGGAGCCGAAGGTGCGTTTGGAGGAGGGATTGCGGGAGACAATAGAATATTTCAAGAAGACGCTTGCATAGCAGATATGCAAAGCACACTGCAACGCAAGAGTAAAAGAGCATTGCAAGTAAGGGGACACTTATGGGTGGTATCCATTTCGCTTGTCATCCCGGCACTTCGACTGCGCTCAGTGTAAACTCGAGCGGGGATCCATTATGAAACCTGGATTCCTGCTGGAGTTTACCCTCGTGAAAACGGGGGCAGGAAT
>JAPLCW010000085.1 GCA_026392015.1 Candidatus Auribacterota bacterium | reverse complement strand
CAACTCCCAGCACCTGTTCGACCCATACTCCCTGACCCACATACTCCACGGTATTTTGTATTGCGGCCTGCTGACATGGGTGTACCCGCGACTTTCTTTCGCGCGACGTCTCTGGATCGCGGTTGCCCTTGCGGCCATATGAGAAACATAGGGTCAAACCTTTACAAATATACAATTAGCAAAAAATGGAAATATTCCAGCACGGATGCGTGAATGATCGGGCACTCGCTCTCTTGCCGCGTCCCTCTGTAGTGAGATTGTTGCTCAACTCCAGCGCTCTATCTCATCTTTTCCTCTCATCTTTTCCTCTTGATCCTCAATAACCGAAATTATATACTGTCAGACACTATCTGACATATGTCAGATACTATACGCTATATGATGGGTACCATCAGGCATACAGAATAATGGCGGAGGTGAGGGTTATGTTAGAACCTTTATTGGGATCAACGGGTGCTGAACGGGTATTGATGTATATCCTGGCAAGAGGCGAAGGCTATGCCAGAGAAATCGCCAGATCCTTTGGCGGAGATCCCGATTCTATTCAGAAACAGCTTGTCAAATTTGAATCAGGTGGCGTACTTGTGAGCAAGTCAGCAGGTAAGACTCGCCTCTATTTTTTTAATCCTCGGTATCCATTCCTCAAACAATTGAAATTGCTTCTTGAGAAGGCATTGTCTTTCTATGCAAAGCAAGAACGCGAAAAACTACTCATGAACAGGCGGAGACCAAGGCGACGCGGCAAACCCCTATGAAACCTATTAAGGAAATGAAAAATTCCGAACTGGCAGCTTTCATCGAAACCCATCTTCGCGAGAGGGGAATCGATGTCGTTCTGTCTGGAGGCGCATGCGTATCCATTTATAGTAATGGCAAGTTTGTTTCAATGGATCTGAATCTAATCGATATCTATTTGGAAAAAAGAAGTAAAATCCGAAAGGCGATGCAAGAACTCGGATTTAACGAAGAAGGAAGGCATTTTATACACCCTGATACTGACTTCTATGTTGAGTTTCCACCCGGCCCTCTATCCGTTGGAGAAGAACCGGTCAAGAAAGTAGATGAGCACAAACTCGCTACGGGTATACTCAGAATTATTTCGCCAACTGACTGCGTGAAGGATAGATTAGCAGCATACTACCACTGGGATGATGCGCAATGTCTGGAGCAGGCCATATTGGTGACCCAGGCTAAGAAGATTGACCTCAAAGAAATAGAAAGATGGTCTAAAGTTGAGCGAAATCTAAAAGGATTTAAACGCTTTAAAAATCGCCTAAAATAGCGAGACATTAGAAAATATCAGGGGCCACACCAACTGTTGACTGGAAAATTTGAAGAGGGTCGGTTCAGATATACGAACGCATCGACTTGATACTCAATTCCAACGCCTGGTTCCATCGCGAGAAAAGGAGGAGAAGATGAAAGAAAATACGACAAGAGGCACATGGGGGGTTCGTATCCTGATTCGTCTCTTTACAGTGATCCTTGCTATTTTGATTTAAATGGAAATATTTCAACTCTGATGCGCGAACACTCGGTCGCTCGCTCTCTTCCGCATCTCGCTGTAGCGAGATTGCCGCTCACTTCCGTCATTAGAAAACAGGAGGAATCATGGACATAAAAACAGCGACGCTGGTTGCCATCTTGGGTATCTCGATAAGTCTTTTTGCGGGGGCTGTAGTCCAATTGATGCAATTCGGGCATGCCGCCAACGCTTCCTCTCTTCCGACATCCTATTATCTGGCTCGACTGGCATCCGTTGTTGCGTTTCTTTCACTTCACGTAGGACTCCTCGTATTCCTTGTTGGTTTATATCGGAGGCAATAACCCATGGCGTCGCACACAGAGGATATCTCGCATATTCTTGGGCTACGAGAGCAGGCTCCGGGAGATACGGCGCAGCACCGGAAACTATCACGATTGGCGATAATCTCCTGTGTGCTTGGCGTGACCGCCCCCCTCTCTCTCGGCCTCCTCCATCTCGCTTCTCAGATGGCCAGCGAATTGCTCGTCCTTCTGCCACTTGCGGTTTCAGGCGCTGCAGTCCTCCTATCAGTGGCCGCAATAATTCGCATCGCATTTTCACGCGGGCATAAGAAAGGGATCGTGATGGCGTTGATCGGTTTCTTTCTCGGAGGCGCCACCATGACAATATACATGATCGCTCTCGCCAAGGCCGTAGAGGGGATGCTGCGATGGGACGCATGGTAAAAAGAGGAAAAGGGGTCAAACCTTCACAAATATAATTATTGGCTGGCTCTTTATCGTTTCCTATCCCTCCTTGCAGGAGTTAATTTAATAACACGACTTACGCACTTTGATGGCGATTTGAAGCTTTTCTATCGGCTATGATCAGGGTATCAGACGTCTTTTAGGGAATCAAGATGTTCACGCAGGCAGAGTGTTGGCAGAGGAGATGGATAAGTGCTAAAAGCG
>JAPLCW010000047.1 GCA_026392015.1 Candidatus Auribacterota bacterium | reverse complement strand
ACTAATTCTCCCTCCTGGGATGAATTTCCCTATCTCTGCATGGAACCAGTTCCGCTTTGCTTCACTTTATGGGGTAAACTCATCTCCGCACATCTTCTCTCCTTCTCCCATGCAACATCTTATGAGCAAAGCAATTCCCTCAAAATAGAAATATCACCTGATTTGCCATTGATCCCCGCCCGCCCTGCCTATTGGTAGACAGGAGCAAGAACGGGCACGCCGCCACCATGCGATGCCGCATGGCGTCATGCGGTATCGCGCGGAACTCCATGTCCCTTGTCAAATGGGTAGACTATACCCGGTCGAACTCCTCAGGATTTCATCCGAATCCATTCGTCGGGTGAAATTGAAGCTACTCCGGCTTAAAGAGCAAGGATCCTCTTACACGAAGATCCGGAGTTATCTCTGCAGGTGGGAAAGCGCGCAGCGCCCGCCCACCTGCACATGCCCAGAAACACAAAACCCACGACCACGCGCGGAGCGCGGAACGGGACGAGCGTGGCAACGGCCTGAGCTCAGCCTCGCAGGGGCTGGCCGGGTCGCCCCCGTGTGGCTACCAGCGCCGGCTGTAGCCTCGCTTCCCGGACGCCGGAGATGTGTTCCGTTTGGCCCTGCGAAGGAGATGCTCATCGTATCCAAAAATTGGTAGCGTGCACTCCATAGCCCCCCCAGCCATCGCCGCAATTGCCGCTATCATGGAATGAATGAGAGATAAGAGGACTAGTGGCATTTTTGATGGCCACACCGTTACAAAGGGACCCACACCCATCAGCGGAACCTGGTGACCAGGTTGGAGTCTGAGAATACGTGATCGTGTAGTCTTCGCAAGCGCTGTCGGTCATCGGCGTGGTGAGGGTAATATAGCAACTTGCTTTGCCCCACTTACTCCCAATACCACGAGCCTCTACCCACATGCCTGGCGCGGTTGCGCCGGAGTCTTTGATGGCGTTCATCAGAGAAGCCGACATCATCTGGGCCGTGTTGTTGAGCACGGCACTTGGATCAGTCGGGATGGTTGTGGTTTGACCGCTCACCACCTGGCTACGGCATGAGCTGCCTCCGGCCGAGAGTACCATGGCCAGAGTCCATCCTCCCCCGTAACTGTTCATGTCGCAGTAGGCATCAAAGGGAGCACTTCCGGTCGGGTCTATGGTGTAGACACCGTCGCTTGCTTCTGGATGAGCCGTTTTAAGGGCTTTACAGGATGCGTAAACTGCGTACGTTGCTGTTGGTGTTGGTGTTGGTGTTAATGTTGGTGTTGGTGTTATCACTATCGCCGTCCCGGTCCGGACCCCCCAACTTCCCGGCTGTGTGCAGAAGAATGGCTTCCCCGATTCCACATTTGCGGCAGTCGTGGTTGAGCATAGGTCAAATATGAATTTGACGTCATCCCCGATCTCTTTCGTCGTCTTCATCGTCGAACTGGGTCCTGACGTGGGCTCCTGGAAACTGCTCTGCACCGTGAGCGCAGTGCCGCTCGTAAGATAGTCATACAGGTTCTGGAGCGTGTACATCCCGCTCCCCGATGACGGAGGCCCAGAAGAGTCAATGCTCCCGGCAATGGCCAACCCCGTCATGCCTCCCGCAAACATCACACTTAACAATACCGACATCAACCTTTTCATCTTTCCACCTTCCTTTCATTGTGTACATCTGGTCTACTTACCACCGCCGTCCAAATTACCTCCTGTCCAAATTACTAATGATTATGCAATTCTTCATTCATAATCTGGACATGAGTTTGCATTTATGTAATCTCAGAGTCCACGGCCCTCGGAATGGCCAGGCCACACTGAGGTAAATCAAAATGAAATAGCCTTATCGCATCACCTCCTTTCCTTGTGTCTTTTGTCCATACTAATCTCATGAGGCTGCTCGCCACCTCGCACGGAGATACTACCTGGCGCTACTATGCGCCCCGGATATACATTTTATACCCGGACGAATCCACCGGGCTCCGGCTTAAAGAGCAAGTATCTTCTTACACGAAGATTCGGAGTTATCACCGCAGGTGAGGAAGCGCGCAGCGCCCGCCCACCTGCGGATGATCAAAGCTAGGGAACACAGACGCATATGTTAAATCGCCCTTCCCGCCCATCGAATGCACTACAATCCCTTTCCTGGCCAGGCGTATTAGTGCAGCATGCGTTACCTGGTTGGTAATACAATGGCATATCCAGCTCATTCTTATTACTGGTGCATGTAGCGGTAGGATAATAAGAACGGCAAACACCACAATTATTGTCATCACTAAAATTTCCGGTCTTGCAGCTCAATCCTTTCGCGCTACATACATTGATACAATTGAAACTATATGTGCCCGACATAAACCAGCATCCAAAGTCGTCAGGATACGGTAACTGGGTAGCAAGCCACTTCCCTCCCTTGTCCAGACATCTGCCATCTCCCCATGTTGGTGTTGAGGTTGGGGTTTGGGTTGGGGTTGGGGTTATGGTTGGGGTTGGGGGTATATACGCTGTCCCTGTCTGCACTCCCCAACTTCCCGATACCGTGCAGAAGAATGGTTTGCCCGATTTCACATCTGCTGCAGTCGTGGTTGCGCACAGGTCAAACAGGGATTTTATGTCATCCCCGATCTGCTTTGTGCTCTTCATGGTGCCGGTGGTAGGACCTGATATCGGCTCCTGGAAACCGGTCTGCACGGTCAGAGCGCTGCCGCTCGTCAGGTAGTCATACAGGTTCTGGAGCGTGTACATCCCGCTCCCCGCCGAGGGAGCTCCCGGCGAGTCAAGACTACCGGCAATTGCCGCGCATGACAGGCCAACCATCAACATCAGACTCAGAGCTACAGTGATTAACTTTTTCATTTGTGTATCCACCCTTTCTTGTTTCACTCTTCTCTTTAAACTTTACACTTTAAACTGTAGTTGCCCCATTATCCTGCCCTATCCCCCCAGGGGAGAGGAAAAATGGGGGCTTTTTTCCGCTAAGTTTTCGTAATGGGATATCTCTCCCCTGAATTCCACAAATAGGGATCCGGGGATAAAATAACGGAGGTAATGTTACGCTGGCGGGGCGCGGATGGAAGAAAGTGTGGCGAGACTGCTTATACAAACCGGCGTATCGCAACACCGGATATGCGCACATGAATCATCTCTTCCCAGCTTAAGTGAACAGACTGAATCTTTGATGTATCTCTCATTATTGGCCTTCAGACCTGATACAGGTACAGAGCTGCTGGTCATTTCAGAATCATTCGGGCCGCCGGCCAATCTGTACCCTACATCTTTTCCAATCTCTCTCCATGGACCGGGATCTGCTTTCGCAAGATACTGCACTGTCCGGCCAGGACCGAAATGCATCCACCCTGCGTTCTCTCCCCACGCGTAGCCGTAAAATTGTCCGCTCTCATCCAGGTACACACGCGAATGACTGGTGCGAAAATTGATCCAACCCGTGACCTCAGACCACCCAAAGCCTGACAGCTTACCATGACCGTCGTTATTGACCCCAAAATCATGAGTACCACTGTTTGAATAGCGTTTCCCATCCAGGGGACTTCCATCTCCCACACATACCCAACCGCAGTTCTCAAGCCATATCCAGCCCGCCAATATGTTTGAGCCAATCGTCAAATCAGCGCGTGTCGTCCTGAGATTGATCCACCCTATGCTCTCCCCCCAGATCAGATTATGGCCTTTGATAATTCTGCCGACCTTCGGTATGGCGTTGCTTGATTGACGAAGGGCGGAATTCCTATTTAACTCAGGGAAAAATGGATAGTTGCCGCACTGAGGAAAGGGAGAATGTACAGGTACGGCATCGGCAAGGGAAGACGCGAAGAAGGCTACGGCAATGATAATGAAGGTCTTCATTTTGCCAGTAGCGCTGATAAAATCAATGAACATCGATCCCCCCCTGATTGACTATCCTGCATTTTTCGTGCCAACTTAACAATTTCCCCTTGATTAGAAAAAATAGTTGTAATG
>JAPLCW010000178.1 GCA_026392015.1 Candidatus Auribacterota bacterium | reverse complement strand
AGAAAACCGTTTACCTTTTTAATCCGCAGAATCCGCGTAATCCGCGGTTATGATCTTTTACCGTGTTTATCCGTGGTTATCCGTGGTTAAAAAAACCGTTTACCTTTTTAATCCGCAAAATCCGCGTAATCCACAGTTATGATCTTTTACCGTGTTTATCCGTGATTATCCGTGGTTAAAAAAACCGTTTACCTTTTTAATCCGCAGAATCCGCGTAATCCGCGGTTATGATCTTTTACCGTGTTTATCCGTGGTTATCCGTGGTTAAAAAAACGTTTACCTTTTTAATCCGCAAAATCCGCGGTTAGAGCCGTTACATACTATTTGCCTCATCCCCCCACCATCGCCTGAATCAGCCTCAACAGGGGAGCGGGATATGCCCCGAACCATATAAGGAGAAACGTCAGCGCGGTCAGTGCAACGCCGCCCGCGAGCGAAACGGCGGGGGTAATTGCTGCGCCCTGCCGCTCGGCCTCGGGTGGGCCGTACAGCGTAATGATTATCCGGAGATAGTAAAAAAGACCGATTGCGCTGCTCGCCACAAGCACGACCACAAGAAGCCGCAGGCTCGATTCGAGGCCGGCGGCGAGGAGATAGAACTTCCCCACGAAGCCGGCGGTGATCGGTATCCCTGCGAGAGACAGGAGCATGGCCGTGAACGCGCCCCCCAGCCAGGGATGCCGCCATGCATAACCGCGATAATCGCTCACTGCGTCACCCCCGCCCTCGCGCCCCTCGCGAACCGAGATGATGCCGAATGAGCCGATAATCGACGTGAAATAGGCGACCAGATAATAGCCGGCTGCGACTGCGGCAAGCGGGCCGGCTGCGAGAATAGCCACAAGGAGGTAACCCATGTGGGCGATCGACGAGTATGCGAGAACCCTCCTCACTTTTTCCTCTCGCAGAGCGAGCAAGTTTCCGAAGAACATCGAGGCGACGGCGATCGCCGCGATCGCGGCAGACTGAACGCTCCCCGAGTGAAGCCCGAACAGAGTGACATAGCGGAGGAGAAGGACAAACGCCGCCCCCTTGGAGACGCTCGCGATAAACGCAGTTGCCGGCGGAGGCGCCCCCTCGTAGATATCCGGCGTCCACATATGGAACGGCACCAGGGCCAGCTTGAATCCGATCCCCACGATCAGCAGCGCCGTGCCCGCCAGGAGCAGGGGAGACCATGCCGGAACACCGGAAGCGATCTGCGTGCTGCGAAAAAACGTCATATCACCCCGCTCAAGATAGATCAGCGCCATCCCGAAGAGCAGAAAAGCGCTCGAGGCAGCGGCGAGGATCAGGTACCTGACGCCCGCCTCCACGGACGGGAGCCGCTCCCTGTGGAAGGCGATGAGCGCGTAGAGAGAGACGCTCAGGATTTCAAGTCCCAGAAAGAGTGAGGCGAAATGGTTGCTTGAAACCAGTACGGCCGATCCAAGCGTCGCGAGGAGCAGGAGGAGGTAGAACTCTTCCCGGTGATCCGTCTGCCGCTCAAAATAATCATAGGCGATCATCGTCACCGCGCAACCTGCTGCAAAGATGAGCCCCATGTAGAACAGCGCGTAACTGTCAAGAATGAGCAGCGCCGATGCCTGGCGCGGGGCCGCAGCCGCGACACAGATCACCGAAATAACAGCCGCGCCCAGCGCCACGAGCGTCACCGTCGCGGTAGCGAGATGGCTGCGGCGGAATGAGATCAGCAGCATGACCGCCACCGCCGCCCCTCCGGTGATAATGAGCGGCAGCAGAATAAAAAAATCTCCTCGAACCATTGTATCTTCTCTCCCCAGGATTAAGGATTAAGCACTAAGGATTAAGCCTTTATTGCTTAGTGCTTACCACCTACTTCCAGTAATAGCTCAGTTTCTATGCACCTATTTGCAGGGGTTCGATTTATCGCACCCGAGCGCGATCCTTCGACCGAGTTTATACTGAGCTCAGCCGAAGTGCTCAGGACAAGTTCATCGCGCCCCTACCTAATCCTCTTACAGCTTACCGCTTACTGCTTACCGCTGAAGTTATGTCCGGCCGCAGCGACTCCAGTGCCTCGCGGGTGACGTTGAGGACAGCCCCCGGATAGATCCCCAGCCACACCGTCACCGAGATCATTCCCGCCATGATCGCCGCCTCGATGCCCGATAGATCCGGGATCACCCATCCCTCGCTGTTCGGCCCATGGCAGGCGCGTTGGAACATCCAGAGGGAATAGATCGCCGCCGTTATAAGACTTACCGCCGCCACTGCCGCGAGCGGCGCGCTCATCCGAAAGACGCCCAGCAGCACCAGGAATTCGCCGACAAAGTTGCCGAAGCCCGGGAGCCCCAAAGACGCGAGGGCAAAGACGAGCAACGACCCGCTCATGCGCGGCGCCGCCGCCCAGAGCCCCCCCATCCGCCCCATCTCCCGCGTGCCGATCCGCTCGGAAAGGGCGCCGACGAGTATAAAGAGCGCGGAGGTGCTGATACCGTGCGCGAGCATTACCATGACCGCTCCCTGAAGCGCCACCGTGCTCCCCGCGTAGACCCCGAGCAGAACGAACCCCATATGGCTTACACTCGTATATGCCACCAGCCGCTTTATATCGGTCTGGGCAAATGCAAGAATCGCGCCATAGAGAATGCTTGCCACCCCCATCCCCATCGCCACCGGGGCAAACTGAGCGGAGGCCGCGGGAAAGAGGGGAACCGCGAAGCGGATAAGGCCGTATGCGCCGACTTTGAGGACGAGGCCCGCGAGAATCACGCTGCCGGCGGTGGGGGCCTGCGTGTGGGCATCCGGCAACCAGTTGTGGAGCGGCACCGCCGCGAGCTTGATGACGAACGCGACGAAGAAGCCGAGCATGAGCCACATCCCCGTGCCGGGAGAGAGCGCCGTACCCATGAGCGCGCCGTAATCGAATGTGTACACCCCGGTCGCCCTCCCGTGAATGAAATAGAGCCCCAGGAGAGAGAGCAGCATCAGGAGGCTGCTCGCCTGGGTGAATATGAAGAACTTGAACGCGGCGTAGAGGCGTTGCTCATGCCCCCAGATGCCGATCAGGAAATAGAGCGGGACGAGCATCAGCTCCCAGAAGGAATAGAAGAGGAAAAGGTCTACCGCCAGGAACACCCCGATCACCGCGGCGGCCATCCAGAGCAGATTGACATGGAAAAACCGGACCTTTTCCGTGATATCGCGCCACGACGCCGCGGCAGCCATGAGTCCCAAAAAATTCGTCAGGGCTATCAGGACGAGGCTCAGGCCATCGAGGGCAAGATGGAACCTGATGCCGAGTGACGGGATCCACGCCCTGTCGAATTCGGCAAACCACGCACCTCCTCCCGCGAGCCGGAGCACCGCGGGATGCATTATCCATAGCGCGAGCGTTAATGCCAGGTTTATCGCGAATGCCGCGATCGTGACGCCCCGGCATCGAAGCTCCCGTCCACGCGGGCTGATGCCCGCCAGGAGGGCGCCGATACACGGAACAGCGATAAGCCACACAAGAATCATAGCAGCACCATAAGTGCGATGATGACGATCGCGCCGAGAGTGACGGCGGCGGCGTACTGCCGCACCCTGCCGTTCTGCGTGCCGATCAACAGATAATGCATGGACTCGCACGCGCGGGCGAGCGTGCGGTTCAAGAGGTCGATGCAATCATCCTTGTTTATCTCTGCCAGCCGGATGTAGGGACGCACGAAGAGCGCATCATAGGCGCGGTCGAAACACCATCCCTCCAACCAGAGTCGGCGGAACGCCGATCCTAGGGGGGTGAGCACGAGCCTCTCCACCAGCGCCGGATGCCGGAAAAAGAACCAGGCAAAAAATATGCCCGCAAGCCCCGCGAGCCCCGCAACCGCCTGTAGCAGCGCCTCGGTCTGCGTCCCCACGGAAACCGCGCTCAACCGCGGCAGGGAAGTCTCCAGAAGCTCTGACAGCGGAGAGAAATTTACGATGTCGGGGGGAATCTGGATGAACCCCGCGGAGAGAGAGAAGAAGGCAAGCACGGCCAGAGCGGCGCCCATCCTGAATCCCGGTTTCCTGCCGGGCTTCGTCCTGAGTTCTCCAAAAAAGACGATGAACACCAGCCGGAACGCGTACATTGCGGTGAGGAAGGCGCCAGCCAGCCCCGCCGCCCACAGCCACACGCTGCCCGATTTTGACGTCCAGTCGCACAAGAGTATAAGATCCTTGCTGTAGAAACCCGCGGTCACGACCGGCAGCGCCGCCAGGGACGCGGCGCCGATGAGGAAAGCCCAGAATGTGCCGGGGAGCGCCCTTCGGAGCCCTCCCATGGCGAATATGTCGTGCTCCTCATGAAGCGCCATGATCACCGCCCCCGCTCCGAGGAAGAGAAGCGACTTGAAAAACGCGTGCACCATGAAGTGGAAAATAGCCGCCGACCATGCGCCCACGCCAAGGGCAAGAAACATGTAGCCGACCTGGCTCATCGTCGAATAGGCGAGCACCCGCTTGATATCACATTGAACGAGCGCGGCGAATGCGGCGAGAAGGAGCGTGACCGCCCCGATGACGGCGACGAGCCACTGAACGAAGGGGGCGAGGGTAAAAAAGGCGTTCGCGCGCGCGATCAGGTACACCCCCGCCGTTACCATGGTCGCCGCATGAATCAGCGCGCTCACCGGCGTGGGGCCGGCCATCGCATCGGGCAGCCAGGTCTGGAGCGGAAGCTGGGCCGATTTGCCCACCGCGGCCGCGAGCATGAGCGCCGCTGCGGCCACCGCGAGTCCCGACCCCACCGGCCACTCCCGGGACGCGCGCGCCGCCGCTTCCTGTATTGTAAGCGTCCCGAGATGCGTGAATATCAGAAAAAGCGCGACGACGAACGCCGCGTCGCCGATCCGGGTAACGATGAACGCCTTGCGCGCGGCCCTGGCATTGGCGCTGTCCCTGTACCAGAAACCGATGAGCAGGAAGCTGCACATGCCGACCCCCTCCCATCCGAGATAGAGCAGGAGAAAATTATCCGCCAGAACGAGCACCAGCATGGAGGCCACAAATAGATCCATCCAGGCGAAGAAGCGCGCGTATCCCTCATCCCCCCCCATGAACTCCGCCGAGTAGAGCAGAATCAAGAACGCGACGAAGGTGATCACCGTCACCATCACGAGAGAGAGCGCATCAAGGCGCAGGGAGATCTCCGGCATGAAACCTGTCGCCGGTATCCATGTCCAAAGGGTCTGGGTGAAGGAGTTCCCCGCGGGGGGAAGATAGATGAAGCGGATAGCGACAGCAGCCGCCATGGCCGCCGATAGTCCCACGACGCCCACAGCGATCAGGGCCACCATGGAACCGCGCATCCGCCCGCCGCCCAGCACGATCGAAAGGAACCCGGCCAGCGGCAGCAGTGGAATCAACCAGAGCAACGAAAGCATATTCACCTTCTCCCTCCGCCCATGGCGTCTACATCCAGCGTGCCCGTATGGCGATAATACTGGAGGATGATCGCGAGCCCCACCGCCACCTCCGCGGCCGCCATAGTCAGAATAAACAGGAACATAATCTGTCCGTCCGCCTGCGCCCACCGCGCCCCCGCGGCGACGAAGGCGATGCCCGCCGCGTTCAGCATCACCTCTATCGACAGCAGGATGAAAAGCACGTTGCGGCGGGCAAGCACACCGGTCAGGCCCAGCGAGAAGAGGATCGCCGCCATGAGAATCACGTGTTCGATGGGAACGGTAATCATAAGATAACCAGCAATAAGCTGTAAGCTGTAAGCAATAAGCAATAATATCTTACTGCTTACCGCTTATTGCTTAATGCTTATGCCCGCGCGGGACGCTTCATTTTCTTCTCCCGTGCGAGGCATTCTCCTTCCTATATGGTACGCCCCAACCAGCCCGGCCAGCAGAAGCATGGATGCCAGTTCAACACCCACAAGATACTGCCCCAGGAGCGCAATCCCCACCTGTTTCGGCCCCAGACCTCCTCCGCCCGGCAGTGACCCGCCTGTGCGGCTGACAATCCAGATGAACTCCGCAAAGAGCACGGCAACGAGCGTCACGGGGCCCGCCCATGAAGCCGGAGACAACCAGTTTCTTTCCCGTTCCACGGCCTCCTGCCCGAGGTTCAGCATCATCATCGCGAAAACGAACAGAACCATTATCGCCCCCGCATAGACGATGACCTCGAGCGCCGCAATAAACGGCGCGCCCATCACGAAAAAAATCATCGCAACCGCGAGGAGAGATACAATCATATAGAGGAGCGCGTGTATCGCGTTCAACCGGCTGATCACCATGGCAGTCGATAAAATCGCCACCGCCGCCGATATGTAGAACACTGTATTCATATCTTCTCTGTCCTCTCCCTTGAATCTTTTACGCCGACACGCTGTTACGCCGATACGCCGACACGGTCATTTAAGGCATCAGATCGTGCAGATCGATTGGCGGAGCTTCATTCTCGCCTTCTCCCTTCGCCTTGCCCCCAATGGAAACCCCGGCGACCCGATAAAAATTATAGCCAGGATATTTGCCGGTCCCGCTGATCAACAAGTCTTCCTTTTCATATACCAGATTGGGCCTCTTATACTCGCCCATCTCACAATCTGGGGTGAGCTGAATGGCATAGGTCGGGCACGCCTCCTCGCAGAAGCCGCAGAATATGCAGCGCGAGAAATTTATCCGGAAGAACTCCGGATAACGCCGCCCGTTCTCATCCTCGGCTGACTGGAGCGAGATGCAGGCGACCGGGCAGGCGACGGCGCAGAGATAGCACGCGACGCATCGCTCCGCACCGTCAGGGTCGCGAGAGAGAATGATCCGTCCTCGCCACCGCGGGGGATGGTAAGGCTTCTCCTCGGGATACTGCACCGTGACCTTCCTGCGAAAGAGGAATAGAAAAACCCGCCACATTCCCTTCACCACACTGATCATCGTTAATTCCTTTATCGCTAAGTCCCCTCCCCCTGTGAAGGGGGAGGGTCTGGGTGGGGGTGATACTACAGTTTCTGGTTATTGGCTTCTAGCAACTACTGACCAAGAACTAGTAACTATAGTAAACACCCCCCTCCTCACCTCCCCCCTTCAGAGGGGGGAGGGATAGTTTCAGCTACCCACACAAGTATAGAAGAGAACCTACAATTTTAACCACTGAAGACACTGAGGTCACTGAGCTGTTCAAACAATGTATACAATTCACGCTGGTTATTCAGTGTATTCAGTGCCCTCAGTGGTTATGATCCATTCATCAAGTGGTTTCGTATGAATAATCCAATCTAAACCGCAAGCAACACCGCCCCTGTGATGAGGAGATTGAGCAGCGCCAGTGGCAACATCAGTTTCCAGCCGAGTGACATCAACTGATCGTAGCGCGGCCGCGGCAAAGCCCCCCGGGCCAGGATAAAAAAACAGATTAACACGAACGTTTTTAGCACAAACCATAACGCGCCGGGAAGCAGCGGGCCGAGCCAGCCGCCGAAAAACAGAGTCACCATGAGAGATGAAAACAGCGTGAGGCCGATATACTCTCCGAAGAAAAAGACGGCAAATTTCATTCCCGAGTACTCGGTGTGGTAGCCCGCAACAAGCTCGCTCTCCGCCTCGGGGAGATCGAACGGGATGCGCCGTGCCTCGGCAAATCCGGCAATCAGGAAGATCAGGAAGCCCGCGCACTGCGGGATGCAGAACCAGACCCTCCTCTGCGCCTCCACAATGGCAGTCAGGTTGAACGAACCGGCGATCATTACCACTCCCATGAGCGAGAGCCCCATGAAGACTTCATAGCTCAGCATCTGCGCTGCGGCGCGCATCCCGCCGAGCAGGGAATACTTATTGTTGGAGGCCCATCCCGCCAGAACAACGCTGTAGACGCCGATTGACGACATCGCCAGAATAAAGAGGAGCCCGATATTCAGGTCGGCGACCACAAATCCCGGGACGAAGGCGATGACCGAGAACGAGAGCAGCGTTGTGATAAAAATCAGCGCCGGGGCAATTACGAAGACCGGATGGTCCGCAAACGGCGGGATCCAGTCTTCCTTGAAAAAGAGCTTGATCATATCGGCGACCACCTGGAGCAGGCCGAACGGCCCTCTCCGATTGGGGCCGAGGCGTTCCTGGAAGAGCGCCAGCAACCGGCGCTCGACCCAGATTAATGCGGTGGCGACCGTCAGCACGTAGGCAAGAACCACGACCATGATGACGATCGGCCGCAGAATCTCGTTCACTGCAAACCCGCCTTTCTTATAGTTCGAATGTACACCAATGAATCTCCATTTCGGTCCCGCCGGAAAAAGCCTCTCATCCAAAAGAATATCAAAACCCGAAACGCCATATCGTACTAACCGCGGATTATGCGGATTCAAACAACAGCAGAAAGCCTTTATTAAAAGATAAAAACCTGCTTTAACGTTAATCTGCCGTGTTCATCCGTGTTTATCCGTGGTTAATGCCATTTCACCTTTTCCAATCCGCCCAATCCGCATAATCCGCGGTTAGAACCATTAAACCACTGAGAACACTGACTACACTGAGCAAACCTCTTCACCGTGTTCATCCGTGTTTATCCGTGGTTAATACCATTTCACCTTTTCCAATCCGCGTAATCCGCATAATCCGCGGTTAATATTCTTAAAGTTCATATTTCAGTGAATTCAGTGGTTATACCTTTCCTGTATCAGCGGTTTTTGCAGGAATAACCAGACTGACCTTTTGCGGGAGGTCGATCATCCCGACTCCGGGCAGACTGACGGGCAATCCGGCGACACCGCGTGGAAGCCCCTTGAGATACCTGACCCTGATCCGCTGTTGCGCCTCCCCCGAGGCGATGAGCTCCGCGGCTTCACCCTCTCCTATTCCGAGCGACAGCGCGTCTTCCGGACAGAGCGCCAGGTAGGGTGCCGGAACACGCTCGGCGACGGAGGACGAGAGAACGCTCATCTCTTCCGTCCCGAAAGTGTGGTACAAGGGCACAAGCAGCCACTCTCCTGGCCGGAGACCCTCTGCCTCCGGAATTTTATCAGGACTTGCACTCTTTACCCCCTCGGCGGGCTCGATAAGGCGCTGTCCCGGATCGCCTCCCTTCAGGGGACCGGCGATCTCCTGCTGGAATTTATTCACCGCCTGGACCGAGTTCCAGCCGGGAGACCAGAATCGCGGGATGAGCGCGGGAGGCGCCTGCCCCCCGTAGCCTTCCATTGTGAACGCGAGCGGCGAATCGAGGTCATCGGACGGCATGGGCTCGTGAACATCGGTATGCGCGTGCATGGCGGTCCTCCCGCTCGCGCGATGGGGCTGGCGGGGTATCTTCTCTCCCGAAATACGGAAGTCCGCAGGCGGCGCGATCCGCGTGACCGCCTCGAACTCCGGCATCTCCCGCGCCATCGCGCCGGCGATGTCATCGAGAACCTTCCACCCCGCGGCCTCTCCTCGCCCGGAAATGGAAATCATGTCCTGAATCCAGCGCCAGCTCTCCCTGATATCCCCGTCCGGAACAAAAACCCGGTAAAACCGCTGCGCCCGGCCCTCGCTGTTGACGAGCGTCCCGCTCCCCTCCGCGAAAGTCGAAGCGGGGAGCACCAGCTCCGCCCTCTCCGACGTACGATTGTGAGTATGGTCGACAACGATGATGTGTTGTGCGCTTTTGAGAAGTTCCTCCACAGCCGGTTTCGCGTCGCGGATGAAAAGATCATTCTCAAGAATGACAAGAGTGTCCGCATCCCCCTCCCTTAAGACCTCTCTCGCCTCGGCGAGGCTGCGCCCGCCCATGAGTGCCAGCCCCATGCTGTTGCATTCGGGGAAAAGGAAGCTCAGTTCGCCTTTGCCACATACCGACCGGAGAGCCCGCGAGATGGCAGCCGCACCCTCGATCATGGAGAGGCTGCCGCCCCCGATGCCCGAAATAACCAGCGGCCGTTCCGCCTCCTTCAGCGCGCATGCGATCTCGCCCGCGAGCCCGGAAACATTTTCAGGAAGGCCCTCCATGCCGGGCACGCCGCTCTCCAGCACATGGGCGACGGCGAACGCGAGACGCGCAACATCGTCCGGGGTTGCATGATAGACCCGTGTCGCCTCATCGTCCAGACCTGTCGGAGCAGCGGAGGCGATATAGAGCGGAGCGCATTCCTGCTGAATGGCTTCCCTGAACGACATGTCGTCCCACGGCTCGATCTGCAGGCTCCTGGCCAGCGCGACCTTCTTGCAGGGGACCAACTGAAGAAGCGTCAACGCCATTATCGGAGCGGTATTGGTGACGTCCTCGCCGATGATAAAAACCGCATCGGCGCGCCTTATTTCGTGGAGCGAGGGGGTCCGCGCCGGTCCCCTCTGCAGGATTTCGAGCGCCGCTGCGCTCAGTTTTCGCTCCCGCTCTGAAACCCCTGAGAAGAAGCGATCCTTTCCCACAAGCGTCCGCAATGCAAAATTGGATTCCAGCGAAGCACGCGGAGAGCCGATCCCTATAAGCCGCCCGGGGGTGTGAAGCGCCTCCTCCATCCGGGATAGCGCCTCCCCTCGGGTGCAGGGTCGCGCCTCACCGCCTCCCGGCCCTCTCAGCAACGGTCCGCGGATCCTGCGATTGCCATTCACAAATTCGTAACCATACCGCCCGCGGTCGCACAGGAAATAGCCGTTGACCTCCCCGTTGTAGCGGTTGTGAATTCGCCGAAGCGTACCGTAGCGCTCGCCCGGGATGGTATTGCATCCCAGGGCGCAATGGACGCATACCGATGGGGCGGTTTGCAGGTCCCATTTGCGGGTGTAGTGACGCCTGAATGTTTTGTCGGTAAATACGCCCGTGGGGCATACCTCGGCAAGATTGCCGCTGAAGATATTCTCGAGGACGCCGTCCTCATGCCGCCCGAAATAGACGCGGTTGCCGCACTGGAATGCGTTCAGATCCCGCCCCCCGGCATAATCGCAGTAGAACCGCACGCAGCGGTAGCAGGCGATGCAGCGGTTCATCTCGTGATGGAGGAAGGGACCCAGATACTGGTTCCGGTGCGTGCGCTTCCTGAAGCGGTAGCCGCGGTAGGTGTGGCCGGTCATGACGGTCATGTCCTGGAGATGGCATTCTCCCCCCTCATCACAGACGGGGCAATCGTGCGGATGGCAGGTCATCAAGAACTCCGTTATCCCCGCGCGGAACTTTTTGGCCTCAGGATCGTCGATCGAAATGCGGATCCCATCTTTCGCGAGCGTCATGCAGGCCATGATGATCTTGCCCCTAGTGTCTTTTTCGTCCCGGAAAAGTTTCACCGCGCACTGCCGGCAGGCGCCCACCGAATGCATCGCCGGGTGCCAGCAGAAATACGGCAGATCAAACCCCAGGGAAAGACAGACCTGGAGGAGGTTCTGACGGTCTTTCACGACGTACGGTTTATTGTCTATATAAATTGTAGCCATAAATTAGATAAAGCTAATTAGATCCCAAACCCCAAATCCCAACTTCAAATCCCAAATTCCCCCTCGGCTACGCTCGGGACAAGCAAACCTCAGTTCCTAAATACGAGATACGAGATACGAATATTCAATTACTTCCACGGGCATCTCTTCTCCCGTATATGCCTGTCAAAATCCTCCCTGAAAATTTTCAGCGCGCTCTGAAGAGGCTCGACAGCGCCGGGCGCGAGGGCGCAGAAGGTGTGACCGGGCGCGAGCTGCCAGCATTGCGTCTCCAATCTTTCCAGATCCCCCGCCTCTCCCCTCCCCTCCTCGATGCTCCAGAGGATTTCGCGTACCCAGGGAAGTCCTTCGCGGCACGGCGTGCACCATCCGCACGACTCGCGCGCGAAAAACATTTCCAGATTATGAACGGCGCCCACCGGGCAGGTGCGGTCGTCGAGGACGATAATTGTTCCCGTGCCAAGCCGGCTGCCGGCTTTCTGGACGGAATCGAAATCCATTTTCACATCGATCTGCTCCTTGGGGAGGAATTCGGTGGAGGCGCCTCCCGGCTGAGCAGCCCGGAAGGAGAATCCCTCCCTCATGCCGCCCGCGTGTTCCTCGATGATCTCCCGCAGACTCGTTCCCATCGGCAGTTCCCACAACCCCGGCCGCTTCACCCTCCCGCTCGCCCCGTACAGCTTGGTTCCGCCGTCTTCCGAACGGCTCAGGCTCTTGAACCAGTCGGCCCCGTTATTGACGATGTGAGGGATATTACAGATCGTCTCCACATTGTTCACCACCGTCGGTCTTCCCCAGAGACCGCACGTCTGGGGAAAGGGCGGCTTGCTGCGGGGAATGGGCCGCTTCCCCTCAAGAGCGTCCAGGAGTCCGTTTTCTTCGCCGCATATATACCGGCCCGCGCTCACGTGAAGGTATATCTCCAGATTGTAACCGGAGCCGAGTATATTGCTCCCGAGGTAGCCCGCGCCGCGCGCCTCAACAATCGCCCTGGCCACACGCCGCGCAGCTTCCCTGTATTCCCAGCGCACAAAAATATACGCGATCTCCGCCTCCAGCGCGTAGGCGCTGACGATGGCGCCTTCGATCAATTGGTGCGGGTCTCCCTCAAGAAGAAGCCGGTCTTTGAATGTGCCCGGTTCCATTTCATCAGCGTTCACGACAAGATACTTCGGCCTCCGGGCCTCGGCTCCCATCGGGACAAATGCCCATTTTTTTCCCGTCGGGAATCCCGCCCCCCCGCGGCCTTTTAAATTCGACGCGGTCACCGCGTCCTGCACCGCCTGGGGCGTCATGCCTGTGAGCGCCTTGCGTACCGCCCGATAACCGCCCGCCCACTCGTAGCTCTTCAGGTCGGGCGGCCCATTTCCGGCGCGGATGTTTTTTGTAATCGGAGTCTCCACTCTCTCCCCTCTCACTGATATTTCCCGAGGATGTTGTCCATTTTTTCCGGGGTCAGGTCCCCGTACAAAGTCTCGTCGATCATCATGGCCGGGGCGTGGTCGCACGCGCCCAGACAGGCTGCGGGAAGCAGCGTGAATCGCCCATCGGGAGTGGTTTCGCCCATGCGGATCCCGTGTGTGCGGTTCAGATGATCGAGCAACATGTCGTAGCGGGCGATGTAGCAGCTTATCGAGTCACAGATCAGCATCACGTGCCTTCCCACGGGTTTCCTGAAAATCATGTTATAGAAGGTTGCGACGCTATCGAGTTCCTCACAAGACATATCGAGCATTTCGGCGACCGCCTTGAGGCTTTCAGCCGACACCCATCCGCGATGATTCTGGACGATCTTGAGCGCCTCCGGACCCGCCGCGCGCGCGGTGGCGTAGTGGCTCATCAGTTCCCTGATCTCTTTCTTTTCTTCGTCTGTGATCATATCGTCGCCTATTGCACTATACCCCTGACATTAAAATGTTTGTTTCTTGGTAGATATTTTTATCTTCAGGCTGATCCATTCATCAACCCGAGATTAACATTATCCAAATATTCGTAACATTTTGCATTGTAGGGGCTTGATCCTTCGGCAAGCTCAGGACAAGTTTTATCAAGCCCGTTCTTAACCTGGGTTCGATAAATCGAACCCCTACGTTACGCAGATCAATAATCCAGGTTAGATCTATAACTCTTGTTGCGCACTACATTGCTTTATCTGTGTGTATCTATGGTGCTCGTTGAAACTTCAATATGCATCACAGACATACCACCGATACACACAGATAAACCTGGTCGCGGCTAATTGCCGCACTATGATCCATTCAGTTCACCTGTCCACATCCGCCAGCACGTAATCAATGCTCCCCAGAATAGTGATAAGATCCGGAATCATCAGTCCCCTTGTAATCAACGGGATCATCTGGATATGAGGGAAGGATGGAGTGCGGATTCGCACGCGGTACGGCATCGTGCCGCCGTCGCTTATCAGGTAATAGCCGTTATTTCCCTTGGTCGCCTCGATCCCGCAGAACGCCTCCCCGGCGGGAATCACGGGGCCCCAGCTCACGCTCAGAAAATGCGCGATGAGTGTTTCAATATCGTGCATGGTGCGCTCCTTGAGAGGGGGCGTCGCGAGCGGATGGTCGGCCTTGTACGCGCCGGCGGGCATATCATCGACGCACTGCTCGATGATCCGAAGGCTCTGCCGCATCTCCTCCACCCTCACCACCGCCCGGTCGTAACAATCGCCGTGCCCGGCGGTGGGAATATCAAACTCGAACTGGTCATACCCGCCGTAGGGCCTGCGCTTTCTAAAATCCCATTCAAGGCCGCACGCGCGTAGGCCCGGACCCGTGACGCCCCACTCGATCGCCTCTTCAAGGCTGTAGCTCCCGACCCCCTTGGCCCTTTTCTTAAGGATGAGGTTGTCCATCACCACGGTGTCGTATTCCGCGAGGCGACCGGGGAAATATGCGATGAAGTCGCGCACAAGCGTATCCCACCCCCGTGGCAGATCCTGCGCCACCCCGCCGATCCGGAACCATGCGGGGTGCATCCGCCCGCCGCAGATCGCCTGGATGATGTCAAAGATTCGTTCGCGATCGTTGAAGGTGTAAAACACCGGGGACATCGCCCCAAGATCGGTGGCGAAGGTGCCGTACCAGACGAGGTGGCTGGCGATCCGGAAGAACTCGGCGATCATGACGCGGATGACTTTCGCGCGGTCCGGAATCTCGATGCCCGCCAATTTCTCCACCGCCATGAGGTAAGGCAGCTCATTCATGGTTCCGCCGAGGTAATCGATCCGGTCGGTATAGGGGATGAAGGTATGCCATGACTGGCGCTCGCCCATCTTTTCCGCCCCACGGTGGTGATATCCGATATCGGGGATCACCTCGACAATCTCTTCTCCGTCAAGCTGTAACACGAGCCGGAGGAGCCCATGGTTCCCGGGATGCTGCGGGCCGAGATTCAGGAACATGAAGTCTGCGTCGCCGCTGCGGCTCTGAAGGCCCCACTCCTCGGGGCGGAACGTCAGCGCATCCTGTTCCGCGTCCTGCTTCTCATCGGACAAGCGGAACGGCTCCATATCGGTGGCGCGCGCGGGGTGCTCCTTTCGGAGGGGATGTCCCTTCCACGTCGTGGGCATCAGGATCCTCCGGAGGCAGGGATGACCCTCGAATGCGATGCCGAACATGTCCCACACCTCGCGCTCATACCAGTTGGCGGAGGCCCATATATCCGTGATGCTTTTGAGTCGCGGATGCTCCCCCACCAGGGGAACTTTGATGCGGACGTCGGCGTTTCGGTCAAAAGAGAGAAGGTGGTACACCACGGTAAAATCGCATGCGGGCTGATCCCCTCGGACAAGGCGCGTGCGTTCGTCGATGGCGGTAAGATCGTACAGCATACGAAACGGCCTGTCCGCGCTCTCTTTCAGGTGCTGTACGATCCGGCGGGCATCTTTTGGGGCCACCCAGAGGGTGGGGATGTCGTCGTGCGTAGACTGCACCGCGATGATCGCATCGCCGAATCTTCCCTGGAGATCCTGCACTATGTCATCGCTCACGGCGGTGACTGTCTTCATACTTCGATTCTCTTCAATCACGTATCTCATCCCTTCTTCGCTAAGAGGTTATCTGCTGGAGCACATGCAAGATTAGGTGTTCTCTTCCATTTTGTGTGGATAGAAACAGCGTCCCTTCCCCCTATGAAGGGGAGCTTGTCTCGTCGAAACTCCTGAGCGAAGCCGAAGGATCGAACCCCTACAAATCAACGCCTCCGAAACTGGGCTACTGCCTTTTATTAAACCCTCTCGACCTTAAACCTTAAACTTTACACTTTAAACTGCCTTTACACCCCATCCGGTGAACGCAGCTCGGTTGCCCTGCATCGCTTCTCTCTCATAACATCTCTCATGCAGGGCGCGGGACCGCGCTCGACGTTCTGTGGGCCGACAATCCAGCTCAGGGGCCGCCTCTCCGTGCCCACCATGCGGCTGAGCAGCAGCAGCCCCTCCATGAACGCGTCCGGACTCGGGGGACAGCCCGGCACATACACATCGACGGGCAGGAACTTGTCCACCCCCTGCACCACGCTATAGATATCGTACATGCCGCCCGAGTTCGCGCACGATCCCATCGATATGACCCATCGCGGCGCCATCAGCTGCTCGTAGAGATGACGGACGATCGGGGCCATCTTGATGAAGACCGTTCCGCCGACGATCATCAGATCCGCCTCTCTCGGCGAGCCCCGGATTACCTCGGCGCCGAAACGGGCGATATCGTATTTGCTCGTGAGGCTTGTCGCCATCTCCACATAACAGCAGGAGAGACCGAAGTTGAACGGCCAGAGCGAGTTTTTGCGGCCCCATGCGACAAGATCCTGGAGGCGTGCGACGACGATATTCCGGCGGATCTCCTCCGGAAAAATCGGATCGACTGCCTTATCCGAGCGTCCCCTCCGCTGCATTTTTTCCTTCCCCTGAGGCGGCCTTCGGCCGCAGCCAAATGGCTATCACGCCATCGAGCAATCGAGCAAAATTTTCCTATTCATTTTGCGCAGAAATTGAGATCAAAGACTATCCTCAGCCCCGCGTCTGGGAGTATGCCGCGAGCCCCATTCCAGGGCGCCGATCCGCCAAAGGTAGACAAGGGCCGACAGGAGGATGCCGATGAATATCAGCATCTCCGCATATCCGGCCCAGCCCGACTCCCGCACCGCGACCGCCCATGCAAAAACAAATACAGCCTCCAGATCGAAGATCACGAAAAATACGGCAATGAGATAGAATTTCGCCGAATGGCGCAACCTGGCCGAGCCCGTGGGGACTATCCCGCACTCATAGGGCTGGCCCATCGCCCCGCCGCGGTGCCTCTCCCCGAGAATATATGACGTTCCCAGCATTCCTATCGCCATAAAGATCACTACGCCGGAATAGACGACGAAAGGCCATAAGGCAGGTATATTCAGCTCGGCTCCGCTCATCGATGAATTCTCCCGTACATAATCACGCGCCGCCCGCGTAGATAATTCGCTTCTCCGCACAGGCGTATCTATCGCGCTATAATACCACACATCGCCTGCCTACGCGCGCGCCAATGCCGCGTCCACCGCACGAGCCAGTTCTTCCAGCCCACGCCCCGAATCCCCGCTGAGATGGATGCGCATCACGCGCCTTCCGTGGACGCGTAGAGCTTCAAGATCGCCCAATGCCTGGGCCTTCTTGAACACGCTGAAGCCGTAGGGCTGTCCGGGGATCGCGGCATCCTCCGGATCGTCCGCCGTGATCTGAATGAACAGCCCGGTGGGCGGACCGCCCTTGTGCATCTGTCCCGTCGAGTGGAGATAACGCGGCCCGTAACCGAGGGTCGTTGCAAGGTGCAGCCTGTTGCACAACGTGAGGCGGATTGCCTGGAGTGATTTGTCATTTTCCGGGGACTCGGTCATGTACGCCATGAGGGCAACGTAATCCCCCACGCGTCCCGCGGACAAGAATTTTTTCAACACCTCCGCCACGGTCGGGCCGCGGTCTTTGCCGTAGAGCGCGAGCGTCCCCTCCGTCAGAGAGGGAGCCTCATCGGGTATCCCTCCCTTCTCCCCCGCTACCGCGAGGAGCCGATTGGTATTGTCCTTGCTCTCCTGAACGTTCGGTTGATCGAAAGGATTGATGCCGAGAACCGCCCCCGCAGTGGCAGTTGCGATTTCCCATCGCAGGAACTCCTGCCCCAGGTCCAGCGCGTCCTCCATCTGGATGCTGATCAGCGGCTGTCGCGACTCTTTGAGAATGGCAAGGGTCCTCTCAAGCTCCTCATCCTTTGCGCCCTTGAGGTGGATAGAGATAAAAAGCCGGTCCGCACCGTACGACGGCTGTGCGCACAACGGTTCGCCGGCAACAGGGAGAAGCCCTGTGCCTTCCTTCCCGGTACTCTCGGCGATGAGCTGTTCGAGCCACATCCCGAGCGAGGAGATCGCCTCGGGAATCAGAAACGTGACCTTGTTTCGCCCCTTTCGCGCAAGCTCTCCCATCGCCGCTCCCAGCGCAACTCCCGGATTTTCGGTGTTCGGCACACAGCCGGCGCATGCGTGCGTCATCCTCAGCGCCCTCATCAGCAACTCTCCGATATTCACACCCATGAGGGCAACCGGCACCAGCCCGAAATAGGAGAGCGCGGAGTAGCGTCCTCCAATATCCGGATAATTAAGGAATATTTTCCGGAACCCGCGCTCCCCGGCGAGCTTCACGAGCGGCGTGCCGGGATCCGTGATGGCGACGAAGTTTTCTCCGGCTTTTTCACCCTTGAGCTCCCTGACCCTGGCGAAGAAATACTCTCCGAAGGCAAGCGGCTCGGCAGTGGTGCCCGACTTGCTGGCGACGATGAAGAGGGTTTCGCCGACCGGGATCCTCCTCTCGACGGCAAGGATGGTGGCGGGATCGGTGGTATCGAGCACGGTAAGCAGGAGCGCGTGCTGCGCCGGAGCGACGGTGCGCTCGAAGACGAGCGGCGCGAGGCTGCTCCCCCCCATTCCCATATGAACGACATGCCGAAATCCTGCGTTCTTTACCTGTCGAACAAAATATTCGATGTCGCGAAGGTTTTCCTCCATCTTCTCCGCCACATGCAGCCACCCCAGCGAATTCCTGATCTGTTCCCGTTCTTTTGCGCCGCTCTTCCACAGTCCCGCGTCCTTGCGCCATAGACGATCGCAGAACCGTTCCTTCCCCAGGGCATCAAGCCTCTTCCGGACCGCCTCCTCATATCCCGTGACGGCGATCGCCTGGCGGTCGAGCGGCTCCGCGAGCGCGGCCGCACGATGCTTCGCGAGCGTCTGCATGAGCGCGTCGTACGACGCACTAAACTTTTCCACGCCCTCATCCTCGAGCTGCTGCGTGATCGCGTCACTATCGATGCCGAGTTGAGGCAGGCACACAAATATGTCGGCCGCCTCTTCCACCCCCTCTTCCAGACGGGGCACCGGATCGCCGTGGTCGCGATACGCGTTGATCGTTTCAAGCGGAAGCGTATTGATTGTCTTGGGGCCGATGAGGGCCTCCACATATCTCACATCGCTGTAGGACGGATTTTTCGTGCTCGTGCTGGCCCAGAGCAGCCGCTGGGATCCGGCGCCCCTGTCCGCCAGTTTTTTAAATCGCTCTCCATGGAATATCTCCCGGTAAATCTGGTACGCGATCCTTGCACTGGCGATGGCCACCTGACCATGGATCTCTTTTGCGATAGCGGCGTCGGGCCCTCCGGCCTGTATCAGCTTCTCGATCATCGGATCGATGAGAGCGTCGATGCGGCTCAGGAAAAAGCTGGCAACAGAGGATATGCGATCCAGTGCTTTCCCGTCAGCCGCCGCGGCCTCCAGGCCGGAGATATACGCCTCCGCCACCTCCCTGTAGCGGGGCAGGCCGAAGAGAAGCGTTACATTGACGTTGATCCCCTCGCTGATGAGCTGCCGGATCGCGGGCAATCCCTCCTGTGTCGCGGGAACCTTGATAAAAACGTTAGGGCGGTTGGCCGCGGCCCACAGCCGGCGCGCCTCGGCGACGGTCCCTTTCGCGTCATACGCGAGATGCGGCGAGACCTCGAGGCTCACGAACCCGTCTTCCCCCTCGAGGCGATCATAGAGAGGCCGGAAAATATCCGCGGCGCGCTGTATATCCTGCACCGTGAGCGCCTGGTATATCTCCTCTACGCTCCTGCCCTCCAGCGCCAGGGCGCGGATTGCGCCGTCGTAGTCGCTGCTGCCGGCGATGGCCTTCTCAAAAATCGAGGGATTGGAGGTCACCCCGCCCAACCCATCCTCATCGATCATCTTTTCCAGATCGCCCGAGTTGATCACGGCCCGGCGGAGAAAATCAAGCCAGATTCTCTGGCCGAAATCACGAAGTTTCAAGAGCGGGTTTGTTTTCATTTGTCCGTTTTCCCCTTCTGTGGCATAACGAAAGTTTTTAACGACGAATAGGACGAATTACACGAATTGAAAAATGTCAAAATGTTAGGCTAATTCGAATATTTCGTGGTTTATGATGCTTTCCAACCATTAATCCCGAGATATAATAAATTCAAGAAATTCGAGTAGTTCGTGGTTGTGCGCCAAGTACGCATGTTTCTATTTGTCGCCCTTCTCCAGTTCGGTAATCTTTGCCAGACGACGCCGAAAGCGATCCTCTCCCCTGAACCGCGCCGACAGGAACGCCCGGACCAGATCCCGGGCCAGGTCCAATCCTATCACGCGGCCCCCCAGGCAGATGACGTTCATATCGTCGTCCTCCACCCCCTGCCCTGAGGAATACACGTCGCCGATCAACGCAGCCCTTATGCGGGGAATCTTATTGGCGGCGACACTCGCTCCCACGCCGCTTCCGCAGATCGCAATCCCCCGCTCCACCTCCCCGAGGGCCACAGCTCTCGCGAGGGGGACAACATAGTCGGGGTAATCGTCGTCCGGGTCCAGGCGCAGCGCACCGAAGTCCCTGACCTCATGCCCCTCACCGGTCAGCAGCCCAGCCAGCTCGTTTTTCAACGCAAATCCCGCGTGGTCGGCGGCGATTCCTATGCGCATCAGCCCCGCCCCTTCTCCAACAGCGCCCTTGCGCGCGCGCACACATTCTCAACAGTGAACCCGTACTTTTCCATCATAACCTCGGCGGGAGCGGATGCCCCGAAGCGGTCCACTCCGATCACGTCGCCCGCATCCCCGACATAGCGGCACCACCCCTGTGTCGCGCCGGCCTCGACCGCCAGGCGGCTCCTGATATGAGGCGGCAACACCGAGTCACGGTATCCGCGCGACTGCGCCTCGAACAATTCCCAGCTCGGCATCGATACGATACGCGCCTGCACTCCCTCTTTCTGCAACTCATCCCGCGCCGCCACGATCAGGCTGACCTCGGAGCCTGTGGCGATCATGACAAGGTCAGGCGCTCCCGCGGGAGCGTCCGCGAGGACATAGGCGCCCTTCCTGAGCCCGTCCGCGGGGGCGTACACCGAGCGGTCGAGTGTGGGAACATCCTGCCGGGTGAGTATCAGTGCGACCGGGTGGTCGCGCGTCTCGATCGCCACACGCCAGGCGACTGCGGTCTCGTTGGCGTCGCAGGGCCGAATGACGACGATCCCCGGCATCGCCCGGAGGCTCGCGAGCTGCTCCACCGGCTGATGTGTCGTTCCGTCCTCGCCAAGCCCGATGCTGTCGTGCGTAAAAACATAGATCACCCCCGTGCCCATGATCGCGGCAAGGCGGATGGGGGGGCGCATGTAATCGGAGAAGATGAGGAACGTCGCGCCATAGGGGATGGTCCCGCCATGAACCGACATCCCGTTCAGGATCGATCCCATCGCGTGCTCCCGGACGCCGAAGTGAATATTGTCGCCGATGTAACTCCAGTCGCCGTCGGCTGCGCCTTCTGTTTTCCATCCCTTCTCGTAAGGGCTTTCGAAATCGCCCATTTTTTTCAACACCGTGTGCGTGGACGGATCCAGGTCCGCGGACCCACCGATCATTTCAGGGAGCCTGGGGGCTATCGCGTTCATCACCTGTCCGGAGGCGACGCGTGTCTTCGTGCCCTTCGCGCTTGGCGGGAAAGAGGGGATGTCCAAGTCCCACCCCGCCGGCAGAGCGCCGGCCATGATCCGCTCCAGATCCCGGGCGCACTCAGGATATTTCCCCGCGTACGCGCATAGCCTATTTTTCCACTCATCCTCCGCATCCGCACCGCGCTCGACGGCGCGGCGGCAGTGCTCGATCGCCTGCGGAGGGACATGGAAGAGCGGCGTGAGAGGCCAGCCGAATTTTTCCTTCGTCAGATTCACCTCTTCCTTTCCCAGCGGAGAGCCGTGCGCCTCGAACGAATCCTGCTTGTGGGGGGATCCGTAGCCGATATGGGTGTTCACAAGGATGAGGGAGGGGCGTTTTTTCTCGCCGCGCGCGGCTCGAAGCGCGCGTTCGATGGATTCTATATCGTTTCCATCCTCAATCGAAATCGTGTGCCATCCATACGCCTCGAAGCGCCGCGCCCTGTCCTCGGTGAAGGTGATGGGAGTTCCCGCGGAGAGCGAGACATGGTTGTTATCATAGAGGAGGATCAGCTTGCCGAGTTCGAGATGGCCGGCGAGCGAGGCGGCCTCGGAGGAGACCCCCTCCATCAGATCCCCGTCGCTCACAATCCCGTATGTGTAGTGGTCGATGATCCGGAAACCTGGGCGGTTATAGTGGGCGGCGATATGGGCTTCCGCGATCGCCATCCCCACGGCGTTGCCGAATCCCTGGCCGAGCGGACCGGTCGTTGTCTCAACACCCGTGGCAAGGTCGCGCTCGGGATGGCCGGGCGTCTTGCTGCCCCACTGCCGGAACATCTGTATCTCCTCGATGGAAAGATCGTAGCCGGTGAGGTACAGAAGGCTGTAGAGCAGCATCGATCCATGCCCCGCCGAAAGGACGAACCGGTCGCGATCAAACCAGCGGGGGTTTGCGGGGTTATGCTTCAAATGGCGGTCCCAGAGTACGTAGCCCATGGGGGCGGCCCCCATCGGCATTCCGGGATGCCCGCTGTTTGCCTTCTCCACTGCATCGATGGAGAGAAACCGGATGGTGTTGATACAGAGGCTGTCGAGTTCACCCCGCGAGAGCCTTGATTCCTGCTTTTTCATTCCAGGCACCTTAATAGTTAATATGCAATATATTGCCGAGTACCATAACACACAAGGCAACATGCAGCAATGGACATAGTCTACTATTTACTGACTTATTTCGTAACTACTCAGGTAGTCAGAAGTCGGAAGCCAGAATCCAGAATGGATCGCGCATAAGCTTCCATTAGCTTGCTGACCTCTTCGAGTAACTGCATTAACTCGGAAACATCGCCGTAGCCCAAGTCCTCAAATGTCGCCGCTGGCGTCCTCATTCTAACTCCTGGCTCCTGACTCCTGAATTCTGGCTCCTGAGCAGTTACCTTATTTCCACTATTCCCGCGGTGCGCGGACCGGACCCTGCAACAGCGATTCTCTTCTACATCTATGTGGATAGAAATATCATCTCCTCCCCCTCCGAAGGGGAAGGATTAAGGTGGGGGTGTGCTGAAGGTGTAATCTTGATTTCGACTAACTTCCTCCCTCATTGCCTGTTCGGTTGGCAACCGAAATCACCCCCTACCTCACCTCCCCCCATTCAAAGGGAGGAGGAATAGCTAAAGTCATCCACATAAATCGAAGAGAATCACAATGTCTTTCATGATTCATAAAGCCCCATGCGCGTCGGTCATTTTTCAGCAATGCACACTGCAACCGTTTTGAACATCAACTCCCGGAATAGCAGCTCCTTGAAACCATGACTCCGCAACGCCTCTCGCAATTCGGCGGATGAGTAGAAAGACTTGATTGACTCAGGCAGATAGGAATATGCCTCCGGATTGCTGCCGAACATCCTGCCCAGCGCCGGAACGATATGCCCCATCTGGAGATTAAAAATTATGCCGCAGAGACCCCCTTCGGGCTTTACGAGATCCAGAATTACCGCTTTCCCTCCGGGGACAATGACGCGATAGAGTTCTGATAAAGCCTGCGGCACATCGGGCATATTGCGCAGGGAGAACGCGGCGACCGCGCCGTCAAAGCGATTCGACGAAAAAGGCAGGTGCCCACCGTCCCCGAGAAGCCATCGCACATTTTCCACCCCCTGTTTGACACGTGCGAGGGCCATCAGTGCGGAGCAGATGTCGACGCCAATGACACGGCTGCCGGAGACGAGGCGGGCAACGCTCCGCGCCATCCCTCCTGTCCCTGTTCCCAGATCGAGAATGAGGCTGCCCTGGGGAAACTTTGCCTCCTCGATGGCGAACCGCCGCCAGGAGTCATCTCGCCCCATCGACATAATCCGGTTCATGAGATCATAGCGCGGCGCGGCGCGCGAAAACATGCGGCGCACGTCACGGATTTTATTTGATGACCGACTGGTGTTGCCGAACGGAGGAGGAGGGCAAACAGAATTCCCCGGGCCGTTCATCGTTGCGTGCGTGGCGGATGAGGGAACGGGTACGACTGACTTTTTGCTCACGGCAAGCCTCCGGCAGGTGCGAAGAAGCGCACAGGGAAAAATACCGTGAACGCCACCGAAGTATAGAGCAGTGCGAGAACGGCAGGTAAGAAGCTCGATGGGACGAAATGAAAACGCGCCGCCTGCCACCATGCGGAAAATTGACTGCGACTGCTATGCATTGCCCCACCCCCGGAGAGTCAAGCATAGCATTTCACCGACCCATTCACAAAGGTTCTCATTGTCTGGACTATCCCCAGTTTTTTCAAATCGGGTCAAAAAGCATGATTTGACTCTGGGCCGTACTTGAGAAGTTAGTTCGTGATTTTTGCATAAATGCGCCCAAGTACGTCAGCAGTACCGAGATCCCATCTGCAAGGGCGT
>JAPLCW010000190.1 GCA_026392015.1 Candidatus Auribacterota bacterium | reverse complement strand
CGCTATTTGACTTTCTCTCTCAACTGCGATATCGTTCTCCATGGGCGTATCCTCCTTTGCCCTCACGTGAGGGTGTTTCTTCTCCAAGATTCGGAGGATACGCTCTTTTACTTCCATACACAACTTTCAGTTATATCTCGACTGCAAAATCAGTGTGTCTGAATGAGCAGTTTAGTTGCCGGTTCCCTTTTCAATCTTCATCAATAAGGTCGATTTGGAAGATCAATCACTCTCTTGCCAGGCTCTTCCTATAACCTTTATCTGTGATTTTGGCCCCAGATTAGTTTTGGCACCCTACGGGCATCGGTTTTGGACATCACGATAGACGGGCAGGTTTGGGGCCGTACAGAAATGACGATGGAGCAGTATCGGGAATACACGAAGAATGATGTCCGGGACGACATACAAAAACAGTGGGATGATGCGTTTGACCAGCCGATGAGCCCGAGGAGTCGGAGTGGCAAATGAGGAAGCGAGGGGAGCCCAGCTCGCTTCCTCCGGGCACGTTTAAAGGATTAGATTCACTCGCCATTAAAAGACTTAACTACAATAGCAGCCTCACCGGCTTTTCAACCGTATCCAGGTTGGAATCCCACCCCTCTGTTTCAGGATTGGAGTCCTTGCCCTCTTTATCAGGATTCAAACTCAAGCCCTCCGTGTCAGGATTAGAGATCCTGTCGATAATGCCAGACTAAATAAGCCTCTATAAAGCCATAAAATATACGCTACTTCTTCTGACACAACATATTTCGCAGGTCCGACCCCAGAATCACAGGAGCTATCTCCGCAGGTGGGGAAGCGCACAGTGCCCGCCCACCTGCGGATAAATGAACATTATTGGGGAACACACGCACAGAGCCTAGCCCAACCGGAGCTGGCCATCGTGCAGCTCACCGTCCCTGCGCATCGGCGATCGCATTGGTTATCGGTATTCAAAAGGGGACGAGGACACGGATCCTCGGATATACAACTACCGAGGGTTGCAGTGGGATGGTAATGGAGGCACACATCAGCCCCGGCCGAGTCGTTCCAGTTGCCTGGCGCACACTGCATTGCGCGCGGTGAGGCTGCACATACGGCTGAACAACTTGCGCCAAAATCGCCGGCGAACCAACATGCGTAGTCATTCGGATATGCGAGCTGAGTCGAAGCCCAGTAGCCGCCCAACGATTCGCACGCCTGCTGTGGATTTGGTGTTGGCGTTGGCGTTATCGTCGGTGTTAGCGTCGGTGTTGGCGTCGGTGTCGGCGGAACAATCAATGTCCCTGTCTGCACTCCCCAGCTTCCTGCCTGTGTGCAGAAGAACCTCTCTCCGGACTTCACCCCGTCAGCCGTCACAGTGCTCTGGTCCAGCAACGCCTTGATCGCATCGCCGATCTCCTTCGTGGTCTTCATGGTGCCGGTGGTGGGACCTGACGTGGGCTCCTGGAAACTGGTCTGAACCGTGAGCGCCGTGCCGCTCGTCAGGTAGTCATATAGGTTCTGGAGCGTGTACATCCCGCTCCCCAATGAAGGAGCGCCCGGAGAGTCAAGACTTCCCGCAATAACCGTATAAGACAGGCATACCATCGACAATAGGCTTAGAGCTATAGTGAGTAACTTTTTCATTTTAGTACCAATCCTTTCTTGATTTATCTTGAATTTGATAAAGGTGAGATTGTCACGTCCCGTCCCTATTGCAGGGGGACTCGTAATGATCAGCGGATTAGCCAATCACCGGAGGGGCGCGGATGGAATAAAGTTTGGCAAGACTAGCTATATGAACCGGAGTATCACAACACCGGATATGAGCACATGAATCATCTCTTCCATTCCTGAGCAGACAAACCGTCCATGCATCAGTAGTATACCTCTGATAACTATTGCTCAGGCCTGTCACGGGAACAGAACCGCCGCATATTTCAGAATCATCAGGGCCGCCGGCGAGCCTATCCTCCTCTTCCCTCCCGATCTCTTTCCATGGACCGGGATCTGCCTTTGCAAGATATTGCACAGTCCTGCTAGGCCCGAAATGCATCCATCCTACATTCTCTCCCCACGCATAGCCGTAAAACTGGCCGCTCTTATCCAGATACACCCGCGAATGACCGGTGCGGAAGTTAATCCAGCCCGTGACCTCTGACCAGGCAAAACCCGACAACTTACCATGACCGTCGTTATTGACCCCAAAGTCATGGGTACCACTGTTTGAATAGCGTTTCCCATCCAGGCGACTTCCATCTCCTACACACACCCCGCCGCAGTTCTCAAGCCAGACCCAGCCCGCCAATATGTTTGAGCCGATCTTCAAATCGGCATGTGTCGTCCTGAGATTGATCCACCCTATGCTCTCCCCCCAAGTTAGGTTATGGTCTTCGATAATCCTGCCGATCTTCGCCGGGGATATGCCTGGTTGCTGGAGTTCGGCGTTTTTTCCAAAATCGGGGGAGAATGGGAAATTATAGCATTGAGGAAAAGGAGAATTGGTAGGTACGGCATTGGCAAGGGAGGCTGCGAAGAGGGCTAAGGCAAAGATAATTAGAGTCATAATTCTTTCCGCAGGAGTGATAAAATCGATGCACATTCACAAAACCATGTACAACTAGCCTGCATTTTCTGTACCAACTATACAATTTTCCCTTCATTGGTGGAAAATAGTCGTAATAAGTACCAGGCCAAACAGTTGCAATGATAGTCGCAAAATGAAAATTCTCGATGGATTCTAAAAAAGGCCAATTTGCATACTTTGTTTACACCTCTGAGCGCTAAAAGTGTAAACTTTGTATACAGTTTTTGGCAGCGTATACGATTTTGGTGTCTGCCTATTTCACATAGAGGAGTTATCCACATGAGCCCGATGCCGAGCGCTTCTTGCAAAGCTCTGCGAGGCAAGGGCGATTGTGGGTAACTCCGGCTTTTAGCCAGAGCAGGTAT
>JAPLCW010000021.1 GCA_026392015.1 Candidatus Auribacterota bacterium | reverse complement strand
GTGAACCGTTCAGTGACCTCAGCGTCTTCATAGGTATACCATGTTCTCCATGCACTCTTTCCCGAACTTCCGGCTGCTTCGTATCCCATGGAATGGCCCATATAAGCATATCTTCAACAATAAATTCTCTCCATAATAGTGCCGCTCTTCTTCAGCTTCCCGTGCGGTAAAAGCCAATCCCGGTCATTCCAAAGAAGCCACAATCTCCAGCAGGAATCCAGGTTTCACGATGGATCCCTGCCGGAGTTTACCCTCGTTAAAACGGGGACGGGGATAGCAACGGAAACAAATACCTCCCATAAGTGACCCATCACGATCATACCGTATATAGTATGTTCATCTTCACCAACGCATAGTATACTGTATAAAGGGATCAGGATGTTCCTGAAAAGCGGGCATGAGTCCTGATTTTACTCCGCTCCATAAGGATTATGGCAATCTGTCGAGAGTGTTGACTCATTGAGAAAAATAACCGGTGCGGAGTCGTTTTCGTGAGAGGCGATACTTTATTTTATAATCTGCGGGGGGATATTTATGCCATATACGATCTTACTCGTTGACGATGACAAGGAGTTCAGGAGTGAATTCCGCGACTACCTCGATGAGTATGAAATTGTAGAGGCGTCCAGCGGTGAAGAGGCATTGCGGATCCTGGCGAAACCGAATGAGATTGACCTGGTGATTCTGGACGTGATGATGCCGGGGATGCGCGGGACCGAAGTATTGAAAAGAATGAAGAAGATGGAACCGCGCCTTGGTATTATTATTCTTACCGGCTACAGCTCAAAGGATGTGGCGATTGAGGCATTAAAGGGTCGCGCGGATGAGTACCTGGAGAAGCCATTTCCCATCGCCAAGGCCAAGGAACTGATAGTAAACCTATTGGAATCGAAGAACGGAGAAACAGACGTCAGTGCGCTCGATATAAAGGGAAAGATCGAAAAAATAAAGCGTTTCGTCGAGAGAAATTGCTATAAAAGGATTGGCCTTAATGACGCGGCCGTTGCGGTGTGCCTCAGCCCGAAGTATCTGAGCAGGATTTTCCGGCAGATCACCGGCAAAAGCTTCAGCAGCTACAGGCTGAATATCAAAATCGGAAAGGCCAAGGAGCTTTTGCGTGATACCGGTATGAACGTCAGCCAGATTTCCGAACGGCTCGGATACGAGAACGCGGAATCATTCATACGACAATTCAAGCAGCATACGAGTAAAACGCCGACGGCCTATCGCGGGGGCAAGGGGCCGAAGATCGGAAGAAAGCGCGCGCGAAGAAAATAAGCTTTTTTCTGGAAAAGCAAGCGCCCCTTCCTCTGCTCTGGACCGCCGAGCTTCTCCCTTCGCATAATCAGCACTATCCGAGATTCAAACGCATTACCCCTTCGCGAATAGATAATTCCAGAATCAGTATCCGCTCATTTATGTGGGGAGGCATTAAGGCCGCCCTACGCAAATAGAGAGCCACACCTCCTGTAACAGATCTATTACCTGGATCATACTTTACTTAGAAGAGTTGCTCGCCGAATTCCGATTCTTTCCGCGACATGTGTTTCTACGCTACCGGAATTCCCGACCGCCGCTGTTTCCAACTGGATCATTTATCAGGTGCCCTTCTCTCCATCACGTTCTCCTCGCTCAGGGGAGATGTCGCCAGGGTTTCGCATTAACGGTACTACGGCGTGGTGGAAAAAAGTCAAGGAAAAGGGGAATCAGCCGATTTACATATCCCAGGATAAAGCTATCATAGTACACAATAAAGGTTACCCGTCGTTTGATCGGGTGAAATAACATCGGTCGAGAAAGGGGGTGTAGGGACGGCAATTAGTGGAGGCATCGAGTTCTGCAAACAAGGATAGGAGATAGCGTATGAAATTAACAATGATGGCGATCGTTTCACTGGTAATGATTTTGTCCTGCAGCGCATATTCAGCGGAGACGAAGAAGATAACAGGGGAGGTTGTGGACGTTTCATGCTACGTGGCTGAGGGGGCAAAGGGAGAGGGGCACAAGGCGTGCGCCATAGCGTGTATAAAGGTCGGCGAACCCGCAGGCATACTCGAAGAGAATACAGGCAAGGTGTATGTGGTAGTTACCGGAGACCACTCCAGTCCCGCGAAAAAAATTAAGCCCTATGTGGCAAAAATGGTTGAAGTCACGGGAACGGTGAACGAAAGGGGAGGGATAACCACGATTGACATAAAGGAAATCAAAGAGCTCGAGAGCCAGAAGGGGGGAGAGGCGAAGAAGTGATCGGGTTCGGTTCCGCCTCATGGAGCTGTCTCCGAGATCCGTAAGACCCAAAGCATATTGTCGGGGCATGACTAAGAAGGACAGAGATGAGAGAGATGTGCCGGACATGCGGATCTACGTCGTGTAGCAAGTGCGGGAAGCCGATTGAGAAAGGGATGTGCAGCGGGTGCGGCCAAAAGGCCGGTGATTGCTCCTGCAAAAAATAGGAGCTTCGCTCACGCTGTCGTGGAATTGCTGTTACTTAAAGTGTGGGAGATCGGGAAATGTCCAAACGGAAAGTAATGATTGTGGACGACGATGATGTATTCCTGGAAGAGCTCCAAGGGGTGCTTTCCATGAGCGGATACGAAGTGGTGCCGTTCAGCGACGGCGGCACCGCTCTTAAATGGGCGAAGAAGGAGCATCCGGATCTGATTATGCTCGATATTAAAATGGACGGGATGGATGGATTCCAATTGACGAAGAATTTAAAGCGATTCCAGGCGACGGTCAGGATCCCTGTAATTGCGATGACAGGTCATTTCACGCAGGACGAGCACGTTGCGTTGATGCGAAAGTGCGGCATGGAGACATGTCTCAAGAAGCCGTTTAACGCGCTTGATCTGCTGACGCGTATAGAGGTGATTTTGAGCCTGAACGGCAAAAGTAAGACGAAGGGCGCGGGGTGGCAGGAAAGCAAATAATCGTACCAAAGATTGGAGCGGCTGCGGTGGCTGCTTCTTGATCTGTGTGTGCGACCATCAAACAAGAGGAGGCGTCTATGGGTGCTATTCAAAAGGAGCTGGTGCGGATGTTCAACAAGGGTCTGGAGCTCGAGCACGCTGCCAGGATCCAGTACCTCGCGCACGCGGAGAGTGTAAAGGGGCTCGGCGCGGAGAAGATCATCGAGAGGCTCAAGGAGATCGCATCCGATGAGCAAAAACACGAGGAAAAGTTCCGCAACCTCATAGGGAGCTACTTCGGAGAGGAACCGTCGATGGCTCTGTCGGCAACGCACAAGGCAGGGGATATAAAGGGAATTCTCGAAACGAATCTCAAGAACGAGAAGGAGGCGATTGATTTCTACAAGGAGATCTACAGGAAGGCGATCGAGAACAAGGAAAGCCTGAGATACGAGTTCGAGACGGTGGAGCACGAGATCCGCCATATAATAATTGATGAGCAGGAACACGTGGTCGAGCTCTCGTTGCTTCTCGGGAAGTAGTCCCCTCTCCCCTGAGCGGCGGCTTGTCCCGAGCAAAGCCGAGAAAATCAAAAGGTTTGGGGATTGGCATAGCGTGTTTGTTTGGCTTGCCGTTCCCTAGCTTCTGATTGCTGATCACTCTCATTAAAGGAGAAATACGATGGCTCATCTGAAAGAACTGTTCCAAAGCGCAGATTGGAAAACGGAGAAGCATGTTCCCGTGATCGACGCCCCCGATCAGGTCACGAAAGGAGAATTCGTTACGGTAACCGTGTGCGTGGGAAAGGAAGTGCCGCATCCCAATACCACGGAACACCACATCCGCTGGATTGCCGTCTTTTTTCTCCCCGCGGGCGAGAAATTCCCTTACCAGATAGGGAGGTTCGAATTTACCGCCCATGGAGAATCAGCCCAGGGTCCCAACACGAGTACCGTGTATGCACATCCGGAGGTGGTCCTGAAATTTAAGACCGAGAAGGCAGGGACATTATGTTCCTCCTCGTACTGCAATATACACGGTCTCTGGCAGTACGAAAAGGAGATAGCGATCCGATGAATGTCGCAAATGGTATCTGCCGGATCGCTGAGTGTGAGATTGCGAAGGAGGCAATGATGAGGATAGCCATTAATGCAGAGAAGTGCATCGGGTGTGCACGCTGCGCCTATGTCAGTCCGTTGCTGTATGTGATGGACCATGAAAAGGCAGTTGCACGTTCCACCTATATCCCCGCTGAGTTAAAGGGATATTGCGATGCGGCAATCAGGGCTTGCCCCAGCAACGCGATCAGCCTCGCAGAAGACAGATTGCTTTTGACCCAAGTATAGGGATCGCGCTTTCTTTGCGCAACCGGCATTGAGAGGGTCGATCAATCTGATAAGGAGGTCCGAAGAGGTGACGCTTTCCAGAGTGAGAAAATTGCCGGCGGGCGGCTTTATTGGAGTAATGGTGGTTCCGCTTGTGCTCTGCGCATATATGAATCCGGGAGAAGCCTCCGGACTGCCTTTTTCATATCCCCACCCTGAAAAGGATAGGGAGAAGGAAGAGCTCGTCCCTGTCTCTGCCGTTGAGGACCTGATGCGCGAGCACGGTGTGCTCTCGCGTATTCTCCTTATTTATGAAGAGGCGTGCGCGCGCCTGGACAGCGGGAAAGAGCTTCCGCCGGATATCATTCCCCGCGCGGCGAATCTCGTGAGGAGAATGGTGGAGAACTACCATGAGAAACTTGAAGAACAGTACATTTTCCCGCACTTTGAAAAGGCAGGGGAATATGTCGATCTGGTAAAGGATCTGCGGGAACAGCACCATGCGGGGCGCAGGCTGACCGATCGGATACTCAGGGCGAAGGACCGGAATGACCTGACGGGCTCCGTTCGCCTCTTCATCCGCATGTATCGCCCTCACAAGGCGCGCGAGGATACGATCCTGTTCCCCGCAGTTCATTATATCGTCTCTCCGGGCGACTATGCCGCACTCGGGAAGATATTTGACGCGAGAGAGGACGAGGCCCTCGGGGAAAAGGGATTTGAAAGAGCGATGAGCGAAGTGGAGGAAATGGAGAAGGAACTCGGAATCCATGACCTGGCGAAGTTCACCCGGCCGGTGAAATAGATGATTGTCGCGCCCGATGGGCCGTCTCTCATGGGAGGCTCGGGGTGGGGGAGAGATAGAATGAACGGAGCCGGATGGACGAAAAATAAGAGGAAATAGGTTACATGAAAGCACATGATGATGCAGTGCCGCTTCTCTACACCATAGGTCATTTCACAAGGCGGATCGATGATTTTCTCTCGATCCTGAAGATTTTCAAGGTGCGAAGAGTGCTCGATGTGCGCACGGTGCCACGCTCCCGATACAATCCACAGTTCAACCAGAAGGAACTGGAGGAGTGTCTCAAGGCGGAAGGGATTGCGTACACGCACATGCCGGGGCTCGGGGGATTGCGGAGATCCCGCGGCGATTCCTTGAACACGGCATGGCGCAACGCCACATTCAGAGGGTTTGCGGATTACATGCAAACCTCTGAATTCCTGGAGAATATTGAGAAGCTCGTAGATATTTCCAAAACAGAGCGGGTGGCGTTGATGTGTGCCGAGGCCGTCCCCTGGAGATGTCACCGTTCCCTCATCGCCGACGCGCTCCAGGTGCGCGGCATTCACGTTGAACATATAATGAGTCGGACTCGCCCCAGACCCCATGTGTTGACGCCGTTCGTCAAAGTCGACGGCGTGCAGGTGACATATCCCCTCGCGGGTTAACGAAGAGGTGCGTCACGGCAATGCGGTATGCCCGAAACGATCTGGGTTTTTCTGGTATGGATTATTCATTAGAAGCATAAAAGAGCAATTTTAATGGACTAAAGAAGATATGA
Source organism: Candidatus Auribacterota bacterium (assembly GCA_026392015.1). Lineage (GTDB taxonomy): Bacteria > Auribacterota > Tritonobacteria > UBA1439 > UBA1439 > JAPLCW01. The sequence continues at coordinate 5,613 of JAPLCW010000021.1, read as the reverse complement.
AACCGCGGATTTCGCGCCTGCCTCTTACACGCCCTCATCAACCTGTTTCATTCGCTTTCGGGACAAAATGTCTTTATAGTGACTTGAACAGACAAGAAGAAGACGAAGAAAAGGTAACTTTCAAACCGGTGGAAGAAGATAAGTTTCAAAGTGGTGTTCACACGGAGCCGGAGCTCCGCTTCGGCATAGGCAGGGATTATGCGGATTACAAATAAGAATCCGCGTAATCAGCGTAATCCGCGGTTAAGACATTAAAACTTGGTGACTAGATCAGGGTGGGGATTAAAGTAGGTTGAGTGCGTGAAATGCCAGGAGGAGAGTCATGAGAGCGATCGTTGATGAGGAAACGTGCATCGGCTGCGGACTCTGTCCGCAGATATGTCCGGAGGTTTTCAGAACTGAAGGTGATAAGGCGGTGGTCTATGCTGACCCTGTCCCTGACGGCTTCGAAGAAAGTTGCAAGGACGCGGCCAATCAATGCCCGGTAAATGCGATATCGGTCGAGGAAGCATAAGTGGAAAAAAGTCAGCAAAAGGGGGAATCAGCCAATACCCTGATTTGAATCCTTGAGGTATAATTTTGTAGTTTTAAAAATCGAAATTTAATGAGCGATCCAAATATGAGCTACCAGAATAAATTTTCCGATGGGGACAAGAAGCGGGAGAGAGCGAATGCTCTCTAGCCCAAAAGGGGACACGAAAGGAGATCATCATGAATAGATGCAAACTCTCAATCCTGGTGAGAGTGGCATTGTCGGCGGTTGCTCTTTGCTGGTGTATCGGAGCGGGCCGCGTGGAATCCCAACAATCCTCGCGCGCGGTGAAAAGCCGCGACGTAGAATCCATTATTCAGCGCGCAAATAGTCGCGTGACGTTTGAACAGAGGAAGGCCGCAGCAGAGCGAGCCGCAGCCGCTCGTGAGGCAGCTCGCGCCGCAGCAGAGCGCGCCGCAGCCTCAGAGATAGCAGCCCCCGGCACGGCAGCTCCTGAAGAAGCGGCTCCTGATGCAGCGGTTTCCGAACCAGCAAGCCCCGAAGAAGCGAATCCTGATGCGGCAGTTTCTGAGTCGGCAGCTCCCGAAGAAGTGGCTCCGGCCGCAGCGGTGAGTGAGGGCGCCATCAGCAACGAGGCGGCTTCTCCTGCCGCGCCTCTCGCCGCGCCCGGTCCCGGCGATACGCCGGATTATTTCGGCATCTATCCCAATTACGCCAACAGTCCGATTATTCAAAAATTTGTCGACACGCTGCCGGGCCTGGGGTCTGCGGAGGCAAATGGCGTGGGACAGTACATCCCCATTGCGGCAAAGATGACTCCGCCCCCCGGGGTTCCCGCCGATGGCGATTATTACGAGATCGGTTTGCATGACTATACGATGAAGTTTCATCCAAGCCTGCCCGTCACCAAGGTGCGGGGTTACAGGGACCTCAATCCCGCGCTCACAGCCCCTGACAACCAGAATCATTATCTGGGACCTTTGATCATCGCCAAGAAAGACACGCCTGTTCGCGTAACGTTTACCAATGATCTTCCTGCAGGGACCGCGGGTAATCTCTTCATCCCGGTGGATACCAGCGTCATGGGAGCGGGAAATGGACCGGATGTCGATGGCCTCGGCACCCCTATCCCTTACCAACAAAACCGCGCCACCATCCATCTCCACGGCGGAAACACCCCGTGGATCAGCGACGGGACAGCGCATCAATGGACCGTTCCTCTGACAGATACGGGCGCCCATTATCAGAAGGGTGTGAGCACAGCAAATGTTCCCGACATGCCGGATCCGGGGCAGGGGAGGATGACATTTTATTGGCCCAACCAGCAGAGTGGCCGGTTGATGTTCTATCACGATCATGCGTATGGCATTACGCGCCTGAATGTCTATGCAGGAGTAGCCGCGGGTTACCTGCTCACCGACCCGGTAGAGGAGGGATTGATTGACTCCGGGGTCCTGCCCAATCAAGGAACGCCGGCAGGTGTTTATAGATATGGAATCCCGCTGATCATCCAGGATAAGACTTTCGTTGACGAGACCAAGATTGCCTCCCAGGATCCTACATGGAATTGGGGAACAACGCCGGGGTCTTACGTCCGCGGCGATCTCTGGTTCCCGCATGTGTACATGACCAACCAGAATCCGGTTGACCCAGGGGGGGCAAACGCCATGGGGAGGTGGGATTATGGTCTCTGGTTCTGGCCGCCTCTTATCCCCTCACAGATTACGCACCCGGCGATTGCAAACCCCTATTATCCGGGACCCAATGAACCGCCGCAGATACCCGGGATGGGTGCCAATCCGTCCCTTGTGCCGGAAGCGTTCATGGACACCCCGCTGGTCAACGGCTGCGCATATCCTTTTAAAATAGTGCAGCGAAAGCCGTATCGCCTCAGGATCCTTAACGCCTGCAATGATCGTTTCCTTAACCTTCAGCTATATTATTCCGACCCCGCCAACCCTACGGAAGTCAGAATGGTTGAGTCATGCCCCGGCAACTGGCCGCCTGGGTGGCCGACACCGGATGCGAGGGACGGCGGCGTTCCTGATCCTGCTTTGGTGGGCCCGAGTATGATTCAGATCGGCACCGAGGGCGGCTTCCTGCCGGCGCCGGTGGTGCTCCCCAACATTCCAATCGGCTATAACTACAACCGCAGGGACATAGTCGTATTGAATGTTGCAACCAAAACACTCTTCCTGGGGCCCGCGGAGAGGGCGGATGTCATCATAGACTTCTCAGGGATCCCCGCTAATTCCAATATCATCCTCTATAACGACGCTCCCGCTCCGGTCCCGGCGTTTGACCCGCGCCTGGACTACTACACGGGCGACCCGGATCTAACCGCGATGGGCGGCGCACCCACGACCCTGGCCGGTTTCGGCCCCAACACCCGGACAATCATGCAATTCAGGGTGGCGGGAGGATCGTCCGAGCCCTTTGATTTGCCTGCGTTACAGGCCGCTTGGCCGGCAGCCTACGCCGCGAGCCAACCCGCGCCGATCATTCCGGAAACGACGTATCCCGCTCCTTTTAAGGCCGGCGTCGATACATATTCTCACATCCAGGACACCTCCCTGACCTTCAAGCCATACCTTTCAGCCACCCAGACGACGGTACAGATGAAGCCGAAGGCCATACAGGAGCTTTTTGAACTTGATTATGGGCGGATGAACGCCACACTGGGTGTCGAACTGCCGTTCACAAATTTCAACACTCAAACGACGATACCCCTTGGGTACAGGGATCCGCTCACCGAGATTGTCAAGGATGGAGAGACCCAGATATGGAAAATCACGCATAACGGCGTGGACACTCATGCCATCCATTTCCACCTCTTTAACGTGCAGGTGATCAACCGGGCTGGCTGGGATGGGGCGATAAGACTGCCTGACCCCAATGAGCTGGGCTGGAAGGAAACCGTCAAGATGAACCCGTTGGAAGATATAATTGTCGCCTTGCGGCCTTTAAGACAAACGCTCCCCTGGCCGATTCCAAACAGCATCAGGCCTCTGGACCCGACGATGATGACGGATTCCATGATAACTGTCACAAATCCGGCGGATGGAAACCTGATCAACGTCGTCAACGCAATGACCAACTTTGGCTGGGAATATGTCTGGCATTGCCACCTGCTGGGCCATGAAGAGAACGACATGATGCGACCGCTGAAATTTGTGGTCCCTCCTGCCTGGCCGATGTTCCATCACGACGAGCAGCACACGGGCAACGCCGTCGCGGGCATCTATCTCGGCCCCACTATCCCCGTGACAGGTTGGGCTTTCAATATCGGCTGGAGCTACACGACGGACACAGTCCGCTCTTCACCGGCGATAGCGTCCAGCGGAATGATATACGCCGGGTCGGGCGACAACAGGCTCTACGCCGTCAATTCGACCGGATCTCTCCGCTGGAGCTACACGACCGGGGCGTCATTGTTTTCATCTCCCGCCCTGGGAAGTTTCGGGGGGATATACATGGGTTCCTATGACAATCATGTGTATGCCTTCAGTTCGGATGGTGTGCTCTTCTGGAGTTATCTGACTCCCGGACCTGTTGATTGCTCCCCCGCGGTCGGCGATGGCGATAATGTATATATCGGCAGTATCGGCGCGGGTACCGATCGCAATGTGTATGCATTCAGTTCAATAGGAACGCTCCTGTGGACATCTCCCAACATTGGCGGCAGCGGAGTCACTTCTTCTCCGGCATTGGGAAGCGACGGAAGAATATTCTTTGGCTCGGGGAGCAATAATATCTACAGCCTCAGCTCAATCGGGGCGCAGGATTGGAGTTACACCACGGGAAGTGTCGTGCCATCCTCCCCGGTGCTGGGAAGCGATGAGAGGGTGTATGTGGGCTCCGGCGATAACAGTCTCTACGCAATAAGTTCGGCGGGAACTATTGCCTGGAGTTACCAGACGGGGAACGCGATGCTGTCATCTCCCGCTCTGGGAGGTGCCGACAGCGTGTATGTGGCTTCCAACGACAACCAGATTTACTCTTTGACTTCCACCGGGTTACTCCTGTGGAGCTACAGCACCGCCGCGCCCGTGGGTTATTCATCTCCAGTGTTGGATTACAACGAGGCGATATATGTGGGCTCCGGTGACACAAAACTCTATTCAATGGACACCGCCGGTTCGCTCAGGTGGTCCTATGCAACGGGGGGACGCATAGCCTCATGTGCCACCCTGTGGGGTACAGTGGGCACGATATTGGAGAACCTGTACGTAACCTCCGAGGACGGCAATCTGTACCACCTCCAGGAAGCCCCCACGCCGACACCGACGATCACGCCGACACCGACAAATACACCGACTCCGACCCCGACAAACACACCGACGATTACGCCGACGCCGACGATCACGCCCACTCCGACGATTTCGCCGGTCCCCACGGATACTCCGCAGCCGACGCTGACACCGACGCCGACCCAGACTCCGGTTCCCCAGGCTGAAGTTCTGCTCAACACTATCTCTATAAGAGCCTTCGGTCTATTGACTGCGACCCTTAGGGTGAATCAGACCATCAATCGGTCATTTACCGTGTATTCGGTGATCATCCTTCCCAACGGGGCGATAATTAATACCTCTAATTTTAGCCCAAAAACTGTGCCACTGGCGTCCAAGGTGCTGGGGCTGAGTGCGCCTTTCAGCACCCGGCTTTTCTCGGCGATCGTACCTCCCGGTGAGCCGCCAGGTAATTACCAGGTGGTGGTTGCTTTCTTTGATCCCCTCATGCCGATCAGGGGATTAGGCGACGCTTTCCTAATCGCCAGCAACACCTTTACAATCCAGTAGCTCTGGGAGGCGCTGCATCTCACGAAAAAGGCCCCTTTATGGGGCCTTTTTCGTTTCTGCGCCCAGGGGGCGCGATCTCCCTGGAGGATCGGCTATGCGGCCAATTCAAGCGAGGGAGATGTAAAATAAGATGCACACAATCTGCATCACTCTTGTGGCGGTAATGAACGCATCTACAGTTACTAGGAGCCTGTCCGAGTAATGGGCTGTGGAGCCTCTTTTTACTCTGAACTGCACATGGAATTTTAGAAAATGACGCTGCAACTTCTCAGACACTCATCGCGGCATAGAAAATTCGACTACCTTCGATTAATGCACGCG
>JAPLCW010000144.1 GCA_026392015.1 Candidatus Auribacterota bacterium | reverse complement strand
TGGGTGGGATTGGCGGAGCTGCGGTGGCACAGAACCACAATCGGCTTCAGAAGCAGATGTTGAATGACAAGAAACTCGCTCGACGGGTGGAGAAGATTTATAAAAGTATCCTCAGTCAATAGTAGAGGTCTGACCCTGACGTTATGTGCTGATGTTTATATGAACTCAGGAGCCACGGCCCACCGAATGGCTGGGCCACCCTGAGCTAGACTGAAATTGAATTACCTCATCGCATCACCTCCTTCTTCAGTAGTGTCATCCCGGTTTCTGAGTATGAGAGTGTGCACCGGTGTCGTATGTGTACATGGATACTGGGGAGCACTACCCGCGTTTTCGCTATCCATACCTCTCAATGCCCATCATGCAAATAGTATGGTTAGAAAATATGGCGAAGCCCATATCATAAAGCTACTCGCCGCTAACACGCGATAGTGCGGACGGAGTATGTGTTGTCACTATACACCCGGACATAATCTATATCCGCATGAACCCATTGGGCTCCGGATTAAAGAGCAAGGATCTTTTTACACGAAGATCCGGAGTTATCTCCGCCGGTGGTAGGCGGCTTCGCGTGGGCCCAGCTGTGGGGACGCGAAGCCGCGATACCTCCGCCAAAATTAATTTCTTCCTAGCGTGCGTACAGCACACCCGTAAACCCCCAGGTGCCCCCCTTAGAACACCCGTTCAGCGAGGTATACGCATACTGGGTGCTCGCTGATCCACAGGCATCAACCCCTTCACCACACCTCACCCCGGAGACCCCAGAGTTGTATATATCGTAATGCCAGGTGTCGGTAAGCCCGGTGCATTTAACCTTAACGATGGCGGCGGAACCAGTCGTCACGGCATCGAATGTTTTATCCACCGCATCGTACCAATTTGTTGTACTACTGCAGGTAAACCTGTAGTAGTCTGTTGACAGTTCGTTAATAACCGCATCTGACAATTTGGCAGAGTTCGCCTGCACCGGCGAGGTAAGCGTGTCGACCTGAGCCGCATTGACGTGGAGACGATTGTTAACCACCCGGGCCACCAGAGTCCAACCGCCACCGTCGTTCGTCATGTCGCAGTAAGCCTCGAACGGATCATTCCCGCCCGGACCATCGGGATCAATGGTGTAGGCGCCGTCGCTTGCAGTCGGAATAGCCGTTTTAATGGCTTTACAGGATGCATAAATTGGTGTTGGTGTGGGTGTTGGTGTAAATGTTGGTGTCGATGTTATTGTCGGTGTTGCTGTCGGTCTCGGCAGCAAACTTAATGTTCCCGTCTGGATACCCCAGCTCTCCGACTGCGTGCAGAAAAACCTCTTGCCCGACTCAACATTATCAGGACCTACATCGCTCTGATCCAGTAGTGCCTTAATGGCGTCGCCGATCTGCTTTGTCGTCTTCATCGTGCCGGCGGTGGGGCCTGTCGTGGGCTCCTGGAAACTGGTCTGCACAGTGAGCGCCGAGCCGCTCGTCAGGTAGTCATACAGGTTCTGGAGAGTGTACATCCCGCTCCCCGCTGAAGGAGCACCTGGAGAATCTATGCTCCCGGCAACTACCAAACCAGCCATACCGAACGCGAATATCACACCTGACACTACTGTCATCAACCTTTTCATCTCCGCACCTTCCTTTCATTATGCACATCTTGCCTGTTTTTCACTTATGTCCAAATTATCACTGATTATGTGATTCTTTATTCATAATTTGGACGCGAGTGTCCGTTTATATAAACTCAGAGGCCTTGACCCATCGGATGGCCGGGCAACCCTGAGGCAGAGCGAATTGGAATCATCCCATCGCACCACCTCCTTTCTAAGAACGCAGGAAGACGTTTCAGGTACTTGCTTCTACCCGAATTTGTTATAAGCAAAATATATCCTCTGCGAAGGGCAGGATTTTATCTGCAACTTACTTATGCTGAACTAATTAGCTAATACGTCTTCAATTCTTTTTGGATGCTCTTGCCCCCTCATCTGGCATAGCCGCCTCATATGCAGTTTCTATTCGTCAGGCCATCCCGCCTTGGCGGGACTACGGCTTCCTTCAGATTCCACCTCGCGGTGGACACCCTTGCCGTTTGGCTAACAGTTCCCCCTGTCGGGACTGTAGAAGACTTTCACCTCCAAGTGAGTGCGCCCTGCCGGGCGCACAAGAGCAAGTATCTTCTTCAAAGAAGATCCGGAGTTATCTCCACAGGTGGGAAAGCGCACAGTGCCCGCCCACCTGCGGATGATCAAACGGTGCGGAGTCATCCAACACCACTACTAAAGAATTAGGGTTGACAGACACATAGTCTCTTAATATCCGATGCTTTTGCCGCGCAATTCGCCCCAATTGTGTTGGGGTTGTTGCGGTAATAACAGTAGGAGTCAGACCATGTCTGGGGTATGTAAGAAGAATCTTGTATCTGGCAATTTACCCAATTGGGCTGCAGCGCCTTGCAGGCGAGGCAATCCAGGTCGTCAAATGCGTTAATCCTGCAAGATAGCCCCCTGGTACCTTCGGCACATACCACGTCGCATGATGTGTTCACTGCTGCCGCTTTGAACCAACATCCGTCAGCACCCAGCCCATTGGGGGACCAATACCCACCCTTCGCCGCGCACGCTTCCGGCCCCCACGGTGTAGGTGTTATTGTTGGGGTTGGGGTTGGGGTTATTGTTGGGGTTGGGGTTGGGGTTGGCTGCATTAACCCGGTACCTGTCTGCACTCCCCAGCTTCCCGACACCGTGCTGAAGAACTTCATGCCTGACTTTACATCGGCAGCAGTCACGGGGCACTGGGTAAACAAAGCTTGCACACCATCACCGATTTCCTTCGTGGTCTTCATCGTGGAGCCGGGACCGGACGTGGGCTCCTGGAAACTGGTCTGTACCGTGAGCGCTGTGCCGCTTGTCAGGTAGTCATACAGGTTCTGGAGCGTGTACATACCGCTCCCTGCTGAAGGAGCACCCGGGGAGTCAATGCTCCCGGCAACAGCGGTGTAAGATACGCATACCACGAACAACAGGCTCAGAGCTGCTGTGATTATTTTTTTCATTTTAGTACCAATCCTTTCTTGATTTATCTTGAAATTGAATAAGGTGAGATTGTCACGTCCCGCTCCTACCTAAGGCAGGAGCGGGACTCGCAATAATGATAAGATTACCCAATCATCGGCGGGGCGCGGATGGGAGATAGTTTGGCGAGACTGCTTATGTAAATCGGTGTATCGGAACACCGGATATGCATACAAAAATCATCTCTTCCAAGTTTGATCAGACAGACAGTGCGGGCATCTTTGTTGTATCTTTCATGAGTGATATTCAGGCCTGTTACGGGAACAGAGCCGCTACTCATTTCAGAATCATCAGGGCTGCCGGCTAGCCTTCTTCCTTCATCCCTTCCGATCTCTTGCCATGGCCCGGGATCGGCCTTCGCAAGGTATGTCACAGTCCTGCCAGGACCGAAATGCATCCAGCCGACGTTCTCTCCCCACGCATAACCGTAAAATTGCCCGCTCTCATCCAGGTACACACGCGAATGACTGGTGTGGAAGCTGATCCAGCCCGTGACTTCAGACCACGCATAGCCCGCCAGCTTGCCCTGACCATCATTATTGATTCCCCAGTCGTAAACGCTCCGGTTTGAGTAGCGCTCCCTCTCCAGAGGACGCCCCCCACCGAGGCAAACCCACCCGCAGTTCTCCAACCAGATCCAGCCCGCAAGTATGTTCGAGCCGATCTTCAAAGCGGTGTGTGCCGTTCTTAGATTGACCCATCCCGCGTTCTCCCCCCATATCAAGTTGTTGTTTTCCACGATTCTGCCGATCTTCGGCAGGGCCAGGTTCGCTTGCTGGAGACCGTCCATGTCAGAACTATAGGCGGAATTCCCATATTGAGAAAAGGGAGCACGGGTTGGGGCGGCATCGGCAAACGCGGGAGCTGACAGAATGACCGTGCAAATAGCGAGAATCAACAATACATCGGAAGGCTTTCTTTTCATTTACTCGAACTCAAACAGCATGGGGCCATGCATGAGGCCGTCAAGCCCACCCAAGGCGGGCAAGCGCAAAGAGCGGAGTGACAATATCTATTTTACCCTCACCCTGCCTGAAAGGGAAGAGGGAAATGGACTGGACTATCCCCAGTTTTTTCAAATCGGGTCAAAAAGCATGATTTGACTCTGGGCCGTACTTGAGAAGTTAGTTCGTGATTTTTGCATAAATGCGCCCAAGTACGTCAGCAGTACCGAGATCCCATCTGCAAGGGCGT
>JAPLCW010000205.1 GCA_026392015.1 Candidatus Auribacterota bacterium | reverse complement strand
CAAACTGGGGGGCAATAAATACGTCTGATCAGGTTCATATGGCCTGTATATCTTCGACATCGAGTAATCTCCTTGTTTTGCCGCACCGCAATTTTATCAAAATATACGGCAAAATAGGATTACTCGGACAGGCTCCTAGACTCCTAATACTACATCTTGAATAGGTTCATGTTGTTGCCGTCGATGAACAGAATCAAGAGCGTATGGCCGTGACCTTCCGCCGAACAGATTTGCCACCGCTGTGTCGTTCGATTCATCTGCCAGCTTCTATAAGTTGTCCCTTCGGGCGGAAATCCCGTAAGATTCATTGACAAAGCACTCTCGAGAGGCTATTATAGCTATAGTTATCCACATAATATTCATTATCCAATATAGCGAGGTGCGATATGAAAACGGTTCAAATGACCTTGGAGGAAGATCTTGTCAGGGTGGTAGACAAGGTGGCCAAGAAGCTCCATACAACCAGGTCCGCTTTTACACGCGAAGCTTTACGGGAAGCTATAAAGAAATTCAACACTTACTGCTTGGAGCGAAAACACCGACAAGGATATGGAATCAACCCTATCGCGAAATCAGAGTTCAGTGTGTGGGAAAATGAACAAAAATGGGGCGACGAATGAAAAGGGGTGAAATTCATTGGTATAGATTCGCTCACCCCGACAAGAAACGCCCTGTTTTAATTCTCACCCGAGACTCGATCGTTGAATATCTTGGCGAAGTTACTGTCGCACCTATTACTTCCACTTTCAGGGATATCCCCACGGAAGTGGTGCTCTCCAAACAAGACGGTATGACTCGTAATTGTGCCGTCAATTGCGATCATATCCAGACTGTTGCAAAGAGTAAACTCGGAGCACTGATTATCGCGCTTTCCGGCGAGAAAATGAGAGAAGTGTCCAAAGCTATAGCTTTCGCTCTCCGCTTATAGGCTACACTCATCTTTTTTTGTTTGCAGTGGCCTAGGGTCAAACCTTTACAAATATATATTTAATGCGGGATATGAAAAAGATCAGGGGCGCACCATGCTTATTGTTTAAAGAATCTGAGGAGCGCCGGCTGCATGCGCATCAGTTGCAGGGATAACAAGCGTGGGTCATTGTTTCATCAGAGTAACGCTTTAGTTTTCCCAATCCGGTAAGCTTTATGTTAGGCTGCTGACAACCGACAGGGTTTTTATCATGAATAGACATTCCAGTCCGAGCACCAGGTTCCTGCCGCAAGGACTCGTGATCCTTTACGAGGACAGAGATATTCTTGTGGTGGATAAACCGCCGGGCCTCTTGACGATAGGCACAGATACGGAAAAAGAACGGACAGCTTACTTCATTCTCACAGATTATGTTCGCAAGGGCTACCCAAAGTCCAAGAAACGCATTTTCATTGTTCACCGGCTGGACAGGGAGAGCTCGGGAATACTCATCTTCGCGAAGAGTGAAGATGCGAAGTACTGTTTGCAGAACCAATGGAAAGAAACGCTGAAAAAATATCTCGCCGTCGTCCATGGTAACTTAGAGAAGACCTCGGGAACTATCACCTCATATCTGACAGAGAACAAAGCTCGCGTTGTCTACTCCACATCCGACACCAAAAAAGGGAAACTGTCTCATACTGCTTATCGAGTACTCAAGCAGACGAAGGACTTTTCTTTGTTGGAAGTTGATCTATTGACGGGCAGGAAGAACCAGATTCGCGTGCATTTGGCTGAAAATGGGCATCCGATTGTGGGTGACAAAAAATATGGGAAAGGAGATAGATCCCACAAGCGTCTTGCACTTCACGCACTATCGATTTCATTCAAACACCCGTTCAGCGGGAAGCAGCTCACTTTTGAAACGAAAATACCCCCATATTTCACCAACCTAGTCGGCAATATAGACATTCCCATTCGCTCTATAGAATACCATTAACTTGAATTTTCATCTGCTGATTGAAAAGCAATAACTGCCCGATGCCCAAATTAGGCGATAAATATCATTCCCGCCGAAGAGGAAATCCATATTTTACACGCTTCCAATCTGGATCCCTACATCGGCATGGATGTCATCTTGAATGCAGCTTCTATCATGTTGATGAATGATTCAGGTTAAGGGTGCGCCACCAACGCTGCAAAACTACACACTTTTTGTTGCATGAACCAACCTCGACGAGTTCAAGACAAGTGGAAATTGGTCAATAAAAAGCGGCTTTACACAATAGCCCCTTCACGCATTTCCTGAAATAATACTATTTGAAAAGGGTGCATCGCGGGTGCGGAGACCTCTATGGAAAAATTAGGGAAAGACATGCAGTGGGCAATGCATCGTCTATCCGCTGATTGCATGCATCGTTATGTTGCGGGAGATAAAACGCCATGGATACAGGATTAGTCTGGTTCATTCTGATCGGCCTGGCTGCGGGGTGGCTGGCGGGCCAATTGACAAAGGGGAGCGGTTTCGGCCTCATTGGTGATCTCGTGGTGGGGGTGATTGGCGCCTTGGTGGGCGGCTTTGTTTTTGGAACGCTCGGCATTTTCGTCGGCGCCGGGCTTTTGGGCGCCTTGATCGTTGCGACCATTGGAGCCATCATTCTATTATTTCTATTGAGGCTGATCAAAAAAGCTCTTTGACAGCCGCTGAGGACATCACTAAAGAAAGGAAAAACTATGAAAAGAAAAGTAGGTTTGTGGATTGATCATAGGCAGGCTCTTATCGTGGCAATTACGGACACTGGGGAAGAGACAAAACTGATAGTATCGGGGGTTGAAAAACAGCTCGGGCATTCTGATAGCATTCGTTCTACAACTCCCTATGGATCACAGCAAGGAACGGCAGCGGATATCCGCGATAGAAAATTTATGGGACATCTCAACATATACTACGATGCGGTAATTGCGTCTATTCGTGACGCAGAATCCATTCTGATATTCGGCCCCGGTGAGGCCAAAGGTGAACTAAAAGAACGTCTCGATAGAAACAAACTTGGCGGACACATCGTTGGTATTGAATCAATTGACAAGATGACCGATAATCAGGTTGCGGTAAAAGTTCGACAGTACTTTCAAGAACATAGCGCTCGGAAGTAGGATCGAGACAACGTCATGTCCCGATCATAACTATTGACTGGATATGTCGTAGCGACACTGAACCGTTGCTTATTAAAGTAAGGGGTCACTTATGGGTGGTGCATTGCTGAATATGTCATTCCTGCGAAAGCAGGAATCCAGGTTTCATAATGGATCCCCGCTTTCGCGGGGATGACAAGCGAAATGGATACCACCCATAAGTGACCCCTTACTTATTGAAGCCGTTTCCCCCTATCTTTTCCCATGATAAAAAGTTATGATCGAGATTTTCCAAAACATCCTTAACCTGAATTATTCACGAGGCGCCCGTATTAAAAGGGGCATAACCATTGAGGGTAATGAATATACTGAATGTTTGGACGCAGATTTGCGCAGATGAACGCAGATTAGCAAAAGAAGCAGATTGAATCTCTGAAGTTTTCACCGCAAACTGTTTTCGTATCTGCGTGTTCTGCGTTCATCTGCGTCCCGAATAGCGAT
>JAPLCW010000001.1 GCA_026392015.1 Candidatus Auribacterota bacterium | reverse complement strand
GTTTAGTCCGTTCCCAGCGGTAAGGAAAAGTGATCTCTCCTGATTATAGGAGATGACCGAATAGCAGGCTGCACGAATTCGACGATTACCTCTAAATCCTATTTTTAAAAAAGGGTGGACTTATGTCTACATAGCAGGGGCGTGGCAATCTCCTCGGTACCGCCGGCGCATCAGATTGCTTCGCTTCACTCGCAATGACATGCTATACCAGTTTTTGGATTCTTGAATGCTTCGTGAGGCATTACCTGGAGAAAAGACATGAAGAAGGAATACTTGACGGTTGAAAATATTGTCGGCCCACTGATGCTCGTCCAGTATGTGGGAGGTGTTTCTTTCGCGGAGATCGCGGAGATCATCATTCCCGGCGGAGGCATCCGGCAGGGACAGGTGCTGGAGGTGCAGGAGGACAAGGCGCTCGTGCAGGTGTTCCAGGGGACGAGTGGCCTGACGCCTGGCGAGGTCCGGGTGAAGTTTCTCGGGAAGGGGCTCCAGCTCGGCGTATCGCGCGATATCGTCGGGAGGATGTTCGACGGTTTCGGGCGTACCATCGACGGGGGGCCGGCGATCATTCCCGAGAAGTACGTTGATGTGAACGGCGTTCCGATAAATCCCGAGGCCCGGGACTATCCCACGGAATTCATCCAGACGGGAGTTTCCACTATTGACGTGCTCAACACCCTCGTGCGCGGGCAGAAGCTGCCGATTTTCTCGGGGGCGGGTCTGCCGCACTCCCGCCTCGCAGCGCAGATCGCGCGCCAGGCGAAGGTGCTCAAGACCGGCGAGCAGTTCGCGGTGGTCTTCGCCGCGATGGGGATCACCTTCGAGGAGGCGCACTTCTTTATGCGCGAGTTCGAGAAGACCGGCGCCCTGGAGCGCGCGGTACTTTTCATCAATCTCGCCAGCGACCCGCCCATCGAACGGATCGCCGTCCCCCGCATGGCGCTCACCGCGGCGGAGTACCTGGCCTACGAGTGCGGCATGCACATCCTCGTGATACTCACGGACATGACCAACTACTGCGAAGCGCTGCGGGAGATATCCGCGGCGAGGAAAGAGGTTCCGTCGCGAAGGGGATATCCGGGCTACCTCTACACCGACCTCTCGACGATCTATGAGAGGGCGGGGAGGATTAAGGGGAAGAGCGGCTCCATCACACAGATGCCGATCCTTACCATGCCTGAGGACGATAAGACCCATCCGATCCCCGATCTCACCGGCTACATTACCGAAGGGCAGATCATTCTCTCGCGGCCGATCCACACAGAGGGGATCTACCCGCCTGTGGACGTGCTGCCGTCGCTCTCACGGCTCAAGGACAAGGGGATCGGGGCGGGGAAGACGAGGGAGGACCACTCGGGCGTCATGAACCAGCTCTACGCGGCCTACGCCAAGGGGAAGTCCGCCAAGGAAATCGCCGTGGTGCTCGGCGAATCCGCCCTCACCGAGATGGATCTCTTATACGTGAAATTCTCCGATATGTTTGAGAAAGAGTTCATCAATCAGGGGGAGGGTGAGAACCGCGATATCACAACGTCGCTCTCTATCGGCTGGAAGCTTCTCGGGATGCTCCCGGCGTCGGAACTGAAAAGGATCAAGGAAGAGTATATTAGGAAGTACTACCCAAACAAACAGCTATAAGCCGTAAGCTTTAAGCAATAAGCTTATAAGCGATAAAATGTCCATTGGCTTATAGCTTACCGCTTACAGCTAATCTTATGAAAATCATTGTAAATCCCAACCGCATGGAGCTCCTGAAGCTCCGGAAACGCCTCGACCTCTCGCAACGCGGCCATCGGCTGCTCAAGGAGAAGTTGGAGGGGCTCGTCAAAAATTTCATGCCGCTCGTGGATGAGTATCGCAGGAAAAGGACGCAGTTGGACGAGCTCATCCCCCGGACGCTCAACCTGTTCGCTCTCGCGGCGGCGACCTCATCCCGTGAAATAGTGACGCTCGCTCTCGAGGAGTGTCGTGGGGAGGCGAACGTGAGCATGGAAATGAGGAAAGTAATGGGAGTGGGGGCGCCCACGTTCCGTCTCGATGAATTCCGACTGGAGATGGCGTACAGCCTGATCGCCACGCCTCCCGAACTCGATCTCGCAACTTCGGAGCTTGGTTCGCTTCTGCCGAAGATCATCGAGCTTGCTTCCATCGAGGAGTTGCTCCGGAGGCTCGCGCGCGAGATCGAGAAAACCCGCCGCCGCGTGAACGCCCTCGAGTATGTCATGATCCCGGAGATCGCGCGGACGAAGAAGTCAATCGAAGGCAAGCTCGAGGAAGCGGAACGCGGTTCCCGCGTCCGCCTCATGAAGGTGAAGGAGATGCTCGAGGCGCGGGGGATGTGAGGACTACGGCAAAAGAAGTTTAAGGTGTAAGGTGTAAAGTATCAGATTTAAGATGATGCCACGCACCTCACTCCCCCAAAGTCCTAAATCAGTTCTCCTCCCACTCGCAGGCTTGGCTAACCTTACACATTACACCTTTGTTCTCGCAGTTCACATCCACATGTAGACGTCGATCCGGAGGAGCACCACGGGGCCCTGTCCCCCTTCCTGGTCGAAGTCGATGCTCGCAGGAACATAGCCGTTCCTGCAACTCCATATATAATTGCTGAGCCTGTCCTGGCCGGTGAGGAGGTTCTTGAGACCGAGGGCGAAACAGCTTCTCCTCGGAACCCAGATTGAATACAGCTCATAGGGGACCATTTCCTCGTACGAGAGATCGGTATCGCGATAACTCCACGTGGGCGGTTGTTTGTTGGCGCCGATGACCCCGGAGCAGAAACCGTATTTATAGATCGGTTGCCCGCCTGCATTTCGCACATTTACCGAGAGCGCATTCCTGTTGCCGCTATAGACGACCGCGGTGGTAGAAATCTTGACCGGCTTTTCCGGGATTGAGCGTCCGCGAATTGCCCAGGCGCGTGAACCGGAGAACAGCAGGGCGTATTCCGCCATGCTATGGCCAAGGTATATTCTGTCAGGAGGTATTTTGGTTTCGGACATCGACTGCGCGGCGCTCCAACCGCTCGCTCCGTCGTTCCAGTTCTCAGAGTAGATAAGCCTCCATTCGGCGAAGCAGTTCGCGCTCCCCGCAATCATGAACACGCTCGCAATGAGCACGAGGGTGCCCATCCCTATGAAACCTCTTGGGAAAGACATCGTTCTCTCCTCCCACTGTTGGGCTTCCCCCCCGCGAGCGGGCGCGAATCTCCTGAACAAAGAAATACGCGCCTGCTCTCCCCCTCCAACCCTGAAGGAAGTGCGCCTAGTGTAAAGCATCAGAGAACGAAATGCACTACAATACAATGGTTGGTAGTGGCTCGCTTTGGGTGGTGTTGATTTGCAGGGGTTCGATCCTCCGGCTGAGTTTATACTGAGCGCAGCCGAAGTGCTCAGGACTAGTACACCGTTAAGTTAATTCTTACGAGGTAACCTGACATTGCGAGCCCAAAGGACGCGGCAATCTCGTTGTTAAAAGATAAAAACAGATTGCTTCGCCTCCCGCCTCGGCGGGATCCCCGCAATGACATAATGCGTACGGCATGTATATCAGTAAAAACTAATTTAACAGTGTACTAATAACTATATCCTGCATGCAATTGAGCCACTGACGAACGATTCATGAGAATGGTGTAGGACGGGTTGTTCTGATTTCGAGGAACAGATCATGAGCCAATACGAGCGGTAGTATTCCAATGAGGATGCCCTCACATGCTCGCATCATCCATATCATCTAAGGCGGGGAAGTGCGAGGGAGGTCACGCCGGACAGGCCGTAAGGAAATGAGAGGAGAAACTTCTCTCATGCGCGGGGTGGGGGAGACAGGGGTGCTGCTACGCCGCCTTGACGATTTTGCCGGCCTTGAGACAGGAGGTGCACACCAGTATCTTTTTCGGCTTACCGCCGATCATTGCGCGGACGCATTGAAGGTTGGGCATAAAGCGACGTTTGGAGACGCCGGTGATCCTTCTTCCGACGCCGCCTTTTTTCTTCGCGAGGCCGCGTCTCTTTATCTGCCTTCCCGCTACCGGCTTTTTGCCGCAGAGTGCACATATCCTTGACATTGTCCGTCTCCTTATCAGATTCTGATTGTTTCGCCGTGGCCGATACTGACGCGCCGGCTGCAAAGGCTACCGGCCACAGATAATAGACGGGAAGGTCGATTTGTGCAATACTTTTCTCATGACATTAGTAAGGGGTCACTTATGGGTGGTATCCATTTCGCTTGTCATCCCGGCACTTCGACTGCGCTCAGTGTGAACTCGAGCGGGGATCCATTATGAAACCTGGATTCCTGCTTTCGCAGGAATGACATGTTCAGCAATGTGCCACCCATACGTGACCCATTACTGACATTAGAAAGAATGCAACCGCGGATTGCTATAATGTATAGCCACAGAGGGAACAAAAGCCTCAGAGGTAAAGACTAAAAGCATTTAACCGCGGATTACGCGGATTGCGCGGATTAAAATCATTAAAGGCACAAAGAGAGACTATTGCTTATCAGGCTGTTTTTAGAATCCGCAAAATCAGCGTAATCCGCGGTTAAAAACGTATATCACCCGAAACTGTGGTGCATCGAGCTATATGAATGACCTGAGCGAGACCGACATACAGTACGTGAAAGGAGTGGGGCCGCGGAGGGCGCTCCTCTTCAAGGCACTGGGAGTGGAGAGCGTGCTCGACCTCTTCCATCATTACCCGAGGCGTTACGAAGACCGGAGACAGATCCGTCATATCTCCCAGATCGAGGAGGGGCGCGAAGAAACGGTGCAGGGAAAGGTTCTGGCAGCGGGGAACAAGAAGGCGAGCCCTGCGCTCACGATCTTTCAGATCGCAGTGGGGGATGGTACGGGAATCGTCTACGCCACCTGGTTTAACCAACCCTACCTCCAATCCGTATTCAAGGTGGGGCAGGAGCTTATCCTGACAGGAAGGGTGCAGCGTCACCGGCAATTGCAGATTGTTTCTCCGGAGTATGAGATTCTGACCGGCACGGGAGACGACCTTGTAAATACGGGCAGGATCGTCCCGATATACCCTTTGACAGAGCAGCTCGGCCAGCGCACGGTGCGGCAAATCGTGTACCGCTCTCTGGAGAGCTACGCGGCATCCGCGCGGGAGATGATCGGGCCCGCGCTGCGGGATGAGATCAAACTGTGCCCGATTGCGGAAGCCATGAGGAATATTCACTTCCCCGAGACACCCGCCGCACTTGAGAGCGCGCGGCGGAGGCTTGTATTCGATGAGTTCCTCCCTGTGCAGCTCGCAATGCTCCTGAAGAAAAAGCAGGTCGCGTCGCTTCCGGGATCGTCAAAGATATCGTCCGGGGGCGCGCTCGTGCGCACCTTTCTCGGGACGCTCCCGTTCGCGCTCACGCGCGCGCAGGAGAGAGTCATCGCCGAGATCCGGAGAGACATGGAGAGCGACCGTCCGATGAACCGGCTGCTCCAGGGGGACGTGGGATCAGGAAAGACCGTGGTCGCGATCTCTGCCCTTCTCATCGCACTCGATGCGGGATATCAGGGTGTGCTCATGGCCCCCACGGAGATACTTGCCGAACAGCACTGGAGGACTCTCAACGCCCTGCTCTCTCCGATAGGAGTGAAACTCTACCTGCTGATCGGGGAGATGGGCAAGGAGGAGAAAGAAGCGGTCAGAGACGCGATCCTGTCCGACGAACCCGCAATCGTGGTGGGGACGCATGCTATCATACAGAGCGAGGTTGTATTCTCCCGCCTCGGGGTTGTTGTGGTGGATGAGCAGCACAAATTCGGCGTCGCCCAGCGGGCCAGGCTCAAGAGCAAGGGAAAAAACCCGGATATGCTGGTGATGACCGCGACGCCGATCCCCCGGACGCTTGCCCTCACGCTTTACGGCGACCTCGACGTCTCCACTCTCGATGAGATGCCCCCCGGCCGGGGCAGTGTAACCTCACACTGGGTGTCGCCGGAGCGGGTGGGGGAGGCGTATGGTTTTATCAGAAAGGAAGCGTTGAACGGAAGTCAGGCGTACATTATCTACCCGCTCATTGATGAAAGCGATAAACTGGCGCTCGGCGCGGCTACCGATATGGCCGAGATGTTAAAGCGGGAGCAGTTTTCCGATCTGGGAGTGGGACTGATTCACGGGCGGATGGGCCGAGAGGAGAGGGAATCGGTCATGCGGGATTTTCGCGAAGGGCGTCTCCATATTCTCGTCGCCACCTCGGTGATCGAGGTGGGCCTGGACATACCCCGCGCCCGCATCATGTTGGTGGAGCACGCCGAGCGTTTCGGGCTCTCGCAACTCCACCAGATGAGGGGAAGGATAGGGCGGGGGCAGGAACGCTCCTACTTTCTCTTCACGGGACAACCGACCACCGAGGAAGGGAACAAGAGACTCGAGGCGCTGAAGGCGACCACAGACGGATTCCGCATCGCCGAGCTCGATCTCGCGCTCCGGGGGCCTGGCGAATTCTTCAGCGAACGGCAGCATGGGGAGCCCGATATCAGGCTCGGGGACCTCTCGAGGGACGAACAAATTCTCCTTCTCGCGAGGGACGTTGCTTCCCGCATCGCAGAGGAAGATCCTCCACTGAGCGAGGAACCGCACCTCTACCTTCGGGATCTCCTCATCAAAAGATATAAGGGGAAATTCTTTTTGGGAATCACAAGCTGATAAGGATAGTAGTTATATGGTTAGGATCATATCAGGACAATTTAAAAGCAGGCGGTTGCTCGTGCCGCGATCCCGAAGGGTGCGCCCGACATCTGACAGGGTGAAGGAGGCGCTCTTCCAGATCCTCGCGCCACGGATCTGCGACGCGTCTGTTCTTGATCTCTATGCGGGTACCGGGAACCTCGGCATCGAGGCCCTCTCCCGGGGGGCGGAGAGTTGCTGCTTCGTGGAGCGCATGCCCGCCTTCTGCGCTCTGATCAGGGAAAATCTCACCCGGCTTGAGCTGAGGGCTAATTCGCGGGTGCTCTGTGGCGGAAGCATCGGAATGGTGAAGCGCCTGCACGCGCGAGGCGAGCGATTCACGCTGGTTCTCGCGGACCCTCCCTATGGGAAGACGGGGGAGGAAGAGAGCGAATGCAAAAAGCTGTTGCGCGCATTGGACCGCTATGATATTTTCTCCCCGGAAGCAGTCCTGGTCATTGAGCATTACAAGAAAGATCCTCCCCCGCGAAATATCGCCAGGCTCATGCTTTCCATTCAGCGGCGTTACGGGGATACGGTGGTGTCGTTTTACAGCATACTGCACGACGAGAATACAGGAGTCAGAATACAGAATCCAGGAGACAGAGGATAATAGAGTTATATTCTGAATTCTGAATCCTGAATTCTGTATTCCTTTTAAGGAGTTATTTCAATGTTCGGAATCTACCCAGGGAGCTTTGATCCCCTGACATACGGCCATATCGATGTGATCGAGAGGGCACTCAGGATCTTTGGCCGCCTTGTTGTTGCGGTGGCCCACAACCCTGAAAAACAGCCATGGTTCTCTCTGGAGGAGAGGGTCCGGATGCTGCGGAAGGCCACCGAGGGGATGCAGGGGGTCGAGGTCGACAGCTTCAGGGGATTACTTGTTGACTATGCCAGGAAACGCGGCGCCACGGTGATCGTACGAGGCCTGAGGGCACTCTCGGATTTTGATTACGAATTCCAGATGGCTCTTACAAATAGGAAGATCTGTTGTGATATAGAAACAGTGTTCCTCATGCCCAGCGAGCAGTTCTCGTATCTCAGCTCGAGGATGATTAAAGAAATTGTGGCTCTCGGCGGAGAGGTGGGCGCGTTTGTTCCGGAATTCGTTGCCGCCATGCTGAGAGAAAGGCGTCCCCTTTCGCCGCGGTAGTCGTTCTGTCTCGCGCGTGGCATGGGATAGTGCCGGAGGGAGTGAAGAGATGGCGCTCACACTGGAGATTCAGAAAATACCGCTCGAGGGGGAGTTCCTCACAGGCGCGCTTCTCCCTTCTGAAATCGATCTCGAAGTGCACGGCATGTCGGTGCGGGGCGGGCTCGAGTATGACCTGAGAGCGGAGGTGGTGAGCCATGAACTGATAGTTCATGGAAAGCTGCGGCTCCCGGTAGAGTTCATCTGTTCGCGTTGCCTGAAGAAGTTTACAGGAGAAATTCGGGTAGAGCAATTCCACTACAATACAAAGGTTTCGGAGAGAGAGATAATCGACTTGACTGAAAACCTGCGAGAGGATATTATAATCGCCCTGCCGCTGAAGCCGCTCTGCGGGGACAAGTGCAAAGGGATATGTCCCCGATGCGGCAAAGATCGCAATGTGGAGCGATGCTCCTGCGCCCCGGCGAGTGAAGACCCGCGCTGGAATGCACTGGAGGAGTTATCGCTTCCACCGGAGAATGACAAATGACAACACCCAAGAGAAAGCAATCGAAGAGTCGAACGCGGAAACGCAGAGCACACCATCGTCTGGATTGCCACTTGCCCGGCATCTGCCCGCAGTGCCGCCAGCCCAAACCCATTCACCGTGCCTGTCCCCACTGCGGCTACTACAGGGGCAGGAAGGTAATGTCCATAAAAGAAGAATGAGCCGTGAGAATAGCGCTTGATGCGATGGGTGGCGATAAGGCCCCGCGCGAGATCGTGCAGGGCGCCCTCGAGGCGATAGAGCTTAAGCCTGACCGGGAAATCATCCTCGTCGGACGGGAGGATGAAATACGTCAAGAGGTCAGGCGCTACGGGAAACCTGCGCTCGAGCGCAACATCAGTTACTTCCATGCCCCCGAGGTAATCGAAATGGGGGAAGAACCTCTCAATGGGCTGCGGAGGAAGAAGCGCTCGTCCATCGCTGAGGCCGCCAATCTGGTGAAGAGGGGAGAGGCGGACGCGATGATCTCCGCGGGCAACACGGGCGCGGTGGTCACCGCAACAAAGCTCAAGTGGCGTTTTCTCAAGGGGATCGAGCGGCCGGGGATCGCGACATATCTCCCCACCCCCTGGGGGCTGTCCGTGCTCATCGATGCAGGCGCCAACATCGATTGCAAGCCCGAGCATCTGCTGGGGTTTGCCCTCATGGGCGACGCCTTCGCCCGTCTCATCCTTAAAAAGGAGAATCCCAAGATCGGGTTGCTCAGCATCGGGTCGGAGCGCACGAAAGGGGATCTTCTTGTGAAACAGACGTTTTCCCGCCTTGAGAAGGCGAAATTCAATTTTATAGGCAATGTCGAGGGACGGGACGTTTACGGCTATGCGGTTGATGTGATAGTGACCGATGGCTTCGTCGGCAATGTCGTGCTGAAGTGCACTGAAGGGCTTATCTGGGCGCTTATGAAGATGATTCGCGAAGAGGTAACCAAGAACATCTGGCACAAAATCGGGGGAATGCTGCTCAAGGGTTCGTTCAAACGCGTCGCCAGGCGGGGAGACTACACAGAGTATGGCGGCGCTCCGCTCCTCGGCGTGAACGGCAACTGCATCATCTGTCACGGAAGCTCAAATGCGAAGGCGATCCGCAACGCCATCCGCGTCGCGGAGAATTTCTTTCAATACCACGTAAACGACTACATCACGCAGCGCGCGGCCGAGACCATCGGCGCACAATAATATGATTGCGAGAGCATGATGAGCCAAAGAAGAATCGGCATTCTAGGACTTGGATCCTATCTGCCGGAACGCATACTCACAAACGCAGATCTGGAAAAAATGGTGGACACCTCAGACCAGTGGATCGTCGAGAGGACCGGCATCAAGATCCGACATATTGCCCGCGACGACCAGGCTACTTCCGACCTTGCCTCGGAGGCGGCTAGGAGAGCGCTGAACAAAAGCGCACTCAAAGCTGAAGATATCGATCTCATCATCGTGGCAACCGTCACCGGCGACATGCCGTTCCCTTCCACATCCTGTATAGTCCAGGAAAAGATAGGGGCCTTCGGGGCTGCGTGCATGGACCTCAATGCCGCATGCAGCGGATGGCTCTACAGCCTCGATGTCGCCTGGCAGTTTGTGAAGAACGGGCGTTATCGCCGCGTGCTCGCCATCGGCAGTGAGAAACTGACCGCAATTACCGACTGGAAAGATCGGAACACCTGCATTCTCTTTGGGGATGGGGCCGGAGCGGCGATTATCGGTGAAACAGACGGGGGCGGAGAGATCATCTCTTCATACCTTGGAGCCGATGGGCGGTGGGGGAAACTGTTGTACATGCCGGGCGGCGGATCGCGCTACCCCGCATCTCATGAGACAGTTGACACGCGCCTCCACTATATGAAGATGGAGGGGAAGGAAGTATTCAAGCAAGCGGTGATTGCGATGGCGCGCGCCGCGGAGAGCGTACTCCAACAGGCGGGGATGAAGGCGGAAGAGATCACCTGGGTAATACCGCACCAGGCGAACATCCGTATCATGAGCGCGGTTGCAAAAAGACTTGCTGTCCCATTCGAGAAATTCATTGTCACCGTGGATCATTGCGGCAACCTCTCCGCAGCATCGATACCGGTTGCGCTTGACGAGGTGGTGAGTGCGGGGAAGATAAAATCAGGGGATACGGTCCTCCTCGTCGCATTCGGAGGAGGATTCACGTGGGGATCGATGATTGTAAGAATGTAAGAAAATAGGCGATTAGGCAATTGGGCGATTAGGCAATTAGGTTATAATAAAATGAATACCTAATCGCCCAATCGCCCCATCGCCCCATCGCGCTTTTGCTCAAGGAAATCACGCCATGTCCGATTCACGTAAGATAGCCCTCCTCTTCCCCGGCCAGGGGTCTCAGGGCGTGGGAATGGGAAGCGCCATCGCCGCGACTTCTGCGGTCGCTCGTGCGGCGTATGATGAGGCCAATGAGATACTCGGCTTCGATATTGCAAAGCTATGCTTCGAGGGCCCGGAAAGCGACCTCACGCTGACAAAAAATAGCCAGCCTGCGATATTCATCACGAGTGTAGCCTGCCTTCGTTCTCTCCAGGAGTCCGTTCCACAATTGCCCATGCCCATTGCAGCCGCCGGCCTCAGCCTCGGGGAGTTCACCGCCCATGTGGCTGCGGGCTCTTTCTCTTTCGCGGAAGGGCTGCGCCTTGTACGCAAGCGGGCTGAAGCGATGCAGGATGCGTGTGACAGGGAACCGAGCACGATGGCATCCATTGTGGGACTGGATGAAGGGGTGGTGCGGGATATCTGCGTGTCGCTGCAAGGCCGAGGGGTACTCGATATCGCGAATCTCAATTCCCCCGGCCAGATAGCAATATCCGGGGGTGTGGACGCGGTGAAAGCAGCGATGACGGAAGCTTCGAGTCGGGGAGCGCTCAAAGTGGTGCCGCTACAGGTGAGCGGCGCGTTTCACTCCCGACTGATGAAGCCGGCTGAGGAGAAGTTGCGGGAGGCGGTGGCGGGCACCCGGATTGTCACGCCGAAATACCCGGTGATTGCCAATGTCACGGCGCGTCCCGTCACGAATCCGGACGAGATCCGCGAAGCTCTGATAAAACAATTATGCTCACCGGTTTTATGGGAGAAGAGCATACGCTACTTCATCGCGGAGGGAGTTGATCTGTGCATAGAGGTGGGGCATGGGAGGGTTCTCTCCGGCCTCATGCGCCGTATCGACAAGGGCCGCAAGATGATGAATGTGCAGGATCCCGCCGGGATATCCAAACTGACGGAGGGACTCTCGAAGGGGTCAGGAGGCGCGCAGTGATGCTTGATGGAAAGGTGGCTCTCATTACGGGAGCGGGACAGGGAATCGGCAGGGAGATAGCGCTCAGCTTCGCTCGCGAAGGGGCGCACCTTGCGTTCTTCGATTGTGACGAAGCCGGGCTCGAGAAGGTGGGCGCGGAGGCATCGGCGCTCGGGCGGAGGGTTGCCACGGCCGTGGTGGATGTGAGAAATTCGAGTCAGGTGGATGAGTCAGTGAACAAAATTATTGACTCCCTCGGACAGATTGATATACTCATCAACAATGCCGGTATCACGAAGGATAATTTTCTTCTCCGTATGCGGGAGGAGGATTGGGATGCCGTCATTGCAGTGAATTTGAAGGGCGCATACAATATGGTCAAGGCCGTCGCGAGACCGATGTTGAAGCGACGAGCCGGCAGGATCATTAATATCGCCTCGATCATCGGCCTGATAGGAAATGCGGGGCAGGCTAACTACGCAGCCTCCAAGGCCGGGATCATCGGGTTGACCAAATCTGTTGCAAAAGAGCTCGCCTCCCGGGGAATCACTGCGAACGCGATTGCGCCTGGATTCATCCAGACGAGGATGACCGACGTGTTGCCCGAGGAGGTAAAGCAAAAGATGCTTCAGGGAATTCCCCTGGGGCGTTTTGGTACGCCGGAAGATGTTGCGAAGGTGGCCCTTTTTCTCGCGAGCAATCTGGCTGAATATATCACGGGCCAGGTGATCGTGGTGGACGGGGGCATGGTGATGTAGAAATGGCAAATGACAAATACCAAATGACAAATGACAAAGTAACTGTTACTTTTGATTTTGGAGTTTGGATTTGTTTTGTCATTTGTAATTTGTAATTTGTCATTCATCTAGAAGAGGAGGATAGGTCATGTCAGATATCGCACAACGAGTGAAAGACATCATCGTGGAGCAGCTCGGGGTGAATCCTGATGAGGTGACGCCAGAGGCCTCATTCATTGATGATCTCGGGGCGGATTCTCTCGACACCGTCGAGCTCGTGATGGCTCTCGAGGAGGAATTCGACGCGGAAATTCCCGATGAAGACGCAGAGAATCTTAAAACAGTCGGCGAGGCAATTAAGTACATCGAGGAGCACTGCCAGAAGCAGGAATAGCACGACCGATGTACGGAAGGGGGAGTGAGGTAGCGTGAGGCGAGTGGTCATTACCGGGGTGGGAGCGCTCGCGCCCAATGGCAATAGCGCTCGAGAAATGTGGGATGCCCTACGCAACGGAAGGAGCGGCATCCGGCGTATCAGCTCCTTCGATCCATCGCCGTTTCCCACCAGGATCGGCGGGGAGGTTCAGGGATTCGATCCCAAGGTTTGGATACATCCGAAAGAAGCCAAACGGATGGACCGCTTTGTGCAGTTTGGCGTTGCGGTATCCAAAATGGCGATGCAGGATTCGGGATTGGATCTTGCGAAGGAGAACCCCCTTCGCATCGGGGTCGTGGTGGGATCGGGGATCGGCGGAATCAGCACCATCGAGGAGCAGCATACCCAGATGGTGACGAAAGGCCCGCAACGGATCTCCCCCTTCTTCATCCCGATGCTTATCGTCAATATGGCGCCCGGGATGATCGCTATGCAATTGAAACTGAAGGGACCAAACTGCTGCATCGTCTCCGCGTGCGCATCCGCGGCCCACAGCATCGGAGAGGCGTCGCTCATCATACGGTTCGGCGACGCGGACGTCATGGTTGCGGGTGGGACCGAGGCTGCGGTGACCCCGCTCGGTATCGCAGGCTTCTGCGCGCTGAAGGCGCTCTCGATACGTAACGACGCGCCTGAGAAGGCAAGCCGCCCGTTTGATCGCGAACGCGACGGTTTTGTTATGTCGGAGGGGGCGGGCGCAGTCATCCTGGAGGAGCTCGAGCATGCGAAGCGCCGGAACGCCCATATATACGCGGAACTGATAGGCTACGGCGCAACGGCGGACGCTTACCATATGACCGCTCCCGCTCCGGGAGGAGAGGGAGCTGCAGCGTGCATGCAGACGGCGTTGAAGAACGCCGCGCTAAATCCGGAAAATGTTGATTACATCAACGCACATGGAACCTCGACCGATCTCAACGACAAATACGAGACGATGGCGATCAAGATGGTGTTCAAGGACCACGCGAAAAAAGTCGCCATCAGCTCCAATAAATCGATGTTCGGACATCTGCTGGGCGCCGCGGGCGGCGTAGAGTTGATCAGCACCGCGTTTACCCTCGCCCATAGCATTATTCCGCCCACCATCAACTACGACCACCCCGATCCGGAATGCGATTTGGATTATGTTCCCAATGTCGCCAGAGAGCAAAAGGTGACTATTGCAATGTCCAATTCATTCGGCTTCGGGGGGCACAACGCCTCGCTCGTGATTCGGAAGTTCGAGGGCTAACGGGACATGTGCGGCACCGTTCCCCCCCCATCGATCAGGTACCGGGAGACCCTTTTCTTTCCACAACACCTGAAGCGCGTGGGCCATTGGTATTGGGGTGCGGAGGGAAGGGATAGGGAGAATGCATCATGAACTACTTTCTTACTGAGGAGCAGCAGTTTATCAGGGAAATCTCGGCAAAGATCGCGAAGGAAAAAATCCTGCCCGTGAGAGCCGAGCTTGACGAGGCACAGGAGTTCCCCTGGGAGATCGTGAAGGTCCTCGCGGATTCGAATCTCTTCGGCGTGTATATCGAAGAGAAGTACGGGGGGACGGGGGGAGGGGTACTCGACCTGTGCATCGCGGTGGAAGAACTAAGCCGTGTATGCGGGGGGATCTCGCTCTGTCTGGCGGCGACTGCGCTCGGGACGTTCCCTCTCATCCTCTTCGGCAGCGAAGCGCAGAAACAGAAGTATTTGCCGGGCATCGCCGAGGGAAAGAAGATTGTCGCCTTTGCACTCACGGAGTCCGGCGCGGGGAGCGACGCGGGGGCGATCCAGACTACCGCCCGGAGAGAAGGGGATTATTACGTAATCAACGGTACGAAGCAATGGATCACGAATGGCGGGGAGGCGTCGATCTACACGGTCATCGCCATGACTGATAAGGCGCGAGGGAGCCGCGGCGCCAGCGCGTTCATTGTGGAGAAAGAAACCCCCGGATTTACGTTTGGGAAAAAAGAGAACAAGATGGGGATCAGGGCGTCTGCAACGCGGGAGTTGATTTTTCAGGATTGTCGCGTTCCCGTGGAGAACCTCCTGGGCAAGGAAGGGCAGGGGTTCATCGTGGCAATGAAGACATTCGACGCTTCCCGCCCCGGCGTTGCGGCTCAAGCGCTGGGCATTGCGCAGGGCGCACTCGACGAGGCGGTCACGTACGCGCGGCAGAGAGAGCAGTTTGGGAAACCGATCATTTCGTTCCAGGGAATACAATTCATGCTTGCGGATATGGCAACGAAGGTAGAGGCTTCGAGGGCCCTCGTCTACGCTGTTGCGCGCGCGGTGGATAGGGGAGAGACGAAGATCGCGAAGGAATCCGCAATGGCAAAACTGTTTGCCTCCGATATGGCCATGCAAGTGACCGTTGACGCGGTTCAGATCCTCGGCGGATACGGCTACATGAAAGAGTATCCGGTCGAGAAAATGATGCGGGACGCGAAGATCACTCAGATCTACGAGGGGACGAACCAGATACAGCGCACGATCATCGCCTCGCACTTGGTGAAGGAACAGGCAGGGAGGAAATAATAAAATTCCAAATCCCAAATCCCAATAATGAGTGCAGGTAGTTACATTGGGATATACGCTTTGGGATTTGGAATTTTCTTTATGAATATCATCGTCTGCATCAAACAGGTACCCGATACCACCTCTGTTAGGATAGACCCCGAAACGCGCACCCTTGTGCGTGAGGGGGTCCCCAGCATCATCAATCCGTTCGATATGTTCGCTATTGAGGAGGGGATCCGCCTCAAAGAGAAGCACGGCGGGAAGGTCATCGTTCTCACGCTGGGCCCTCCGCAGGCAGAGGATGCGTTACGGGAGGCGATATCGCTCGGCGCGGATGAGGCGATCCATTTGTGCGATGTTGCGTTTAAAGGCTCGGACACTCTCGCCACCTCGTTTGCCCTCAGCGCGGGGATCAGAAAAATAGGCGCGTTCGACCTCATTATCTGCGGCAAGCAGGCGAGCGACGGTGATACGGCGCAGGTCGGGCCGGGGATTGCGGTGCAGCTCAACATCCCCCAGATCATCTTCGTGCGCAGAATCGAGGAGATTCAGGAGGGGGCCATTGTTGTAGAAAGAATCTCCGAGGAGGGGTTCGACGTTGTCCGGTCGGCGCTCCCCGCGCTCATCTCCGTGGTAAAGGAGATCAACCAACCAAGGTTGCCTTCCCTCAAGGGAAAGATGAAGGCGAAGAAGGCGGAGATCACAAAGTGGGGGATCGCGGAGATCGGCGTTGATCCGGGGCGCGTGGGACTGGATGGATCGCCGACCTGGGTTGAAAAGATATTCAGTCCTCCGGAGCGTGAAGCCCATGAACCCTGGCACGGGGAACCGGACGATCTCGTAAAGAAGCTTGCGGACGAACTGGAGAAGGCGAAAATTATCTGAGTCAAACCATGGAGAAATGCGATTAGGCAATTGAGTAATTAGGCAATTGGGTTAAAAACAATGAACACCTAATCGCTTAATCGCCCAATCGCTTAGTCGCGCAATAGTTATGGCCTGGCTGGAAGTAGTAGCGGAAAAGTGCGTGGGGTGCGGGGCGTGCATCAAGGCGTGCCTCTATGACGCGCTTGCCTTGGAAGATAAGCTCGCGGTGGTGAAGGAGAATTGCACCCTCTGCGGCGCCTGTCTCGATTCGTGTCCCTTCGAGGCGCTGGTCATGCGGAAAACGGAGCCGCCCGCGCAGGTCGCGGAAAGCTACAAGGGCGTCATGGTGGTCGCGGAGCAGAAGAGGGGCCAGCTCCAGAGCGTCTCTTACGAGCTGCTGGGAGTCGGACGAAGACTCGCAGAGGATACCGAGAGTTCGCTCAGCGCGGTGCTGATCGGCGATGGGGTGGATTCGCAGGCTCAGCGCCTCATTGCCTACGGCGCCGACAGGGTGTTTGTCGCCCAATCCGGCACGCTCGGGCTGTACAATGATGAATCATACGCAGCGGTTCTCACCCGCGTTATCCGGGAGCAGAAGCCCGAGATAGTCATCGCGGGAGCAACGTGCATCGGGCGCGCGCTCATCCCAAGGGTGGCTGTGCAGTTGCAGACCGGACTCACCGCGGATTGCACGGGCCTCGATATTCAGGAGGAGACAGGGTATCTCGTGCAGACACGCCCCGCCTTCGGCGGAAATATCATGGCGATGATTCTCTGCACCCGCGCCAGACCGCAGATGGCCACAGTGCGCCACAAGGTTATGAAGGCGCTCGCCCCCGATGAGAATCGCAAGGGGGAGATCATCCGGGTGGCGCTGGACGAAAAGGAACTCGCCACGCGCACTACTGTTCTCAAAAGTGTCGAGGAGGCCGCGGATACCATCCCGATCACCGAGGCGGACATCATTGTATCAGGCGGGCGCGGGATGGGGAGTACAGGCAAATTCTCCGTACTCTTTGAGCTGGCGAAGGCCCTTGGCGGAGCGGTAGGGTCATCACGGTCCGCAGTGGATGCCGGGTGGGTCCCCTACGCATACCAGGTGGGACAGACCGGGAAAACGGTTCAGCCAAAACTATATATTGCGTGCGGAATCTCAGGGGCTATCCAGCACCTCGTCGGGATGCAGTCGTCCGACGTGATCATCGCAATCAACAAAGATCCGGAAGCCCCGATCTTCAAAGTTGCGACCTATGGACTGGTCGGCGATCTCTTTGAGATCATACCCCGCCTTACACAGGAAATTAAATCACGGAAGATGCAGTAGTTAGTAGCTAGTAGTTGGTAGTTAGGGAAAAACAACGTTGACCCTCGATCCCTAACTACTCGCTACTAACTACTCGCTACTGAACTACTATGCATTTCAAATCCCTCGAACTGCTAGGATTTAAATCATTTGGCGACAAGACCCGGTTTGATTTTGAGCCGGGTGTTACCGCGATTGTCGGACCGAATGGCTGCGGCAAGAGTAACGTTGC
This sequence comes from Candidatus Auribacterota bacterium, assembly GCA_026392015.1. Lineage (GTDB taxonomy): Bacteria > Auribacterota > Tritonobacteria > UBA1439 > UBA1439 > JAPLCW01. The sequence goes on along the minus strand of JAPLCW010000001.1, from coordinate 7,023 downwards.
CGACGCGATCCGTTGGGTCATGGGCGAACAGAATGCCCGGCTCCTCAGGGGACTGCGGATGGAGGATGTGATCTTTAACGGAACCGACGACCGCAAACCTGTAGGTTTCGCCGAGGTATCCCTCACTCTCACGGGCGTTGACGCCCACCTTTCCGTTGACTACAACGAGATCACCGTCACACGGCGTGCATTCCGCTCAGGGGAAGGGCAATACCTCATCAACAAGACCCCCTGCCGTCTGAAGGATATCGACGACCTCTTCATGGGCACGGGCATAGGCTTGAGCGCCTACTCGATTATCGAGCAGGGCAAGATCGATATGATCTTGAGCTCCAAGCCTGAGGAGAGGCGCTTCATCTTCGAGGAGGCAGCGGGGATCACGAGATACAAGGAAAAAAAGAGAGAGGCACTGCGCAAACTCGATTCTACACAGGAAAATCTCTCCCGGTTGAGCGATATCATCCAGGAGGTGAAGCGGCAGCTCGCATCGGTCGAGCGTCAGGCTGCGAGGGCGCGGAGGGCCAGGGAGATTGCGGATGAGCTGAAAGGCCATGAGGTTCGTTTTGCCGCGCACCGCCTTGCCGAGATCGATGCCCGGATTCGCGACGCGGAGCGGGAGCGCGATACCGCGAGGAGCGAAGAGGCGGAGGTCAGGAAGGTGATCGCTGATCTCGGGAGCGAGCAGGGGAGGCTGCACGAACAGCTTTACACCCTCGATCAGAGGATCGGCAGTGTTCAGGCGCGCCGCATGGGCGTGAGCGGCAGCATCGAGAGTAACCGTAGCCGCGTCGCTGCCAGCGAGAAACTTGTCATTGAGCTCGATGAGGGCGAGAAGCGGTATGCCGCGGAGATCGTGAAGTTCAGGGAGTCGCTCCTTTCTCTCCGCGCCGAGGAGGAGGCTCTCAGCCAAGCCCTCAGCGAGGCAGTGCGTGACTACGAGAGGGCGGATGCGGAACTTCAGGCCGCCGAGCAGGAGCGCGAGAAGAAGCACAGGGAGGTGCGCGAGAGCGAGGCACAGACAAGCAGCATGAGGTCGGAGCTTATTGATCTCATCAATCGCCTCGCACGGCAGAGGAACGAGCTCGCGGACGCGCGGCAGGGGGCGCGCACGGCGGCACTGCGCGCGACGAAGTTGCGGGTGGAGGAGCGCGAACTCTCAGAGAGGATAGATCTGGCGCGAGGGGATGTTGAGGAGAGGCGGTCCGCGCGACTCAGTCTCGATGAGGTACGTTCCACCGCCGCGCGCGAGATGGAGGAAATGCAGCAGCGCATCCTGGAGGCGCGGCGCGCCGAAGATGCGCTGCAGGAGGAGCGGATCGGGAACGAAAAGGCGCTCAGCCACGCGGAATCCCGCCATGAGCTGCTCACGCGATACAGGGATTCGTACGAGGGGTACGTCGATGGAGTCAAGGCGGTTATGGCGGAGGCGGGGCGCGAGGGGAGCGAGCTACAAGGCATTCTTGGCGTCGTGGCGGAGAAGATCAAGGCCCAGCCCGGATATGAGCGTGCACTGGAGGTATCAGTTGGTTATTCCCTCCAGATGATTCTCTCGCGTTCCATTGATGACGCCCTCGCGGCTCTTCGGTTCCTCAGAGGCGGAGCGGATGCGTCGTTCCTGCCTCTCGAGGGACTGGCCCCCCCATCTGATGTCGGGCGCCCGGAGGGGGAAGGGGTGCTGGGGGGCGCGTGGGAATTTGTTTCTGTTGAACCCGCATTCACCGCTGCAGCGCGGTATCTCCTGGGGGCGACTTATTTCGTCACTTCTCTCCAGGAAGCATTGGCGCTTGCCAGAGGCTGCGCGCCCGGTGCGCGGATTGCGACGCTCGGGGGTGAACTCATCGTGGCCAATGGACCTGTGGCCGTTGCCGCGGGAGGGCGAGGCTTGTCGTCAATCGTATCCCGTGGAAATGAGATTGAGCGGTTGGCAACGGAGCTGAAATCCCTGCATTCCCAAAAAGGTGATCTCCTCAAGAAGATGGGCGAGGCCGGAGAGAGACGCGGCGCGCTGGACACAGCGCTGTCCGAGGCGCGCGAGAAGCTGCGCCGGGGCGAGATCCAATGCGCCGAGGCTCGAACAGAGGAGGCCAGGTCCACGGCCTCGTTCGAGAGCCTTCAGGCGGAACTGGCAGCGGCGAGAGCTGAGGCGTCGGAGCTCGAAGCTGTCTCACGAGAATCCTCGGCGGAGGAGCATAGGCTTGTGAGAGAGATCGCCGAAGGCGAAAAGAGGCAGGGGGAGATCGAAAACTCCTTGGCCGCTCAGGGCAAGGAGCTGATCGCCAGGTCGAGGGAGCTGGAGCAAAGTCAATCCTCGGTAACGGAACTCAAGGTGATGCTCGCAGGCGTGAAAGAGAAGGAGCATAGTCGCCGTTCGCACCTGGAACGGCTGCGGCGAGAGCTGGCAACGGCCGAAGAGGGCTTGAGGAACAGGGATGAGCAGAGAGAGCGAATGGCGCTCCGCGGGACGGAATTAGCGGCGGAGAATGAGGCTCTCCGGAAAGAGATCGAGTCGCTCATGGAGGAGAGGGAGACGACGGATACAGATGCCCAGCAACACGAGAACGAAAAAGCCTCTTTGTACGAGCGGCAAAAAGATGTGGACGCGTTGTTGAAGGAGAAGAGTTCCTCTCTCGAAAAAATAAAGGATTGTATCTCGCATGACGAGGTTGTACTCGCGCAGCACGAGGCGGAACGAAAGAATCTCATTGAGAAGATCAGGGATCAGTACAGCGAGGATATCACCCTTGTGCAGGGAATTGAGGAAGGGAGCGAATGGGCGGAGGTGGAGCAAAGGATTCAGCAGTTGAAAGAAAAGCTCTCCAGGGTCGGAGCGGTAAATATGGGGGCGCTCGAGGAGCACGACGAACTCGCAAAGCGCCTGACCTTCCTCACGGAGCAGGAGGCGGATCTCCTCAACGCCAAGGATTCCCTGGAAAAGGCTATCCACAGGATCAACATCGAAACGACGCGGATGTTTTCGCAGACCTTCCAGGCGATACAGGGGCACTTCAAGGAGATATACAGGGAGCTCTTTGGGGGAGGGAGCACCGATCTCATTCTGGAAGAGGGAGCGAGCGTCCTCGAGGCGGGCATAGATATTGTGGCGCGGCCGCCTGGAAAGAAATTGCAGAACATCTCCCTCCTCTCCGGCGGCGAAAGAGCACTCACCGCGGTGGCGCTCCTGTTCGCGCTCTTCAGGGTCAAACCAAGCCCCTTTTGCGTGCTGGATGAGATTGACGCTCCGCTCGACGAATCCAATATCGATCGTTTCCTGAGAATGCTCGAGAAATTTTTGAAGACCACGCAGTTCATCATCGTGACGCACAATAAGCGAACCATCAGCATGGCGGATGTGATGTACGGCATCACCATGGAGCAGTCCGGGGTTTCGAAAGTGGTATCGGTAAAGTTTGCGAAGGGGCATAAGAGGCATCCCAGCCGGGGTGAGGCGGAGGGGGTCGCGAGCAAGAGCGATTCTGCTTCCTGACGCCCTCGGCTGACCGGTGCGGGGTGGGGACATGCGCTTTTCCATGATTGACCGCATCGTGCGGTACGAGGCAGGGAAGAAGATTGAGGCGGTAAAATCGCTCTCAGGGGGCGAGGATTATCTCGCGGATCATTTCCCGAGATTCCCGATCATGCCGGGGGTGCTGATGCTCGAGTCGATGGTGCAGGCGGCCTCCTGGCTTGTTCTCCTGAGCGAAGGTTTTTCTCACGCCGTCCTCCTGATCAAGGAGGTGAGCGCGATCCGATACGGGAGTGTGCTGCGGCCGGGGGAAGAGCTGCGCGTTGAGGTGGAGTTAAGGAGGCGGGAGGGAGATGATTTCTCGTTCAAGGGGATCGGGCGGGTGGGGGAGAGGAATGCGGTGATAGGGCGCTTTGTGCTCAGGCGCGTGCCGCTGGGTGCTTTGAATCCGGAGCTGAATGCGGTTGATGAACGGATAGGCCGCTATTTTGAATCCCAGCTCTCGGGCCTTATGGAGCACACGAGGCACATTTAGAATCCAAAATGCCAATTATACAGAGCGATTGGGCGATTTGGCAATTGAGCGATTAGGTTTCTAAGCTTTTAACTCAATCGCCTAATCGCCCAATTGCCATTCCCAGAGAGGGAATTATGGAACGGAATTTTAAAAATAAGGTGGTGCTGGTTTCCGGGGGATCGAGGGGAATAGGGAAAGCGATTGCCCTCGCCTTTGCATCCCACGGGGCCTCGGTTGCCGTCCTTTATCTCAAGAATCAGGATATCGCCGGGCACACACTCGAGGAGATACGCCAGAGGGGTTCGAGATGCATGGCGCTCCGCTGCGATGTTCGGGACTGGGAGGCCGTTCGAGGAGCGGTGGAGAAGGTCACCGCCGAAATGGGAGAGATCGACATCCTCATCAACTGCGCAGGCATTGTGAAAGATTCGCTCATCGTGTTGATGGACGTAGCGGATTGGCGTTCGGTTATCGAGACGAACCTCGACGGCGCCTTCCACTGCATGAAGGCGGTTGCGGAGAGAATGCTGCTGCGGAGGAAGGGAAGCATCATCAATGTGTCTTCCCTCTCGGCGGCCCGCGGAGGAAAGGGACAGGCAAACTATGCGGCGTCGAAGGCGGGGCTCAACGCCCTGACGAGGGCTGCCGCGCTTGAGCTTGCGCCGCGGGGGATCACCGTAAATGCTGTTGCCCCGGGCATGGTGATCACGGAGATGAGCGCGACGGTTCGCGAGCTCGTCGGCGACGCCTTGAAGAAGTCTATCCCGATGCGGAGGTTTGCATCGCCGGAGGATATCGTGGGAACCGTTCTTTTCCTCTCCTCGCCGGACGCATCGTACATCACGGGGCAGGTGATTGATATAGACGGAGGGCTAGGGGCTGCGGTACACTAATAGCGTTTTTTCGGCTGTGGAATTCTAGATCCTTACTTCTAAGCTCCTGTGCACGTTGGGTGGAAGTTTGGGATTTTGGAATTGGGATTTGACTGCGGCCTCCGGCCGCACTAGGAGGATACAATGACTGACATGAATGAAATCTTCGATAAGATCAAGGTATGCCTTGTGGATGCGCTCGGCGTTGATGAAGAGGAGATCACGCCGCAGGCGCGCCTCATCGATGACCTCGGCGCGGAATCAATTGACTTCCTTGACATTGTCTTTAGGCTCGAGAAGTCGTTCGGCATCAAAATCCCGCGCGGGGGACTTTTCCCTGAAAATATACTCTCCAATGACACCTACGTGAAGGAGGGAAAGGTAACCGAGCAAGGGATCGCCGAGCTCAAGAAACGCATGCCCTATGCGGATCTCACCGCCATTGAGAAGGACCCCCGCGTGAGCAATTTCTCGAGCCTCTTCACCGTGGAGCTCATTTGCCGTTATGTCGAGAAAGTCCTTGGGTAATCTCATCGCCATAGGCGTTGACATTGTTGAGGTCGAGCGAGTAGCCGGCCTGATCGCGCACGGAGCGGAGCGATTGAGCAGAATCTTTACTCCTTGCGAACTCACAGCCCCTTCCATGTCTCTCAGAGAGTATCTGGCGCGTTCCTTTGCAGTGAAAGAGGCGATGTTCAAGGCGCTGGGCAGAGGGTGGGGGCAGGGAATGAGATGGGGCGAGGTGGCTACCCGGCGCGTGGGGAAGGGATGCACGAGGGTTACGCTCAGCGGGAGGGCAGCCAGGAGATTGCGCGCCATCGGCGGCTCGCGGGTGGATGCGCAGGCATTCACCGTCGCGGGCCATGCATTCGCCCAGGTGTACATTTGGGGATAAGGTGAAACAAATCCCAGGTAAGCCCTAAGTGGTAAGCGGTAAGCATTTTTTACAGCTTAATTTTTACTGTTATCCTGCGATTTTGAATTTTGGCTTTTGAATTTTGAGTTGTTCCTATGCGCTGGATCCACATCGACGATATTCTGGAATTGAGAGAGGGGGAGTTTGCGAAGGCGGTTCGCACGATCCCCTCCGATGCGGATTTCCTCCAGGACCACTACCCAGGGTTCCCGGTCGTCCCGCAGAGTCTCCTCATCGAGTCAATGGCCCAAACCGCGGGCATTCTTCTCGGGAAGAGCTTTCATTTTACCCGCGATGTAATCCTTGCGAAGATCGACAACGCGGAATTCTTCACGATAACAAAGCCCGGCGAACTCCTTCTGATCGAGGCGCGCATGGCAGAGCTTCGCGATGAGGGGGCGAGACTGGAATGCCGCATCACGTGCGACGGAAAGGAAGTGGGCCGCAGCAGCCTCGTCTTCGCGCTCCTCGGCGATCAGGATATGGCAAAGCTTGGGGCGCGGAATTTTGTTTTCCACGAAGGGGTACTGGAGCGGTTCAGGATACGATCAGACCCGTAAAAAGAAGAGGGGAATCCTCTCGGATTCCCCTCTATGGTAAGACGTAAGAGAATTACTCTGCTTCTTTCTGCATCGGTTTCGACTCTGTCTCTATCTTCTTTTCTGTCTCTATCTTCTTTTCTTCCTTTGGAGCTGCGGCTTCTCCGGCGGGAGCCTTCTCCTCCTTGACTTCTACAGAGGGGGCTTTCTCTTCTTTGCCCACGCTGAGGTTCGGGCGAAGCCTCTCAAGCTTCTTCTCACCAATCCCCTTCACTTTTGTCAGATCGTCAATGCTGCTGTAGGGACGTCCGGCAATGATGTCATCCGCCATCTTATTGCCAACGCCGGGAAGTTTCATCAACTCCTCTTTTGACGCTGAATTCAGATCGATCTTTGTTCCCGGAGCGAGTGGAGCCTTCTTTTTACCCTCTGCCAGGACGCTCGCGCAGAAAATCAAAGGCACAGCCACCAGGATCAATACCATTGCTGATGCAAGCCTCATCAGTGCACCTCCTTTCATTATGGAGGATTCTATCAATTCGCCCCGGTCAGGGCAAGCGAAAAATGCGTCAGCGGGTAATGGGTCACCCATCAAAGGCGCGGAGTCAATAGACATAGTTCCTCCCTTCCAGCGCATGAGCGCTGGTTCAGCTAGTTACTCCGATTACGACAGCACCCGCGACCTGCTTTCTGCCCTGTCCCGAACCCGACTAGCT
>JAPLCW010000061.1 GCA_026392015.1 Candidatus Auribacterota bacterium | reverse complement strand
TAGGGTGGGTCAATCTCAAAGCGACACACGCCGATTTGAAGATCGGCTCAAATATATTGGCGGGTTGGATCTGGCTCGAAAACTGCGGGTGGGTATGCCTCGGTGAGGGGCATCCTCCGGATGGGGAGCGCTACAGCAATCGGAGCGGCATTGATTGGGGGATTAACAACGATGGTAAGGGAAAGCTCTCAGGCTATGCGTGGTCCGAAGTCACGGGATGGATCAGCTTCCGCACCAGTCATTCGCAGGTCTATCTTGATGAGACCGGGCAATTTTACGGCTATGCGTGGGGGGAGAACGTAGGCTGGATGCATTTCGGGCCAGGGAGGACAGTACAGTATCTTGCGAAGGCCGATCCCGGTCCCTGGAAAGAGATCGGAAAAGATGGGGGGAGCAGGTTAGCCGGTGGCCCATATGATTCTGAAATGAGCAGCGGCTCTGTTCCCGTAACAGGCCTGATGACCAATCATGAAAGATACAACAAGGATGCATGGACGGTCTGTTCGCTCAAGCTGGGAAAAGATGATTCATGTGCGCATATACGGTGTTGCGATACGCCGGTTTACATAAGCAGTCTTGCCAAACTTTCTCCCATCCGCGCCCCTCCGGTGATTGCGTAATTTTATCGTCATTGCGAGTCCCGCTACGGCGGGACGTGGCAATCTTACCTTTAGCAACTTCAAGATGAATCGAGAAAGGATTGGTATCAAAATGAAAAAGTTAATCACAATAGCTCTGAGTTTGATGTTCGTGGCATGCCTGTCTTATACGGTCATTGCGGGGAGTCTTGATTCCCCGGGCGCTCCGTCAGCGGGGAGCGGGATGTACACGCTCCAGAACCTGTATGACTATCTGACGAGCGGCGCGGCGCTCACTGTGCAGACCAGTTTTCAGGAGCCCACGACAGGCCCCACTGCCGGCACGATGAAGACGACAAAGCAGATCGGCGATGCCGTCGCAACGCCATTTGCCCAGTGCGCAAGTACGACTGCAGCAGATGTGAGATCGGGGATGCCATTTTTCTGCACGCAGCCGGGAAGCTGGGGAGTGCAAACGGGGACCGGATTAATGCAGCCAACCCCAACACCAACAGGAACACCAACAGGAACACCAACACCAATTTACGCATCCTGTAAAGCCATTAAGGAGGCCAATTCCTCCGCAAGCGACGGCGTCTACACCATTAATCCGACCGGGGCTTTTGCCTTCCAGGCATACTGCGATATGACCACCGACGACGGCGGCTGGACGTTGGTAGCCAGGATCATCGCCAATGACAGAGGGCATGTGAACACGGCCCAGGTAGGTACGATGCCCATCTCACCAACACAGACCACTGTCGCAAAACTTTCGGATGCAGTTATTGTTACACTGGCGACAGAATATTTACGGTCTACCGTTGCAGGGGAGACGGAATGGTTCGATCCGACTCAAGGAGGTACTAAGACGTTTGGTTCGATGAAGGGCGGAATAGACTCATTGATGAAACACGCCCATACTTATCAGGGGCCTTGGGAGGTCGGCACTTGGTATGAAGCGAGCCATTGTGGTTTGAATAGCCACGACGGCAACTGCGATACACCCTATATAATTTATGGACATTATTCTGCCTGGACTGGATCAGCCTCTGGAAAGGGCACACCGTATCCTTGTAATGCTTCGCAGGACGGCGTCCTTTATGCCAGGTAGAAGAGGTGTTTTAAAAAAGGGGATTATGAGTTTCAGCACAAATACCTGGACGAGTGCAGCATGCCACATGAGAGACAATTTGACTATCCACGGGTGGGTGGGCGCTGAGCGCATTCCCACCTGCGGATATAAATCTGGATCTTCTCTGGAGACGATCCTTGCTCTTTAATCCGGAGTAAATTCAATTTCATCCGACAAATTGATTCGGATGAAATTCCGATGGATTCGTCCGGATATAGTTTATCCGTTCGCCAGGGGACATGGAGCTCCACGCGATGCCGCATGGCGTCGTGCGGCATCTCATGGTGGCGGCGTGGCCGTTCTTGCCCCGTCTAGCAATAGGAAGGGCTAGGAGCCTGTCCGAGTAATGGGCTGTGGAGCCTCTTTTTACTCTGAACTGCACATGGAATTTTAGAAAATGACGCTGCAACTTCTCAGACACTCATCGCGGCATAGAAAATTCGACTACCTTCGATTAATGCACGCG
>JAPLCW010000112.1 GCA_026392015.1 Candidatus Auribacterota bacterium | reverse complement strand
CTTCATTATCATAAATAGTTGTAATAACTACGCGGCGAAGCAATTAGGACAATGATGGCAAGAAAGAAAATTCCCGATAGATGCCCCAGAAGCCAGAATTGCATACTTTGTTTACACCTCTGAGCGCTAAAAATGTAAACTTTGTATGCAACACTTGTCATATCAGAATAATAATTTCCCCCACATGACAAAATAGAAATATCACCTGCGTAGCCATTCATCCCTACCCGCCGCCCGCCCTGCTTATCGGTAGACAGGGCCAAGAATGGGCACGACGACATGAGGCATAGCACAGTCGCCGCGAATTCTGTCCCTTCGAAAATAATTACATAATTGCGTATGATGTCCCCGGGATTCTGACAACTTTCGTTTACACAGACAACCTAAGTTGACGCTGCATGCCAGATCGTTTTCCCATCCCCAAAATGTTCAGCTCGCTAACACCTTCCACCGGCAAACAATATAAAATTATTGAAAATATATTTTTCTGCGCTTGATTGGCCCGGATTATGCTTCCTACCAGTTATAGACGTTTCATTTTTGTGTGTAAAAATCCATTTCCTCCTTCGCCGGCGACGGGCGAGTCCGAAGCTTGTCCCTGCCTGCCGGAAGGCAAACTATTATGGCGGAAGGGAGAGATGTGTGGGGGTGATGCGCACAATGAAAGTTCAAAGTGGAAAACTAAATATAACAACATTCTTTGAACTTCAGGCTCTCTTCTTTGGGCATTCTTTCACCCCCCCACTCCCCTCCCCCCTTCAGAGGGGGGAGGACTTATGTACAGCATCCAAACAAGACGTGGGGAAAACAGCTCATGACGGATTTTTGTGAAAGAACTGTGCGAAAAAGGCTGCGTAACATCTGCCCGACATGCTGCATCCTGTTGTCCGGCTCGAGGATGAGCCTTCAAGGGCTCCTCTCACGCCGGCCAAAATAGATGTGAGTTTTGAGTGCTGATACATGTAGACAAGAAAGAGGTCATCCTTTGTAGGGGTTCGATTTATCGGACCCGCTGCATACCAAGGCATTCGATGAGGGCTTGATAAAACTTGTCCTGAGCTTGCCGAAGGATCAAGCCCCTACATATTCTGTTTTGTTGATCACAAAAATCCGTCATGAGCCAAAAAACCAAAGCAAGAACCTGCCTCTGAGATTGAGAGGATATATGCCTTCTTCCGGCGGGGAGACGCAATTCGTGCCCAGATTTGTTAGAGCAATTACGAATCAAGTAGTTTGGACGGGACTTTTCTTGATCTGCCTTTATTCATTTATCTGCTCCGGGCTTTACGGCCAGCAATCACACATACCGCCATCCTCCTATGAGGAATGGATTGCTCTATTCCCTGACGCAGGCTCTCTTACCGCTCGGGAGGATGATCCGGACAACGATGGGTGGTCCAACATCGCTGAATATCAGTATTGGACCATGACGGGTGAAAACACAGACCCGGGCGACCCAGCTTCCGGCGGTCAAGCGATAGAGCTTGAGGCAGGGATTAACCTCATAGGGATAAGCGCGGACGTATGCTACTACGTGTCGTTCCTGCCGGGAGAGGCGGAGCGGTCGATGATCCCGGCGACGTATCCGGACAACTACGTTGAGGTTTCAAGCATCCACAGCCTCCTGAGCGGCATGGGGATAGCGGATAAGGTCCAGAGGATCATGGGCTGGCATCCCGATCCTGAAGGTGGCCGTTATAATGCGCCGGCCACTTACGAGAACAGTCCCTTTGACACGCTCCGGTACCTCGCAGGAGGTTATGGATACTGGATCGAAATAAGCGAGGCGTGCGCGTGGAAAATTTCCGGAAAGCCGAGATTGAAAGCGCTGTGCGCGAGCGAGACGGTCAAGCTCTATCCGGGATGGAATCTCGTGGGGGATCTTATCGCACAGGTTCACTACACAGGGAACAATCCGGCCGCGGGTTTCGGATCGGACGAGACCGGGCGGATTGTGGAAACGAATATGTGCGACTATTTGAGAAATCTCATCTACGTGAACGGCTCTCCGATACCCGGCGTGGTTGAGGCGATGGTTGCGTACGACAGAGTATTTCCTTTCGTGCATTCCTATTATGCAGGTGTTCCTGATTTCCTCCAGACGCTGACATATGCGGGACCCGGGATGGGGCTATTGATCAAAGTGAATCTTGGGATTTCTCCGCCGGGCAGTGTGATTCTGGAGTATCCTTCCGAACAGATATCCCCTTTCACTCCAACACCCCCGGTCACACCAACGGCATCTCCCACACCGACACTCAGCGCGACACCCGTACACACGTCGACACCGACTCCGCTATCCACGCCCACTCCCATCCTTCCGCCGCAAAGGGGTTCTGTGGTGATCAACGAACTGGTCACCGACCCGCTCCTCGACTGGAATGACACAAGCGGTGGCGACGGGATACCGTTCAACGAAATACCCGGCGATGGAACTGTTGACTCCGCGGACGAGTGGATAGAGATCTACAATAAGTCCGACTTTCCGGTCGATCTCTCAGGGTGGTCGATTTACCTGATCGACAGCGTTCCGAGCGTGGAAGAGCTTGGTAGAGGAACGGCAATCCTGCGCTTCTCCGAGGGGAGCGGCCTGACCTCATTTCAACCCGCTGCTTACCTCGTCATCGGAGATCCCGCCGGAAATCTCAGCTCCAGTATCCTCGTCATGCTCCGCGATCCCTCCGACGCGGTGATGGACACGATTGAAATAGGCGATGATTATGAGGGGGACGGCGACGATGACGGCGTACGCATCGCCATTCCGGGCGACATCGCCCACGAATCGGTTGCGCGATTCCCCAACGGTATCGATTCCGACCCCGATGAGGATGGATCTCCGGAGACTGCGGACAGGGACGATTTTGTGATCACCGCTTCGACTATCGGAACAGAGAATGCCGTCCCTCCCTTGCCCACTCCCGCACCGACGTCGACGCGCACCCCGCGCCTGACGCGAACCCCGACGAGCACTCCCACATCACTCCCTACGCTTACTCCCACGACGACAGGAACGCCGACTCCCCTGCCTCCCTCCTGCGGCTCGCTACAGGTGCTCTCCTCGCCGGTCAAAGAAGCGAATATTCTCCTTGATTACACAGATACAGGCCGTGTGACCGACTGTGTCCTTTCGCCCATTCACTATGGCACCCACACAATCTCCGTATTCCGGGAAGGATATCCTTCCCCGGCACCTCGCAACGTATATGTCGCCCCTCATGAAACTGGAGCCGTAGAATTTTGCTTTAACCTCCCGACCGGAACCATCGATGTCTCTTCCTCGCCCGTCACCGGGGCGCGGATCCACTTGGACTATGCGGACACTCGGGATCTGACTGATGCGACTCTCCATGACGTGAGCACGGGAACCCATTCCGTGCTGATACGCAGGGACGGCTATCCGCTCCCGCCGCCGGAAACCGTAATTGTCCGAGAGGGAGAGACTGCCACTGCGTCGTTTGAACTCTCAGAGGCATCCGGGTCCGTTCATGTACGCTCCATACCGATCCGGGGCGCGGAGATCCTGATTGATTATCAAACGATGGGACAAGTGACAGACGCAACCATCGGACATATCGGCGTGGGCACGCACGAAATCTCAGTCCGATCAGAAGGATATGTCTCTCCCCCGCCGCAGGGGGTGCATGTCCAAGAGCAACAGGTGGCTACGGCAACTTTCCTTTTTGCGTTAAGCCCCTGGCCTGAGCCCACGCCGCTCCCGCCGGACTCGCCGAGGAATATCGTGATCAACGAAATTATGTACGCCGCCGATAAAAATGACGCCCTCACCCTCAACGACCATGAATATATGGAGCTCTACAACAGGGGAACCCAGCCCATCACCACATCCGGCTGGGTCCTCCGCGATAAGTCAACGACCGCCGGAAATAAACTCTTCCAGTTTCCCGCCGGTGCCGGCGCGATTGTGATGCCCCACGCCGCCTGCCTGGTGGTCTATGCCGCCGACTGGCCGGGCACGGACGATCTTGATCTGTCGGATGGCAGAGGAGCGATACGGGCTCCTGAATGGTCGGGCAGCGACCTTACCAACAGCGAGGATTGCATCAGAATCTACACCAGTTCCATCGAGTTACAGCAGAATTCCGAGACGATTGTGGATTTTGTCGCCTTCTCCGAAGATAACGTGTGGAACGACGATCAAGCCCTTGACGACCACGCGGCCGCCGCCGGGATATGGGTAGAGGGAGAGGTAGTCGATACTTTTTCACAATCGGTTACCGGGAGATCGCTCTATCTTGAAAAAGATGGCGAATCGCCCAATGAGAATAACCCTGTCCCCGATGCGGCGGACAGCGACTGGGAACAATATTCAGGTCCGGCAGGCGGATCTCCCGGCGAATCCAACCCGCCGCCCACCCCAACGATCACTCCCACAAAGGCACCCACCGCATCGCCCACGCGAACGCCTACGCGCACCGCATCACCCACTCCGACCGGTCCGACGTCGACACCCACAGCGACACCGACTCCCGGAAAGCTGGAGATCCATCATATCCAGTCGCTCAATTCGGATGCGACGCTGATCATCTCCCCTGTGCGGGAAACGATGCTCATTGACACATGCGGCGACGGGCAGGGATTCACCCGCGTGCTCCCCTATGTTGTCCAGACGCTGAAAAACCACGGAGCGGATCATCTCGATTATATAGTCGCGAGCAACTACAGACCTGATCGCATAGGAGGAATCGATGAAATCATATATGGGTTGGATCGCGAGCCGGGCACCTATGACGATCTTCTCCCCGCTGTTGCGGTATATGATCGAGGATGGTCATCCGAGGGCAGGGAGTATGACGATTACGTCCGGGCTGCGGGCGCGAAGCGGCTCTCCATCGAGGATGGCACCATCATTGATCTGGGTTGCGGCGTTTCGGTGACATGCGTCGGAGTCAACGGCAACGGCGTCCTTGATTCTCCGTATCTTGCCTTCGACATTCCCGGTCATGACCCGGCAAAGCCCTATAGCGAGGAGGACTTCTCCATCGCTTTGAAGATTACCTATGGCAATTTCGGCTACTTCACCGCCGGCGATCTGCCGGGGCTGACTACTCCCTCCGCGCCCTACTATCACGATATAGAAACCTCACTCGCTTCAAAGGTCGGCCCGGTTGATGTCTATCGGGTCAATCAGCGCGGGAGCTGGTTCAGTTCAAATCAGGCGCTTGTAAGCGCGCTGGACCCGTCCGAGTCGATCCTCGCACGCGGCCTCAATCCATATGGCAATCCACACCCCGCAGTTGTGGAGCGGTTGCGATCTGCGCGCGCCGGGAGCGGAAGCATCCACGCCGTCGAGAGCGACGCTCCTGTAGTCGTTGAAAGCGACGGATCTGGTTTCGAAGTGTCAACGGTTGATCCGCACGCGAGCGAAGTGAATGTCTATTTCGCGCAGCCGGTGGATAGGAACTATATGATTGCGGGCGGCGTTCCGGCGAAGGGGGCGCAGAATATCAGGCAGGCTTTTATCAACAGGATCCAGCGCGCTACGGAAAAAATCGACATCTGCATGAGCAAGCTCAGAGCGGATGCGGATGAAGTCGTGACGGCGTTGATCACGGCAAAACAGAATGATGAGAACCTCGCGGTGCGGGTCATCGTGGACCGGACAGGTTACGAATATCCCGCCCCCTCCCCCACCCCCGGCGCCATCAAGGATCCGCGCATCCGGAGATTGGAAGACGCCGGAATCCCCGTCCAGTGCGACTGGTCCTCCGACGAGAGCGAGGACATGCACAACAAGTTCGCCGTTTTTGACTGCGGCGGGAGTTCTCTCAGAGACGATTGGGTCTGGTGCGGCTCGCTCCACTGGTTTGAAGAGACGCCCGGCACGGGGGATTCGGTCTACTTGGAAGCCCGGGATGCCGACCTGGCGGCTGCGTTCGCGGAGGAATTTGATCTGATGTGGGACAGCGCGGGAACAGAGGATGACGCCCTCTATCATTCCGAGAAATATGATCACCCGCCTTCACAGACCCATTTCATTATCAACGGCAGGCTCTGGGAATTTTACCCCGGCCCGCGCAGAGAGGACTGGCAGAGGGGCCACCTGTGGCCCATGCGTGAGATGGTGAAGCATGTGGACATGACCTATCCGAAGCTGGTTTCACCCGAGGAGGAGGACCCGTTCCGCTACGGCATCCAGTACCCTTGCCAGGCAAATCATGAATTCCTCTTCCAGATAGGGACCTTTGAGTGGTGCCGGCCTATCGATAATCCATACTATTTTTCACCGGGCAATCTGTACGCCGCCCTTGATCGGAAGAAAGGCATGGGGATTTTCAACATCCACGGTTCGGCAAAAATATGCGGAGAAAAAGCGGATGGAGCTCCGTTGTGTGATTCCTGTCCCCCCGCAGGTTGGCCTGATTCTTTTTCGCCCACGCACTACCCCCACCAGGAGTACGGCATCGTCGATGGATTCCATATGAACTCCGCCCCCTCCCTCTTCTATGGCTCAGCCCGCTGGACCATCCCCAGCCAGACATGGAACGATGAGACAACGCTTCTGATCTGGGATCCCCTGATCGTCAACCAGTTCGTTCAAAATTTTGCCGCGCGGATGGAAGAATGCGGCGCCACCCCGCCTGAGCTAAAACCGCGTATACGCTCGTTCTCGACGGAACCCCCGATCATCCTCGATCAGATCTACGCCTATGATGCTATGCCCCTGATCACAATCTCCGGTTACAACTTCAAAAACTATTCTCCGGGAATGTCCGTCCAGGTTGACGCACAATGTTGCCTCATCGAATCAGCGACCGCGAATGAGATCCACGCGCGCTTTCCCGGCGGTGTGGGGCCTGGCCACTACGGTCTCACCGTCACCAACCCAAACGGATGGAGTGCCACCCTCGAAGATCAGTTTACGATCCAATCCCTGACGCCACTGCCGACCCCCAACCCCACTTCCAGCCCGTCACCCATTCCGACAGTCGCTCCTTCGCCGACAATGACACCCGTGCCCACGGGCACGCCAAGCCCGACGAAGACACCCACTCCCACAGGGACTCCCACCGCGATACCGACAGAGATCCCGACGCGCACACCGACGATTACGCCGCTTCCCCCCCCTGTCGATTCAGACGGCGACGGCCTCATGGATTATCTCGATCCGTGTCCCCACGTCGCGGATTGCGATCATGATGGGCTGGCAGACGGGGAAGAGGATGTGGACTTCAACGGCAGTGTCGATCCCGGCGAGACTGATCCGGCCAATCCCGACAGCGACGGCGATGGCATAAGCGATGGATCACTTGATCCCGACGGGGATGGCCCGATCGCCCACGGTGCGGATACGGACCCGCTCAACCCCGATACTACTCCGCCCGAGCTTGCAATCCTGTCACCGGCGGATGGAGCGATTTTCCACTAAAATGAAATCAGGACTCTGTCTCTCCGCGATGCTCGCAGCATCGGCCACGATGCTGACCCAGGGAACCCCTCTGTATTCCCAGACGGTGCGTTTCCCGCAACAGGAAGCGAGGGTCGGCATGGGCGAGAGCAAGTTCGATGCCAATCAGGTCGAGAAATACACCGTCAACGTCACGAACGGGAACCTGTTTATCACACAGACGGATTTTGTCGTCCCCCCCAGCCGTGGAGCTTCCCTCGTCGTGGAGAGGACATACAACAGCAGGAACTTCGATGCCCCAAGGCTCTTCGGCCGCGGCAACTGGTCATTCTCCCTGAATAAATTCCTGGATGCACATGAGTACTATAGGTGCACGAACGAGGGCGATATGGAGGATGTCGAGGAGGGCGATCTGCTGGAGGAGGAGCCTCAGTACGAAGAGCCCGAATGCTGCGCGGATACCGATTGGCCTCCCGGCTGCTGTGATGACGCCTGGCCCCCCGATTGCTGCGATGCGAGCTGGCCGCCGGAATGCTGCGAAGACACCGAATGGCCGCGGGAGTGCTGCGAAGACACCGATTGGCCGCGGGAATGCTGTGGCATCAGCCCCTGGCCTCCCGACTGCTGCGGCGAGACTGAGTGGCCCCCCGAATGCTGCGGTGAGGAGCCGTGGCCGCGGGAATGCTGTGATTCCGACCCCTGGGGCGCAGGTTGGTGCGACAGGGACGAGCTGGATGATCTCTGCGGCTGCTGTGCGGACCTCTCCGCATGTTACGACGATTGCGACACCCTCTGCGATGAAGAGTCGGACTGGGATGAATGCCTTGATATTTGTTATGCGGATTGGTGCGACGGAAGCGGCGATTACGATACATGTCTGAGCGATGGATCTTGTGACGCCGACGGGAGCCCTCCGTCCTCATGCAGCGAGACCTGTGACGGCGTTCTCTACGATGATGCGTGGGATTGTGCCACGTGCGACTGGCCCTGCGCCTGCAGCGAGGAACAGGATGAGTGCGATCAGTGCAACTGGCCCTGCGCCTGCAGTGAAGAGCAGGTCGAGTGTGACGCATGCGAATGGCCCTGCGCATGCAGCGAGGAGCAGGACGAGTGCGACGCGTGCGAATGGCCCTGCGCATGCGGTGAAGACGAGGATGAGTGCACTCCGTGCGACTGGCCGTGCGCGTGTGGTGAGGACCAGATCGAGTGTGACGCATGCGACTGGCCATGCGCATGCGGTCAAGATGAAGAGAGCGACTGCGATCAATGCAATTGGAGTTGCGCGTGCGGAGAGGAAGACGAGGCGGGGAACGATCCGTGCAGCGATCTGTGCAACTGGCCGTGCGCGTGCGGCGATTATGAATTTGATGATCCGGACGGCACCCCTGTCTGCGATGCGTGCGATTGGCCATGCGCGTGCGGCGGATCAGACAACGAAGGAAATGATCCGTGCGACTACTGCTCCTTCGACATAGGGCAATATGACGACGTCCATGGCTTCCTCTTCAACAATGGCGACGGCGATGCGATCATGATTTTCAATGACACCATGGCTGCCCCCCGGAATCCCTACCATATGGAAGTCCGAGAGGACCCGGACTACAACCGTGTGAGATTCAAAGACGGTTCGGTCTACGCATTCCGGAAACCTTCACCCGCCGACTACTCGGGGCGTATTGTCTCCATGGCCGACAGGTACGGCAACACGGCGAGTTATACGTATGATACATCGGGGAAGCTCACCACAGTCACCGATGCCGTGGGGAGGAAGATAGCCATAGGTTACAACGGCGATGAATTTATAGAATTAGTCACTGCATTTCCGGGAACGCCGGACGAGAGGACAATGCGCTTCTTCTACGATACCGACGGCTATCTTGCGCGTGTCGTAAACTTTGACAATAAAGAGACCACGTATGACTATTACACCTACGAGGCGTGGGGAGGGGGAACGCAAAAGAGCCGGCTGCTGAAGAGTATAACCGATGCCAATGGTCACTCAATTCATTTCGAGTATCTCCGTGAGGACTCCCCCTTTCCCGATCTCCCCCCCCGCGCAGGCGAATACAAATGTTCGCGTGTATACAAAGATAACGGAATCGGTGATACGCGCTACTCCTATGAGCCGCGGGGTGACAGCGACGCGGGAAGCACCACAATAACCGATTCGCGGGGATACCGAACCGTGAAGCGCTGGAAAAAACTGGGCATCGAAAAACAGTATGAGCAAAAACTGGTGACACAGATTTATGACGCATTGGGGGGCGAAACATCCTATGAGTACGACCCTATGCTGAATCTGGTGAAGACAGCCGATACCAATGACCTCATCCACACGATGACCTACGACGCGATGGGCAATATGCTCGCAAA
Organism: Candidatus Auribacterota bacterium; assembly: GCA_026392015.1. Taxonomy (GTDB): domain Bacteria; phylum Auribacterota; class Tritonobacteria; order UBA1439; family UBA1439; genus JAPLCW01. The sequence goes on along the minus strand of JAPLCW010000112.1, from coordinate 4,545 downwards.
AAAGGAAGATCCCCAAGGTGCAAACCTTGCGACACGCCGGGCTTACGAGCCGATCTTCAATCAGGTCTCCAGTATCACCGATGCCAACGGTCACACCACATACTACTTCTATGTGCAGGATGGAGCACCATCGGGATATGGGCCTGACGGCGTACTCTGGAAAGAGGTCGATGCGGAAAACAACGCCATCCATCATTGGTACAATGAGTTCGGCAAGAGAATAAAGACGATTGATGCGAATGGAAATATAACGGAATACCGCTATGAGGATTTATGGGGGAACCTCACAAAGACAATCAAATACTCCCCCTCCGAATACGCTTCAGGCGGCGGATTCGAGGCGACCCGCGTGTATGACCAGTGGGGGAACAAAATCGCGGAAACAGATTTCAACGGGAATCTCACGGAATATCGGTACGATCTGATGAACCGGTTGACGGACAAGATCGTCCGCGATGACGGCGAGCAGCTCCAGACATCGTATACGTATGACAATGTCGGTAACAAGAGGACGGTGACCGATCCGCGGGGAAATACCACGGAATATGCCTATGATTCCGTGGACAGGCTCGTGGAGACACGGGAACCGGAGGGAACGGCCACCGCGTACGGTTACGATGGAGAGAACAATAAGACCCTGGAAAGGGACCCTGATTCAAACACGACATATTTCGTCTATGACCCGCTCAATCGCCTCACTCAGAAAAGAGAGCCGCAGGATAAGATCACCCTGTATTCCTACAACGGCTCCGGCGACTCCTCTACAGATGGCGGCGAAAAAGAGTACACGCGTAGAAAAGATCGCTACACATCGATGGCGTCGAATAACAGTGATGGGCGCGGGAACGTGTCCACCATCGTCACGGAGTATATGTATGATACACTCTACAAAATCGAGGGGGTGAAAGATGCGATGGGCGATTTCACACATTATGAATACGACAGTGTGGGAAACAAGACCGCGGAGACGGACGCGGAGGGACGCAGGACGGAATATCGTTACTATCCGAGAAATTTACTCTACAAGGCAATCGACCCCTATGGGGCTGAGACCCTATACACCTACGACGGAATGGGGAACAAGTCTTCCGGGAGAGATAAGAACGGACAGTACACATATTATGAATATACGCGCGATAGAAATCTCCTTACCGGGGTAACGGATCAGATGGGGCTATCCATAGCGTACGCCTACGACGGAATGAATAAGCGAAGAGAGAAAGACAGGAATGGGAATATCACCGAGTTCCGCTATAACGCGCGTAATCTTCTCGTCGAGACGCTCCAGCCCAATGACGCTTCATACTTCTTTGGGTATGATTCAAACGGTAATAGAACACTTGAAATCGAACCGAATGGATACAAAGTTCGCTATGACCATGATGGTCTAAACCGGATGAAAGAAAAGACCGAAGCGTATGAGACACTCAATCTCACCACTCGCCATTTTTACGATCCTGCCGGCAATCGCATCCAGATCCAGGATGCCGAGGGGAGGAGCACGCACTATCGGTATGACAGCTTGAACCGGCTTGTGGAGGTGCGTGACGCTCTAGGCGGTGAAACAACATACCGGTACGATACATCGGGCAACAAGGTATGGACGATTGATGCGGAACGACACCGCACCGATTACTACTACGATAAATTGAACAGGTTGCATAAAGTGATCAATCCCCTGGCTCAGACGGCACAGTACGGATATGACAGGGTGGGCAACCGTGTAGACCAGTGGGACGCGAAAGGGCAACATATACGCTACGACTACGATAATCTCAACCGCCTTATTCAGCGCACGTGGGAGGGGACGGGGATATTCATCGAATATGGGTATGACGCCGCAGGGAACCGCCTCCGGATGATTGACGCCCGACCGGGTATTGATGATGTTGCATATCGGTACGATACGCTCAACCGTCTGATCACTGTGCTTTATGGCAGCGGGAACAGACTGGGCTATGAGTATGATAACAATGGCAACAGGATCGTGATGAATGATCCCGAGGGCGGGCAAACACGCTACCATTACGATGAGATGAACAGGGTGGATCATCTCATTGATCCTGACGGAGGGACAACAGACTACATTTACGACGCGGGAAGCAGGCTCTCGGATATGCATTACCCTAATGGCGCACACACGCACTATACCTACGATGCGGCAAACCGCATCGCGGGCATGGTGACACGCAACTCGGAAGGGGCGGAACTGCAATCGATAACTTATGACGGGTATGACGCGGTGGGCAACAGAATTTCCGTGACAGATGACACAGGCACCATCACATATATCTATGACGCAATATACAGGCTCACCGGTGTGGCATATGCCGACGGAGGAACGGAGTCATACTCATACGACAAAGTCGGCAATAGGCTGGAGAAATGGATAAATGCTGCTCGCGCCGAGCACTATGGGTATAATCTCGCCAACCAGCTTGTCACGCGGCAGATGAGCGGCAGAGGAACGCCGACGAAGGAGATCACTGTGACCGGCACTGTCAACGATCAGGGGCCGGAATCATTTAGCGGGGTTGAGGAAGTGAGAGTAAATGGGGTACAGGCGGCAGTCAATGGCAACAGCTTCACCGCTTCGGGAGTGGTTCTCCATCCTGGGAAAAACATCGTCATCGGTACAGTCAAGGACAAGGCGGGAAATACAACCTCTCAAACCATTACGGCAACCTACACTCCTGATGCAGCAGTAAGCTACAGCTATGTTTATGATAATAACGGAAATCAGATCCAGATAACCAAAAAAGTTTCGGGCTCGCCTGATGAGGTGACCACCTATGAGTATGACTTTGAGAATCGCCTGACGCAGGTCACAGATCACGAGTCACGCACTACGAGTTTCGAATATGACGGAGACAAACGCCGGGTGAGCAGAACGAGCAATTCCGGGCAGGTCACCAGGTTCCTGTACGATGGAATAAATATTCTCAAGGACTATGACGCGAGCGGCGCTGAACAGGCTCGCTACGTCCAGGGGATAGGGATCGACAAACTGATCAGTCGGAGAGATAACAACGGCCCCAGATACTTCCATTCCGATTCCCTGGGCAGCACTCGCATCATGACGGACTCCTCACAAAATATCGCCGCACGCGACACATATGATGCATGGGGCAAAATCATTGACCACACAGGTGAGACGGCGAATATATTCAAATTCACAGGCCGTGAATGGGAAGAAGATATCGGGCTTCAGTATAATAGGGCAAGATTTTACGATCCTGAGATCGGGCGATTCATCACTCAGGATCCGCTGAGCAAAGGCCCGGACGATCCGACTATTACCTATTTCAATGGCGCCTACTCCGTCTTTCACCGATTTATCAAAGTTTACGCAGATGGCCTACAACCGGACAAGACCAATCGCTATATGTATTGTTATAATAACCCTATAAACCTGATAGATCCCTTTGGCCTTGCCCCGGAGGATGATCAAATGAGGCGAATGGGAGAAATTTCCAAGGCCGAGCAGAGGGGGGACACAAGAACCGAGAACACCGGCAAATCACAATTCACCGGCACCGAGCAGAAAGGCGAGATGTCTGAGGATGTAAAGAGCCGAAAAGGAGTCGAAAAAGCTGTGGCGCGGCCGGAGATTGAAAAAAGAGACACACCTCTCGACCATCGTGAATGCCTTGAGATCAGGGCAAATGGCGAGATGATTTTCACCATTTCGGAAAATCGACGCGGCTATACAATCAATCTTGGCAGGGATCCCGGTGTGTCTATTGGAAATCACGAAACCCATCTTGCATCGTGTGGAATTCACAACTTGGAAATACCCGCCGGGATAAAAAGGGCGGTGGCGGGAACATTAGAGGGTATCGGTACAGGCACGGCTGATACGGCACTAGAGAAAGGAGCAAGAGGCTCTCTGCACGCTTTAGGAAGAGCCGGCGGGATAGGCATCGCGGTCGAGGCCGGGCATCGAGCCTGCAATATTTCGAGCATTGTGCGTGATTCAGATGCTCATTTAAGCCGTGCAGAAAGAGCCAGTTTGGCTTCACTTGAAGTATCTGGCGGCGCTTTCTCTATCCTGGGGGGAATAGCTGGGGGGAAAGCCGGAGGCTTTGTCGGTGGTATCATAGGCGGCCCTCCAGGAGCAGCAGTTGGAGCAATTGTGGGAGGTGCAATAACTGGAGCATATACTGCCATAGGCACTGATTGGGCAATAAAGGAACAAAACGAAATATATCGCTGGAATGATTGAGAAAGCAATGTTCTTTTCCGTCTTGTGCGGCTGACTTTTTCAATCCCTCCCCCCTGTGAAGGGGGGAGGCAAGGTGGGGGGTGTATATTATCTGCACCAGTCTATGATTAATAAAGAAACCCAAAATCAAGAAGGGCGTTACCACCCCACACTCGCCCCTCTCACAGGGGAAGAGAATCTTTAATTGTCCCCGAAGTTACCATGTAGATAGTGAAAAGGCGGTCCCCCTCAATAGGATTTAATGGTATAAAAGTACAGGTTTAAGATATCGTACATTTTAACCACTAACCTAAAGGAGGGACCGACTATGGAAAAGCATA
>JAPLCW010000090.1 GCA_026392015.1 Candidatus Auribacterota bacterium | reverse complement strand
ACATTGCTGAATATGTCATTCCTGCCCCCGTTTTCACGAGGGTAAACTCCAGCAGGAATCCAGGTTTCATACTGGATCCCCGCCTGCCTGCGCGAAGCCGCTTCGGCATAGGCAGGCTTTCGCGGGGATGACAAGTAAAAGGGATACTACCCATAAGTGACCCATTACGTTTTTTCAGCAAAGACTTTTACCCTCAAATCTGCAACTCATTGTTTCGCAGCATATTGCTTTATCTGCGTTAATCCGCAGTTATCTGTGTTTATCCGTGATGCACATTGAAGCTTAACCGATCATCACAGATACACACAGATAACCACACCTGCCCGCCGGCAGGGGATGAACACAGATGAAGGATATGATCAGTTCAAACATATCCAGTTACATTAATGGTTAGTGCAGGCGGCGCGGTATCGGTCAGCTCTTTCCCAGGAGCGTGATGAACTCTTTTTCGGTAAGGAGCTTCACTCCAAGCTTTTTTGCCTTCTCATACTTCGAGCCCGGGTCCGTCCCCACGACGACGTAATCCGTCTTCTCACTCACACTCGATGATGCACGCCCGCCCGCCTGTTCCACGAGGCTCTGTGCCTCGTCTCGGGAGAATTTCTCGAGCGCGCCCGTGAATACAAATGTCTTCCCTGCAAGGCGGCCGCGGGTCGCCTTCGCGGGCGTTTTCCATCGCACCCCGCCCTTCCGCAGCCTTTGGACCACTGCGATGTTGCCTTTCTGGGAAAAGAACGTCTTTATGCTCTGCGCAATCTGGGGGCCGATCTCCCTGATGGAACGGAGTTTCTCCTCTCCCGCCCTCTGGATTTTCTCTATCGAGCCGAACGCCGTCGCAAGCACCTTCGCGATGTGCTCGCCGACGTGTCTGATGCCGAGCGCAAAGACAAAGCGCTCGAGCGTCGTCTGGCGGCTCTTGTCGATCGCCTCAAGAATATTGGACGCGGACTTATCGGCCATCCGCTCCAGAGGGACGAGATCTTCCCCGGTAAGAAAATAGAGATCCGCAACGCTCCTCACATTACCGCTGTCCACAAGCTGATCGATGAGCTTCTCTCCCAGCCCGTCGATATCCATGGCCCTGCGCGAGGCGAAGTGGCGAATGTGCTCCTTGAGCTGCGCGGGGCATGAGATCCCCGTGCATCGCGCAACCGCCTCTCCCTCCAACCGGATCACCTCCGCGCCACAGACGGGACATTTCGAGGGGAGCACGTACCGCTTTGTCCCGGCCGGCCGCTTGCCCGGAATCACCTTCACCACCTCCGGAATCACATCCCCCGCCCTCTGGACGACAACCGTATCCCCCACGCGCACATCCTTCCGGTCGACTTCATCCTGATTGTGGAGCGTCGCCCGTTGCACCTCCACCCCGGCGATCCTGACCGGCTCCATGATGGCAACCGGGGTGATCGCGCCTGTCCGCCCCACCTGAGCGACGATATCGATAACCCTGGTCGTCTCCTGCCGTGGCGGGAATTTGCGCGCGATCGCCCATCGCGGGCTGCGGCTGATGGTCCCCAGCCTCTCCTGGAACGCGAACTCGTTGACCTTCACCACGATGCCGTCGATCTCGTACGGGAGGGTATCCCTCATTTTCTGCATCTCCGCACCGTACGCAATCGCATCTTCGATGCCGGCGCACCTGCGGATGTGCCTGTTCACCCTGAGTCCCCACACGGGAATCTGCTGAAGGAACTCCCACTGGCTTGAGAACCGCCATCCCTCCACACTCCCCGGCGCGTAGAGAAAGATGTCGAGCGGGCGACCGGCGGTGACCGATGAGTCGAGCTGGCGCAGCGAACCGGCCGCGGCGTTGCGAGGGTTTGCGAAGAGCGGCTCCCCTTTCTTCTCCCTCTCTCGATTGAGCGCTTCGAAGTCTTTGATGCTCATACACACCTCGCCGCGCACTTCGAGCCTCCGGGGCATATTCGCCGCTTTCCCTCTCAGCCTGAGCGGGATGCTCTTGATCGTCTTGAGATTGACCGTCACATCCTCCCCCTTCACACCGTCGCCGCGCGTCGAGCCCACCGTGAAGAGGCCATTCTCAAAGACGAGCTCGACCCCGAGGCCGTCAAACTTCGGCTCGGCGACGTACTCGATTTTGCCGCTCTCGGGAATGTTGAGGAAGCGCTTCACTCTTCCATCGAATTCCCTCGTTTCCTCCTCGTCCATGGCATTGCCGAGGCTGAGCATCGGCACCCGGTGCTCGACCTGCGTGAATTCTCCGAGGGGGGGCGCGCCGACCCTCTGGGTGGGCGAATCGGGGGTGACGTATTCAGGAAATTTTTTCTCCAGCTCCGCGAGGCGCTGTATCAACGTGTCGTATCCGGCGTCGGATATCTCCGGGTCATCGAGCACATAGTAGCGCCAGTTGTGGTGCTCCAACTCCTTCCTCAACCGCTCGATCTCGCGCCTGGGCTTTTCCTTATCCATTTGGCCTCCCCAGGATCCACAACGCCGCCGCCACGCCGGCCAGATCCGCGGAAAAATCGCAGAGACTGCACTGACGATACACGAGCCATCCCTGCCACAGCTCGATTCCTGCGCCGTAGGTGACTGCGAGAACGAAGCTCGATACGGTGGCCTTTCTTGCCCGCGAGAGATCCCATGAGTGCCTGAACGACTTGTGCAGGAGAGCCGCGAGCAGCGCAAAGGCAAGCAGATGCAGGAGCCAATCCTCGCGGGAGAAGATCGTGCACACCTGGGGTTGAGCCGGAATGGAACAGGCGACGAAGATCATCAGTGCCCAGAGAGTGGCGAGCAATGCATAGGGCTTTCCCATATCAGCGCCCTATCCCCAGGCGGAAGGCGAGGAAACGGGGCAAGCCGGCCGATTCTATCTTGATCTGCACGCTCCGGATATCATAGGGAACCCTTCGTATCTCCACCCTCATCGCCTCCGTGTCGTAGAAACCGTAACTCGCGCGGCTGTCGCCGTCCCTCGGCTGCCCGACGCTCCCGATATTGATGATATAGCGCGCATCCTCCCGTATGGCAATTTCAGATTCCCTGCCGCAACTGAGCGAGCCGCTCTCCGTAAAGACGAGCGGAACATGTGAGTGCCCGATGAAGCATATCCGCTCGGTCAGCAGTTCGAAACATCTCCGTGCGGCGAGCATATCCACGATGTAGTGCCACTCATGCGGCGCATCGAGCGATGAGTGAACAATTGTAAATCCCCCATAATCCCGCGTGAGGGGAAGATCCCTGAGATACTTCTTATCCTCCGCGCCCAGCCGCGCCGCGGTCCAGAGCACCGCCTCCTTCGCGTACTCGTTGAAATGTTCGAGAGGGGTGGTCCCCACCGTCGCGGAGTCGTGATTGCCCTGGATAGTGTCTATTTTTTCGGATCGCACCTCACGAAGGCACTCCTCCGGTTCCGCGCCGTACCCGACGATATCCCCCAGACAGAGGAGCTTATCCGCGCCCGACTTCTCGATGTCGGCGAGGACGGCGTGGAGCGCATCCGTATTTCCGTGGATATCACTGATAAGCGCGTAACGCATAGGGCCTTTAAGTTATTGCCGGTTGTGGGTCTACACTACGCAGGCGTTCAACGATAGATCATTTATACCAAATCCAAATCCAATATCAAATCCGAGATATTCCGTTATCTAATACAAACGTATTAAATAACTTGTCATTGCGAGGGAGCGTAGCGACCGAAGCAATCAAATACGGGATTGCTTCGCCTTCGGCTCGCAATGGCACTTATTGCGTTCGTATTAGTTCCGACCACAAATTAAGAAATGCGGTTCTCTTCCACTCCGTGTGGGTAAATCCAATTATCCCCTCCCCCCGAGAAGGGGAGCCTGTGCTGAGCCTGCCGAAGCAAGGGTGACGGTGGGGGTGATACTACAGTTTCTGATTATTGGTTTCTAGACATCTACCGACCAGAAACTAGTCACTGTGGAAAGCAGCACCCTCCCAACCTCCCCCCTTCTGGGGGGGGAGGAAATAGCTAAAGAAACCCACACAAAATGGAAGAGAACCAAAAATGCTTCTCTTTCGTTTTGTGCGGGTGACTGAACTTAACGCGCTTCGCGCGAACTTTTTTAACCACTGAGATCGCTAAGGATACAGGCATTACCCTGATACTGTTATTCTTAGTACGTTGTCATTCCCGCCCCCGTTTTCACGAGGGTAAACTCCCGCGGGAATCCATATCTACATATTTCAAACTGGATCCCTGCTTACGCAGAGATGACAACGGTAATGTACACGCTACAGCCCTATCCCCTTGATTTTTACTCTCTGAGCCACAATAGATTAATCCAAAAAGAAAAAGCGAATTTCCATGAGATCACGTTATCCCTCCCCCTTCACAAAGGGAGGGGATGATATTCTACCCACACAAAACGGAAGAGAACCCAAAATCCAACTTTTCCCATGCTCTCCACAAACCACTGCTCAGTGCACTCCACAAATCCTATGTTATTCTCCGGAAGCGGTCGTAAAGGATGGAACCGGCTCTCCTCACCTCTTCGACATTCAGGAGGTACGCGAGGAGGGCGAATAGAGCGCAGCCCGAGAAAGAAACAATTCCCAGGCCGATAATCCTCTCGCTATAGGAAGAGGAGTGAATCATTCCGTGGGAGATGCGCAGCAACAGGCACATCGCGCCGCCCATGCAGAGAGATCCCACCGCGATTCTCGCGATGCCGTTCGCGATATACGCGCCGTGGAAGCCCCCGATCCTCTTCCTGAGCGAACCAAGCAGGATGCACATGATGAGCACCTGAACGCACGAGGTGGACAGCGCGATCCCCGCTGCGGGAGGAGTGACGATGCGCACGAGGATCAGGTTGAGGATCACGTTCGTAATCACCCCCACAACTGCGGCCTTCGCGAGCGTCGCCATCTCCTGAAAGGCGAGGAATGCCTTCATCGAGATTATCCCAATGGTGTAAAAGAGAAGCTGGAACGAATAGCAGATGAAGATCGCGGAGGTGAGGTCCGTTGCATGCTGGTCGAACGCCCCCCTCTGGAACAGCAGTGCGATAATCTGCTTCCCGAGGAGCGCGAGCATCACCGTCAGGGGCATGAATATGCACGCCGCGGTCCGAATGCTCCTCGCGAGCGAGCGCTTCATCTCATCGATGCTGTCACGCGCGACCTGGGCTGAAAAGAAAGGGTATACGGCTGTGGCCAGCGCTCCGGTGAAAACCACTATGGGGACCTGAATCAGCTTGTTCGCGTAACCCAATGCGGCGACGCTCCCCGGCGAAAGGTATGACGCCATCACCACGTTTACCGCGATATTTACCTGACCGGCGATAATGGCAATAAAAAACACAAGCGCAAGATGAAACATCTGCGCGAGTGCGGGATGGTTGAGGGAGAGGCAGTAACAATGCCTGTACCCGGCCTTCTTTGCCACTGGGATCAGGAAAATGCACTGTGCCAGGAGACCGGCGCACAACCCATACGCGAGAGAGTAGACACCCGCGGACGGAGCGAGAATGACGATACAGAGTATCGTTCCGATCGTGATGTACATCTGTGAGAGGGCCGGCCAGAAAAAGCTCTGCTGCGCATTGATAATCCCCGTCATCGCCCCCGTCAATCCGCTCAGAACCACGGTGAGACATAGGACCCTCAATATACCGGCAGCCTGAGCCATTGTTGCGGGGGTGAAGGTGCGAAAGCATGAACGTATAACGAACGGGGCGAGAATGAAGAGGAGGAGCGCTCCGAGTGAGAGCAGCAGGAGAAGGCAGTTGATCGCCGAGGCCGCAATCCGGTTCGCCTCTTCCCTCCCCTGCTCCCTGTACCTGATATAGATTGGTATGAACACCGCGGAAAAGATCGCGAGAAGCATGTTATTTAGCATCGAGGGAAGCGTGAGGGCCGCGTAAAAGGCGTCCATCGCCCCCCCGATGCCGAAATAATTTGCGACCATGATCTCCTTCACCAGCCCCAGCAGGTAACCGAACCCGCTGATGACGATGAGGAGCGCGGACGCCTTCGCGATCTTCCGGTCGGTGCTCATTCCCCGCTCAACCCGTCGATGATGCGCGCCAGGACAAAGTCGTTGGTCGTGATCCCGCCGGCTGCGTGTGTCGTGAGCGTGATTTTCACCTTACCCCAGGTGAGGAGCAGCGCGGGGTGGTGCCCCTGCTCTTCCGCGATAACGGAGATGTAATCCACGAAGCGCTTCGCATCCTGAAAGTCGGGGAACTTGAACTCCCGCACCAGCTTCCTGCCCTCGACTATCTCCCACTGCGGACACCGCGCGCTCATCGCGAGCAGTTCCCGTTCGACCATCGGCTTCACTCCGCCCTCACAGGGAACACAGTGCGAAAAAGGTTCCTCGCTCGCCTTCGAGGGCTTTTTCAGAGCCTCATCCAGACCTTTCAACGCCTGCTCGTAATCCGGATTCTCCGTCAGTTCGGGCACTATCTGCGCGTACCTCAGCACATCGTTCTTATCCACGATGAGCACCGCCCGCGCCAGCAGCCTGAGCTCCTTGATGAGGAGGCCGTAGTTAATGCCGAACGATGCGTACCGGTAATCGGAGACGACCGTCACCCGCTCGATATCGTTCAGCTCGCAGAATCTCTTCTGCGCAAACGGCAGGTCCATGCTCACGCCGATCACCGTCACTCCCTTCGCCAGCGCAGCGGCCCTCTTGTTGAACTCTTTCACCTGGAGGTCGCACACCGGAGTGTCGATCGAGGGGAAGGAGGTGAGCACCCTTGTCATTCCCTTGGAATCCGCCAGGTGGACCTCTTTCAGGTCCTGTGAGACGACCGTGAACTCCGGCACTCTTTCACCGACCTTCAGCATCCTGCCGACGACCGTGAGCGGCGACCCCTTGAATGTGATACTCTTTGGCATATACCCCTCCCTTCCTTCATGTGATCCACCGGCATCAGGCCGGTGATATCTTTTCCCCGCAGCGATTCATCCACGATAGTGATTTAAAGAGCATGCTTTATCTACTTAGATCTCTTATCCCCTCTTTGTGTGGCTAATCCTTTTATCCCCTCCCCCCTTGAGGGGGAGGGTGAGGGCGGGGGGTGTGCTGCCCCCCTCCCAATAAAAGACCCATTAGTCTATAGTATCGCAAATTCTCACAGATGCTCATCGATCTCATGTTTGAGCGCATTCAGAGAAAGGCTGATATCCTTAATGAAGAGGACGATGGAAGTTATCAGCAGGAGCAGGCCGATCGTGAAGAGCACCATGATAATCTCGTGGAGCCTGAGGTTGGCGACATTGATCACAAACAGGAGAACCACGATCAGGCTGGAGCACAGCATGCTGAGGGAAGCCAGGGTGATGGCGAGCCTCAGGTTCCTCGATCTCTGATAGATGATCCTTATCTGGACAACCGATTTCTCATTCTCCCCCTGAGGATTCTGATGGATCTCGCGTGAGAGGCTCCTCGCCCGATCGATGGTCCTCCCCAGCCTGTTGGTCATGGAGAGAAGAAGGAGGCCGATCCCGGAGATGAGCGCCACGGGAGAGATTGATGTCTGGAGTACCCTGGCGAGCTGTTCAAGACCCATCGACTGCATATCCCCTCCCCCTCTGGACTACAGAGGAACTTGTCTCTCAATAGGGCGCATTCCATAATACAAAAGGCAGTAAGTTCTGAAAAGGAATTGTGGGAGTAATGAGTTACTTATGGGGGCAGATACAGAATGTTAACTTGTAGGGGCGTGACGAACCTGTCCTGAGCGAAGTCGAAGGATCGCGCCCGGGTTCGATAAATCGAACCCCCACAATTCATAGTACCCCCCAAGACTGGCCCATTACTTGTGAGAGTATTCCATAATGGGCCAGAAGGTGTGAAAAAACAGGGTTTCATCCTTTTCTGAAATCCATAGGCTGTAGGGACTCGATTTATCGAGCCTTACAGGAAGGATCGGATACAACTTGTCCTGGGCTTGCCGAAGGATCCAATCCCTGCAAAACAATTTTTTCACACTATCTCAGTTTCGCTGGGTCTCAACTCATATCCCACCCTCGAGGGAAACTTGCCATGATCCTTCCGAAAAAGGGTCGGGGTTGGGGGGTAGAAACACCACCCTAACTGAGAAGGTGTGAAATAATCATAGCCCCGAACATGATATTTGCGTACCTATTGTAGGGGCTTGATTTATCAAGCCCTTCAGGGAAGGGAAACTCGCGACGCGGATATTCCCAGACGTTTTCGACAACTGCTTGCAAGCAAAGCTGATATATCGCAAAATGTCCCCAAGGCCATCAATGGACATTCTCTGATATATCTATCTGGGCTACAATCGATTGCGGAAAACGTCTGCTTTAGCCCTGAAATCCGTCAAACTCTTCCAGATTAAACAGCTCTATCCCTCTGTAAAGATATTCGGTGAATTTCTGATTCGTCTCTTTTCCATTTAACATATCAATCCTCATCTTCAATTTTGTGAGTAAATCTATTTCTATTCAGCCAGAATGAGCAAAAGGGGCATTTAGTTCCCATCGGATAGTCCTCTCCTTCTTCATGCGGGCAGCCGATAATCCCGTCTGCTACAATAACGCGCTTCACGTGATGTGCATCCAGAAAAGATTTGATCTCCTCGCCGATCTTCGGATTTCTTCTCACATCAATCTGCCCGGACACCCATCTCTCAAGCGGCTCAGGCTCGGACTTCTCGTCGGTTATGATCCCCACCACAACCTTGCTTGCGTGTTTATTATCAGGACCGTAAAAAGCTATCGTGGCGAAGGGATACTCCACCTTACTTTTGGCATGTTTCTTTTTCATATCTGCGGATAATCTCCTGCTCTCTGGTTATCTTAATTGGGTATTATCCATTCCATAATACCCAATTACGGAGCTTATTACCCTATTGATCCACCCGGCACACTAATCCTGATCACACCAATTAACCTTTGCATAATACCCCAGCCTGCTCCCCAAACTCTTGCTTTTGCGCGCGCTGACCAACCCTGAAGGGATTACGTAGATTATTCGGAATTTTTATAAAGCATTTTCCTAACAAAATCTCGCACTCCTTGAAAGGCTTTTCTCTCTCCGCTCTCCCGCATCAAATCATCGATCCGCCCATGAATTACATCGGCTTCTTCCATACATCTTTCCAATCCCATCCTGTATACGCATTTTGCCTTATCGTAATCCGGCGAAGTGCGTTTTGAACATCGGGAAAGCCAGTACATATCCCCCCAACCGACATATCCCCAAATAACATGGGGGAATCTATCCGTGAGCGCCTTAAAAATTTTCTCTGCGGTGTCATAATTTCCGAGCTCGGCATAAGACTCCGCTTCAGCCCTGAGCATTCCCTGAATCTCGGCTTCCGAGTCGGGGAATCTCAGGCAGAATTCGCGACAAAAAGCGATTCTCTGTTCATATATACGCGCGTTGTATAACTTCATTTCAAAATCCCCGCACCAGTTGCGTATGCTCTGCGTCAGAGGTTCAGGGAGAAATTCATCCGCTCCGTCAACGGATTTGATTTTGGCGGGGATGAGACTTTTTATCATCTCCCATACAGTCTGCCACTCTCTCATCCCTCCCAGATAGTCTTTTTTGCGCAACAGAGCGTAGCCTTCCTGCATGGCGTCATCGAGCATTTCCACATTGATGCGCTCAGGAATGATGCGTCTCCATAACTCCACTATTGCCAGCCAGATAAAATCCTCATCCTGCCCAAGGCCGCTATCGTCTCGCGGATAGTAATGGTCATCAGCCAGCCGTATTGCTGATATATATTGCCGGGCTTTATTCTTAAAAACATCCTCGTCAAACATCACATCTAAAGATCGAAGTTTCGCTATGATATCCTCCGTAGTCATCTCTCGAAGCTTGCGGCCGTCCCATCCTGCCGATGGAAAATCGTCAAAATTAACTTCGGGGAGCTCAGCCGCTAACTTTTTTTAATTTTTTTCAAAAGCGCAGGATGCTCTTTCAATTCCTCGCGAAACCGCGATAAGCCCATACGGCTGATAGGAGGTTTGTCCTTGCGCAAGTACCCTTTTCTGCTATTCATCTCCTTTCCTGCCTCGCCGGCCTTATTATTCTTATTCATACAGCATCGTTTGTACTTCTTGCCGGAGCCGCAGGGGCAGGGATCATTATTTCCGATTTTCGCTTCCGCTCTGACAGGGGGTTGTGGATTATGAATCTTATCGAGATCAGATATATCCTCCGGTTTATCTGGCGCGATTTCGAGAACATATTTCCAGCCGTGGTCCTCACAGAAAGCGACCAGCTCCTGCGCCCGGGCTTGCGTCTGAACACGCAGGACCAAAGGCCTTTTATCACTTCCCAGTTTTGCCATAGTTCATTTTTCCTTTCACAAAATGGGTTGCATACGCCCGCTCAATGGCGGCCTCTCCGGACTTTGAGAAGCGCAAAGGGGTCTTCGTCCCCTTTCCCCAAGACATGTAGGCGGTCCAACTTAGCTTTAACCGTCCGTTGACACTGTTGCGCCGCAAGATTCGCATAATGAAGTTGATGCGGGTTGGACTGACCCTAATCACATCCTCCAGACAGGGAACCCTCCTGGAACGCCATACTTCGTAATCTTTCCGATCCAGGTACCCCAGTTTCATAAAAACGTCCACCACGCTGATATACCCCTTCTCACGGAGGATCTCCGAGGTGACAATGCACAGTTTGGTCTGGAGTTCCTGTCTATTCATCAGGCTGAACGCTTGAGATGAGATTGTGTCCGGACGAGCAACAAACCGATACTGCGTGTGCTGCGCGCTGCCCGGCTCAATATTCTTCCCAAGGCATATTGTACCACGCGCAATGCTCGGCAATCACATTGTCCGCAATGCTATATTGATCTCCCCGCGCTGATTGCCGGCGGTTGCACATACCCGCCTCACGGCAAAGCTCCTCGATCAAATCGGCAACCCTCCGGTATCCATCCGACCGGTCCGCTCCCTCGTCGAGGGAGATAAGGGCTGCTCCCAGCGAGTCCTTCTCGCACTGCTCGGGAAGCATGCGCAACGCATATCTCAGCATCGCGGCGATAACCACGCTGATGCGATGGGTGCGGGCATCCGGGCCGATAACCTTCCGCGTGGACAAGTAGGCGTTGTAGACAGGGTCCCCGATTATCCTCTTGAATTCCTTGAGCATCTCTTCCTTTCGGGCCGAAACAGCCGCATGATTTCAGCCGCTCAATACGGCGGGGCCGCCGGGCCGTTGTAGCCGCACATCCCAAGGCGGGGCGAATTCACAATCCGGACGGCTTCACCATAGTTGTCATGGGGATGAGTTTTTACATGCTCGTCGCACAATACCCCCCATCGCTCGTCCTCAATTACGCATTCCATGCATAACCATATCGCCGGTTTTTTACATTTCATGCAACGCATTTCAGGAAGCATATTCCGCGCCATCAGGGCGATTGGATGCGAGGTTGTCGGCGCGCCTTCTCTCACACTCGCCGCTTTAATCAACGTCACCGACTCTGTTCCGAAATCATAAATGTGCGTCAGTTCTATCCCGGCCCCCAATAGTGCTTTAACTTTCTGTGTTTTCGGTATTTCCTCGCCTTTCCATCCACCTATCGAGAACCTGCTGCAATGACCGCAACATTCCAGCCATATCGCCCTCAGATAATTGTCCAGGTCATTTAATGATGCTGAACCGCGCATTTCCAGATCCAGACAGAACTCCTTCTGCCATGCATCCCGGACTCGAAGATAAAAAAACGCCTCGCTTCGGCCTCCTTTGCGATCAACCTTGGAAATCAATTCCCGACGCTGCGGACACTTCGCCAGATGCCCCGGCATTTTTCTTTGTGTCTCTTCTTGTCCGCAATAGGCGCATTTCCCTTTAGACTGTTTGTTTTCTGTCATCGGAACGCCTCTACTTTCTTAGCTTGTTTGTAACTACTCAGGTAGTCAGAAGTAAGGAGCCAGAATCCGGAATGGATCGCGCATAAGCTTCCAGTAGCTTACTGACCTCTTCGAGTAACTCCATTAACTCGGAAACATCGCCGTATCCCAAGTCCTCAAATGTCGCCGCCGGCGTCCTTATTCTAACTCCTGCCTTCTGACTTCTGAATTCTGGCTCCTGAGCAATTACGCTTGTTCAACAACATCCGCTTTCCCTGTTGTGAAAAATTTCAGTATGGAAAAAATGCCCAATATGCCATATTATTAATGAAGCATGATGAGAGGCTAGCCAAAGGGTTTTGTCCCTCGGCGATGCCTCTTTTTTTATCTTTTCCTGTATTCCAGCTTTCCTTTCAAATTGTTCATAAAAAACGATCTCCGGCGCTAGAGTTACTATACTCTTTCTTGTTGGGATCACTTCTTCTCGTACGCGGCACACCTGAATTCCTCCTCACCTTGATGATCCATGAGGGTCAGCATGCAAAGCTTTTCTTGCTGAGGATCATCATCATTCCTGCATGAAACGCACAGACTCGGTTTTGTCACAAGATTGGGATTTATCGGTGTGCCATCATCATTGAAAAACCCATAAATTTCCTTATCCATAGCGTTATTCCTTCCTTATTCCGGGATCTACCGGAACACGACCGAGGTCGAGTCGTAATACCTCCCCCAGTTTCACTTTCGTCCACGTTTTCATGGCTTGTTCTCGCGATTGATGAGGTTGATGACGACCTTGATGAGGACGTCCTTGTCCGCCGGTCTACTCTCGGCGATGAGGAGCGTGAGGGCGACGAGGGCATTATCGGCCAGACGGCGGCGGCCATCGGATAGATAAAGCAGCTCATTAGCATGGAGGAACCAGACAAACAGCGCTGCTCTGATGCGCTTGTTGCCATCCACAAATCCGTGGTTCTTTACCACGAAATAAAGCAAATGGGCGGCCTTCTCCTCGACGCTGGGATACAAATCCCGGCCGCCGAAGGTCTGATAAATAGTCCCGACTGCGCTCTTGAACGAATCATCCTTTTCCCTGCCGAACAGGCCAAGGCTGCGGCCTTCGCGATGCATCTGCTCGGCCATGCGATCAATCGCCGCCCGGGCGGCGTCATAGGTCAGCACAAATGGCGCCCGGCGGGTGGTCGCCCCGATCTTTAATTTGTGATGGTCGTATTGATCAAGCAGGCTCAGTGCGTGGGCATAGTCGGTGATGACCCTCAGGAGGCCATCCGCTTCGTCGTGCGCCAATTCCCGACCTTCAATCACCTGCCCCAGCAATTTCACAGCCCGCTCCAGCTCAAGTAGCCGGGCATTCTGCTCTTTTAGCCGTTTCTCGTTGATCGTATATCCCTTAAGGATGTGGAGGTATGTGCATTTTTTGCACATTGCTTTCCTGCCGCAATTCTCCTGATCGGAAGATGTTACGAATGTGCTTGGTAATTACACTCCGCTCCGTCGAAAAAAGGATTGCCATATCCTTCTGCGTCAGCCATAGAGTTTCGCTCTCAAGCTGTACATCCAGGGCAACTTTGCCATCCGGGGACTTGTAGAGAACAATGCTTCGTGAATCGCCGCCGGGTGAGAATGAGGGGCTCTGACCGTCCCTCACCTGACGAGGCGAGATTTTTTTCGATCTTTTATATTTCATATGCGTTTTCCATTATACCCCGTTCTTATATCCATGAACACTACCTCAGGGCCGGGCTTTTAGCCTGCCCTCCGACCCGTCCGCCGAAGCCTTGGCATAGGCGGAAGTCCCGCTGAGCGGGACGCAGGAGGGCCTGCTCCGCAGGCTCTTGGTATTGCGCGCGCTCTAAAAGCTGTTTATTAATGCCGTAAATAAATCGCAAATAACCGGACATTCTAATATTGCTAGAACAAATCGCAAATAATTATTGTCACGCCAAAATGATAATGTCCCCTATCTACCAAAATAGAAATGTCCCCTATAATAACCCCCGGCAAGGGGGTAAAAATGAGAGAGGGGATGCTAGAGATGAGCGAAAAGGAGCGAGAGAGGCTCCGGGTAATGGATTCAGTGAAGGGGCTGAGGATCAGGTTAAAGAAGGCAGCAGAGCTGATAGGAGTGAGCTATCGGCAGAGCAAGAGGATATACCGGAGGTATCGAGAGGAAGGTGATAAGGGATTAGTGCATAGATCACGTGGTAGGGTATCGAACCGGCGGAAGGATCCCATTATGAGGGAGAAGGTGCTGGAGAGATACCGGGAGCGCTACGAAGGGTTTGGGCCGACACTGGCGAGCGAGAAGCTGGAGAAGGAAGGGTACAAGGTACATGACGAGACCTTGAGGCTGTGGCTTTTGGAAGAAGGTTTATGGGTAAAGAAGCGCAAGAGGGGAAAACACCGGAGCTGGAGAGAGAGGAAGGAACATCGTGGTGAGATGGTGCAGATGGATGGCTCGATGGAGGATTGGTTTGAGGGCAGAGGAGAAGAAGCGGTGCTGATGGACATGGTGGATGATGCTACGGGGGAAGGCACTGCCGAGTTTCACGAGGGGGAGACAACACGAGCGGCAATGCTGACGTTGTGGGGGTACATAGACGAGAATGGCATACCCGTATCGCTGTATGTGGATCGGGATACCATCTACGTGTCAGATCGTCAGGCAACGGTGGGAGAGGATTTGAAAGGCGAAAAGCCGTTGACCCAATTCGGTAGTGCAGTGAAGAAGCTTGGGATAAAGATCATTCTGGCGCTCTCGCCGCAGGCCAAGGGGCGCGTGGAGCGCAGGCATGGTGTATTGCAGGATAGGCTGATCAAAGAAATGCGTCTGGAGGAGATCAGTACGCGAAAGGAAGGCAATGCATTTCTGAAAGGTGGGTTCCTGAAAGAGATGAACAGGCGTTTTTCTGTTGAGCCAAAGAGCGACGTTGATTTTCACCGCCCCATACCGGAGGGATTGGATCTGAGAACCGTGTTTTGTTTCGAAGAAGAGCGCGTGGTGGATAACGATTGGACTATCCGGTGGAAGAATCGCATTTTTCAAATCATGAAGGGGAATAGAGTGCTACCTCCTGCGCGAAAGAAAGTAACGGTCCAGGAGTTGCTAGAAGGCAGAGTGCATATTGTCTACAGGGGTGAAGAAGTTGCTTATGAGGAGATAGCGAGGAAACCAGCCAGAGAAAAGAAGCCGGTGGATATATCCGGCAGCATCAGATACTACAAGCCGTCCGCTGATCATCCATGGAGAAGATACAAAAACAGACCCATGCTGGTGGCCTCACCACGATGAGATCGTTCCTTGTAGGGCAAATTAGAGCGAGGGTTCAATCAATGCTCAACCGAAACGCGGTTTTTTTCCCGCACAGCGGCTGTGTCAGGGGAAGGAACTCTCTTCTATCCCCCCTCACCCCAACCCTCTCCCCCCAAGCATTGGGGGGAGAGGGAGTGATCAAGGGGACATTTCTAATTTGGCTGGACAATCGCAAATAATTATTTGACTTTTGCCACTACTTGGCGCATATTAAGTATGAGCCTGCGTTGCCTGAATTCCGACTTCATGTCGTCGAGGGGTAACCCTCTCAGGGCAACGGCGGGCTTAATTTATTTTCAGCCGTCAACAGGTGTTCGCGATCATAATAGTTTCCACCTCTAGCATAGTGCTCACTATCGTAGAGATCGAGAACAAGACTCACCTTTTCTCTGATGAATTCATAATGCCTTATTTCAGCCCGCTCAAAGACTCGCTGCACAGCCCAGCTTAAATAATCAGCTACGCACAAAAGAGGTTCGCTGCGGGGGTTTTGGACATTAAACACAACCGTTGAGCAGATCTCTTCCTGACTCCAACGCTTTCTGAATCGAGATATAACTGAAAGTTGTGTATGGAAGTAAAAGAGCGTATCCTCCGAATCTTGGAGAAGAAACACCCTCACGTGAGGGCAAAGGAGGATACGCCCATGGAGAACGATATCGCAGTTGAGAGAGAAAGTCAAATAGCG
>JAPLCW010000035.1 GCA_026392015.1 Candidatus Auribacterota bacterium | reverse complement strand
ACCTGGGCTGGGGTGTGTTCGCGCTGATGCCACGGTGATGAGGGGATTACCGGGCGACTCAGAAAGTGGGGAAAATCCAACCCATGCCTAACAACTCATTCAAGCCGACGCCGCTTCGCGGCGCGGCTTAATTCGGGCGTTGGACGCAATGAGATGAAAGAACGCGATGAAACCCCTTGGTTGGCAACGCAAGCGGTTCATTGGTGCATCGTCGCTGTGATCACAGCCATTGGCGCAGTCTGGTTGCTACACAAGGGTCCTGTTCCGGTCATTCGCATTACAACCCCATTGCAGGAGAACTCTCCGTATTGGTATATATTGTCTCCATTCCCTATTCTCGGCATGCTCGTCGCAGAACTCACCGGGCTCCTCGCTACCCACGAGAGGAAACGCGCGGCGGTGGAACTTGGTGTGGCAATCGCCGTCCTAGTTGTCGTGTCATGCTTTCGACTCTCTTTGTGCATCCCCCTGAGTGGTCACTCTATGCTCTTCTCCTATTTCATCCTGCGCCGCGCATTTCTCAATGGCATTCCAATCGCCTTGCGCAAGGCACAATTATGGGTTGCCATTATTATGGGGCTGATTCTTTTATATCTGAAACTCGTGTGGTGGACTGATCCGATCACTCTCACCGCTGGCGCCATGGCGGGTGCTTTGCTTTTTGCGGCAAGTCGGGCTATGCTTGCACAAATAGGATAAGTAATGAAACCCGAAATTGTCCAACAACCGAGTTCAAGAGATTGATGATAGAGCGCCATATTCAACGCCCAGGTCGGAGCGATTAACGAGAAATAAAGAAGATGTTGCTGTTGCCATTAGGCACACATTATGGTATATATTGAACAATGAAACTATTTGAGTGGGATGAAACGAAGAACACATGGCTTAAGGCCGAGAGGAAGATTTCCTTCGACGAGATCGTATTCTATATTGCGATCGGCAATCTGGTGGACATCGTTCCCAAAAAGAACCAGAAGAAGTATCCGGGACAACGCATCTTTGTAGTGAACATCGAAGGATATATCTACTTGGTCCCATTTGATGAGACAGAATCCGTAGTCCAGTTGAAAACGATCATCCCGAGTCGGAAGGCTACAAAGGCATATTTGGGAGGCAAATGACATGAAATTGAACAAAGAAGAAAAGGATCTTCGTGATGCATTTGAACGAGGCGAACTAAAGACCGTTCCTCATGCAAAGCGAGAGATGATTCGCTTTCAAGACTACGCGAAATCGGCGCTGATAAAGAACAAGCGCGTTAACATTCGGATTTCCGAACGGGATCTGATTCAAATTCAAAAGAAGGCCGCAGAAGAAGGATTACCTTATCAGACGCTTATGTCGAGCGTATTGCACAAGTACGTCACGGGGCAACTGATGAAGAAATCTGCATAAAGCGTCCAACAAGGCCTTCCAGCGTACGCGGCTCCGCCGCGCCGCTGAAGATTTACGTTCGGCGCAAAAATAAGGATCAGGTGACATCATGTCGGGGAAGCGAGATCGCAAGTACTTCATTGTCAAGCATGATCTCCATTCGTTTCGGGCACTGCCCGGAATTATCTGGAGAACTGGAATGCCGCGCAGCAAAGTCCCCCGAAATTTCAAACAAGTAAAGATCGGGGACCGATGGATCGAATTCGCCTACATCAAGGACGAAATCGACCGCGAGCGTTGTAGCCTCATCATGGGATTCTACGAATGCACCCGCGAGGCGAGGTACGGGGATGTTTCACTTCGTCGGAGAAGGTCGGCTTGGATTGACGACTGGATCGACAGGGCTTGGATGATTGAAGGGAAACGCTATGGGGAACAACCCCGCTACAAACCAGTCAGCGTCCCATCTATTCAGGATATGCTCGGCAGAAAGGTATTCGAGCGTGTGACTATCATGCCGATTCATGGGACAGAGTTTATACGGATCCGAAAAGTGGCGCTCAACCGCCAGTTGGATCCCAAGATGATTCCACACTTGGGGCGAGAACCGCTGAACGAGCAGGAGGTTTTATCTATTGTTGTAGGTGGGCATAGCGCGTTGGGGATTGATAAGATCATCGAAGTCCAGACTCGCTTCCCGGATATGCTTGGCTGCATTCAAGAGCGAAGTGCAACACATAGGCCCAAGATTTCATTGGGCGTAAGATAATTAAGGCATTTTTTAGGTCTAGTATTCAGCAATGTTTCGACACGTTTGACATGCTGTTTGGTAATTGAAGCAAAATCA
>JAPLCW010000025.1 GCA_026392015.1 Candidatus Auribacterota bacterium | reverse complement strand
TTGGCAGTTAGCTCGAGAAAAACGTTCTGATATCCCAAAAGAAGCTCTCATGCTTCCTCCGGTCGATCTGGATGTCTTGCTCCATAACAAACTTGCTAATCCCACCCTAGGGGGGTACTATGTCTATTCCAGTCCCTGTATTTGGAGAAAATGCGATGGATAATGGGCGAGAAGAGCGGATTTTCGCATTCCTTTTGTAGCGCAAACTATAGGGTGTGCTACGGATGCTCTGAGAGCGGAGAACTTTTGCCGCATGATCGCAGGACCGGTTCTGCTCTTCGCTGTCCCTATCAGGACGTTTTCTCTATCGGAACAAGCCGCTACTTCTTCAGAAGTCCTGTCCTGGAGTTGAACTCCTTAATGAGCTCATCGATCTCGTCGACCTGATTGTGGACCTCGTCCCAGTACTGAGGGAAGCGGTACCACTGATCGTTGAGTTCGCTCAGTTCGCGCCCCTGCTGCTCTATCCAGGTATAGTATTTCAAATTGTGGACGCGCTTCTTGTCGTAGAAGCTGAGTTCCAGCATCCTGTCCGTGGTGAGGGCCATGAGATAGCGATGGTAATCACGCGCTGCGTCGATCTCTTTGTACTCTCCGAACTGCTCGCGCAGCTCCTTGATTCTGCTCCCGTAGAGCTCCATCGAGTCGGTGAGCACCGTGAGGACGATGTCCTTGCTCGTGAGCTCGTAATACTTGGCGAATTTGATCGCGCAGAGTATGTTCCCGACGCCGGAGATGCCGATGAGATCGAGCTTATCGGTGAGTCCTTTCGGCACCCCTTGCTTCTGGAGGTATTTCCGGCCGACCGGATCGTTGAAGAGACGGATGATGTTCATGCAGTTCTCGTCGTCCGCGGCGATCACCATGTCGGTATTGCGGACGTCGTGAATCCAGGGAACATGCTTGTCGCCGATCCCCTCGATCCGGTGTCCCCCGAAGCCGTTGAGGAGGAGGGTCGGGCACTGCCACGCCTCGCCGGCCGCGATCTTGCTCTTCGGGAACACCTTCTTCAAATAGTCGCCGCAGCCGATGGTTCCGGCGGAACCCGTGGTGAGGACAACACCCGCATAGCTGTCCCCCTTCTTCATCTCTTTCTTCAGCACATCTTCCATCGCGTGGCCGGTGACTTCATAATGCCAGAGGTGGTTGCCCATCTCGTCGAACTGGTTGAAGATCACGATATCTTTGCGCGTCTTTCTGAGCTCCCAGCATTTATCGTAGATCTCTTTCACGTTTGATTCGCAGCCGGGCGTGGCGATCACCTCGCCGGCGACCTTCCTGAGCCACTCGAACCGCTCTTTGCTCATCCCCTCAGGGAGGATGGCGATGGATTCGCATGCGAGAAGGTGCGCATCATAGGCGCCGCCGCGGCAGTAGTTGCCGGTCGACGGCCAGACGGCCTTTTGTGAGCTCGGATCAAACTGGCCCGTCACGAGTCGGGGAACGAGGCAGCCGAAGCTCGCGCCGACCTTGTGCGCGCCGGTGGGGAACCATTTCCCGACAAGGCAGATTATGCGGGCGTCGGTGCCGGTGATCTCCTTCGGAAGCTCGAGGTAGTTGACGCCGTCGAAGAGTCCCCCCTTCGCGACCGGCTGGTTCTTCCACGTAATCCTGAAGAGATTGTAGGAGTTGAAGTCCCAGAGGCCGATCTTCTTGAGCTCTTTCTTTATCCGATCGGGGGCGAGTTCAGGGTTCTTCTGCTCTTTGAATGTCGGAATGATGATGTTGCGCTCCCGGCAGCGCTGTACGGCGCGCTCGAGCTGTTTTTTGTTGAGGGTCAGGTCGATCATTGCATGCCTCCGTCCTTTGTCTGGCTGTGTCTCCCGCGAGGAACGATCCAGGGGGATGTTTCCAACGTGGAAAAGGGGATTACGCTATCAAATAGATGCGGCGAAGTCAAAAGTTTTGATATAGTACATGTAACGGGTCAGTCTTGGGATGTATTCAGTTCAGTTGTCATGCCCGCAGAAGCGGAGATCCAATACAGGATCTGGATTCCTGCTGAAGTTTACCCTCGTGAAAACGGGGGCAGGAATGACATACTAAGCAATATACACCCCATAACTGTGCCGTTACTAGTAGGGGTGCGCCGGGCTGGACGCACACGCTGCGGGGGAGTTCGCAATGGAAACAAATTCGTCGGGAAGGGCACACGGGCTTTTCGTCCTGGGCATCACACTCGCCGTCGGCATGATCGTGTCGACGTACATCGCCGGCAGGAGTATCGAGAGGGTGAAGCTCGCGAATCAGACGATACGCGTAAAAGGTTCTTCGGAAAGGCGGATCGCATCGGATTGGGCGGTGTGGGAGGGGAGGTTTTATTCGAGGGCGAAAGATCTTGTCCTGGCGTACGATAAGCTTCAAAAGGATCTCGCCTCCATCTATGTGTATCTCGATCGCAATGGGATAAAGAAAGAGAGCGTGGCGCTATCCTCCGTGAGCACCTCGGTCTTATACAAGCTGACCGAGAAGGGTGTTTCCACAAACGAGATCGACGGCTACCTGCTCGAGCAGTCTTTGGAAATTAAATCGGCGGATATTCCGCTTGTCGCGAGGCTATCGAGAGAATCAACCAGCCTCATCAAGGAGGGGATCGAGTTCACCTCATATCAGCCGAGGTACTTCTATACGAAAATCAACGACCTCAAGATCCAGTTGCTCGGCGAGGCCACGAAAGACGCAAAGGCGCGCGCCGAGCAGCTCGCCCTGAGCAGCGGCAGCCGCGTGGGGGTATTGAGGTCGGCCGCCCAAGGAGTTTTTCAGATAACCCCGCCCAACTCCACAGAGATCTCGGATAGCGGTGTGTACGACACCAGCTCGATCGAGAAGGCGGTCAAGGCGGTTGTGACCGCGGATTTTTCCATCCAGTGAAAAGTTTCTTAACCACGAATAGAACGAATTACACGAATTGAAAATATTAAAACATAGAGGCAATTCGAATAATTGGAGTAATTCGTGGTTTAAAAAGATCTCAGCCACTAACCCGATCTATTCACCGATTTTTAATGTTTTAACCGCGGATTAGGCGGATTTGGCGGATTTTGAAAAGAGGGATAACCACTGGGATATCGCGGCAATGACAAATATCAAATGTCAAATAACACAACATATAAAGCTTTGGCATTTGGATTTTGATATTCGGATTTATTTTGTCATTTAAATTTTGTCATTTGTCATTTTTTACATCAGCATGATACCAAAAGCCATAAGCCGGAAAACCGCCCTGGGGTAGTTAGAATCTGACGCGCCTTGTCCATCCGTGTGTATCCGTAGTTTTGATATCGTATTTACTCTTTAATCCGCCAAATCCGCCTAATCCGCGGTGTTCCGTTCTCCGTTCATGGCTATGTCATCGCGCGAGAAAGTTCTGGCCGTAGTATCTTTTCCCTTTCCAGAGGACTCCCTTCCCGCGCACTTTTTTCCAGAAAGCACTCCATAAAATTCCCATGAGGAGGGCGCAGCCGACGGGGTGGAAGAAGATGTACCTCCGGTCCGCGTGGATGAATCGGTACGTGCGCTCTGAGGCGAGGTGGAGGAACAGAAGCGAAAGGAGGGCGAGCGGGGGATCGAGGAATAGGCCGGCGTACGGGAACAGAGAGAGCACGGCGATGACCGAGATCAGGGGGGGAAGGATCCAGATATAATCGCTGAAGATCAGGAAATAGATTCTCTCCCACCCTTTCCAGAGTTCATCCAGTGACGAGTACATCCTGCATTGCACGAATTCCCCTCCATGGAGAAGTCTGAAATTCACGCCCGCGCGCTTTGCGTTTTGCGCCATGGCGATATCCTCCAGCGGGAAATCCCGGAGCCGCTCGTGCCCGCCGATCAGGTCATAGGCGCGCCTGCTGATAAGAATATACTGGCCGTTGCCGAAGGCAAGGCGTGACTCCTGCCGGTTTATCCGTTCGAGTGGAAAGAGGATGAATAGCATGATGCACGCCACCGGCTGAAGAATCTTTTCCCAGAATGTGACAATTACAGGCCGCGAGAGCAACATCAGCATCTCGACGCCGTTATTGCGGGCGAAGGTGAGGGGGACGCGTAGGGAGAGAGGAGAATGGACGGTATCCGCATCCGTGAAGAGCAGCCAGTCTCCCCGGGCCTCTTGCCGGGCACACCAAAGCGCATGGCTTTTCCCTGCCCATCCGTTAGGAAGAGAGGGAATCTTCACCTGTTTCACGGAGGGGAACTTCTCCGCGATGATCTTTCCTGTCGCGTCCGTCGAACGGTCGTCGGCGACGATGACCTCATAGTTCTCATAGCTCTGGCGGGTGAGCGAGCGGAGGCACTGCTCTATCACGCGCTCCTCATTCCTCGCAGCAAGGATTACCGATACTTTCGGCGGATCAGGGACAGGCGCGCGCAGCGCCGGCAGCGAAAGCGGATTGTCACAGCCGAGCGTGAGCGATTTAAGATAGCGTTTGACCCAAACTGCAAGAATAAGAAGCATCAATAGTCGGATCATGAACGTAGTGTAGCATTGTTGGCCGCTCTTGTCGCGGCAGTTCAGTAGAGGGTAGTGGCTCTGTCTTGGGGGGTACTATAATTGCAGGGGTTCGATTTATCGAACCCGCCGCATACCAAGGCATTCGATGAGGGCCCCGATATTTATCGGGGCCCCTACGGATTCTGTTTTGTCGATCACAAAAATCCGTCATGAGCTAAAAATACATCCTACAGCCGGAGAATGTATTCCTGCGGGAGTTTAGCCGGGTGACGACGCGGAATGGAATGCCCCCATTAATCCTATAGCAGCACATACATAATGCAATGGAGCACCCAAAACCGATGGAAGGCCTGTTAATTCGACAGGAGATTCCCCAAGATAGGGAGCACTAAATTCATTACTGGTAATTACCAGACAGACACAAAATTCAGCATCTGGACTACTCCAAGTTTGGAAAAAGAAGAGATATATATTTCACCGCGGAGACGCGGAGGACGCAGAGATGATAGATCATGCAGAGAGCCAGGCTATTATGAATTATTCTTTGCGATCGCTCTTTGCGTGCTCTGCGCCTCTGCGGTAAGCTATTAATCTTTTGAAAAAAACTGGGGAAGTCCTGTTAATCGATTCTTGCTCAGGATGATTTTTAGGTGTATTATATAAGTAAGATATTCACTACATAACATATTGGGATTACGTAAACAAGGGAGTGCTCCGCTCCAAAAATGAAGCTGAGGACGCAGCTCTTCATCACTATTTCGCTCATTAGCGTCGCCGTTGTCGGGACGATCGGCTGGGTTGTCTACTGGGAGGTAGAGAGAGCGATCTTCGATCAATTGCGTTCGACCCTCAGCGTATACGCCTCGGCCGCGGCGATGTTGGTTGACGGAGATAAGCACGCAGCCCTTGCGCAGCAGGGGGATATGCGCTCTCCCTACTTTATCGAGCTCTACGCCACTCTCAAGAAATTCAAGAGTATAGATCCCCGTATCTCTGAATGCTATACGATGGTAAAGTCCGACACCCCGAATGTGTGGCAATTTGTGATCGATGCCTCGGAGGCTACGGATGACAACGGCGACGGGGTGATTCTCGACAACGAGAAACCGGCTCTCCTCGGTGAGAAATACGATGTTTCCGCGTACCCTGAAATGCAGAAGGCGTTTGAGGGGACGATTACCGACAGGGAAATAAACCAGGACAAATGGGGCCGGTGGCTCTCGGCGTACGCGCCGGTGCGGGATTCGCACGGGAGGGCAATCGCCATTGTGGGACTGGATATCTCCGCCGAGACGCTCAGGAGTCAGGAGGCGCCGTTAAAGAAACTCATCCTCGCAATCTGTTGTATCTTCCTCACAATAGCGTTCTGTCTCGCAAGGTGTTGCGCGAGCCGCTTCACGCGGCCGCTCAGTGCCATAATGAAGGCGGCTACGGAAATAGGTGGGGGAAACTACGACTACAGGGTGAATGTTGCGGGGGGAGAGGAGATCAGGTTCCTTGCCGGAACGATGAACTCGATGGCGGAGAATATCAGGAGGAGTTTCGATAAGCTTTCGACTCTGCATAGGACCGCGAATATATTTGCCTCCACTCTCGATATTGAGGAGGCACTGCGAATCTCCCTGAACCTCGCCGTCGAGGTGACTCGGTCGACGCGGGGAGTGATATTTCTGGTCGACAGCGCCAACGCGCGCATCAGGATGGCGATCGGCGAAGGAATAGAAGAGGTGCGGTTATATAACAATGAGTATAGGATAGGCAGGTTTGTATTCCCCGCCTTCCTCCAGGAAGATCGGGAGGCGCAGATACAACAGTGGCTCGTTGCCTCCGGTTGCACGGAGTGTTTCCCTCTCACCATCCATGATATTACGCGTGGTTACGTTCTCCTCAATCCGGAAATACATGACAAGAAATTCCTGAGTACGCTGATGAACCAGATCTCGTTCGCTATTGATAATGCGAGGCTCTTCCACGATACGATCACTGATGGCCTCACCGGACTCTTTCTCAAGAGCTGTTTCAAGATGCAGCTCGATACGGAGCTAAAACGGGTGAAGCGCCACGGAAAGGATATGTCCGTCCTGATGCTTGATATAGACCATTTTAAGAAGATAAACGACACCTATGGACATCCGCAAGGAGATAAACTGTTGCAGGAGATCGCCAAAAGAATCAAGGGATGTGTTCGCGAGGTTGATATTGTGTCTCGGTTTGGAGGGGAGGAGATTGCGTTGATTCTCTCCGAGACATCCGCGAAAAGCGCGAAGATCGTCGCGGAGAAGATAAGAAAGACCGTGAACAGAAAGGGGTTTCCCCTTGCGGGGAGTCTGGTGATGGTGACCGTAAGCATCGGCATATTCACCATCAGGGCAGGGGAGGGTGTCACGGCGGATGAAGCGGTTGAGAACGCCGATGTCGCCCTGTACCTGGCGAAGGGTGGGGGGAGAAATAGGGTTATTGTATTTAGAGGATGAAGGGATTGCGGAGTAGATTCTGCATGAAAAAACAGAAACCGCGCGCTCGGAAGCGAGGCAGGAAGGGTATCCATGCGCGGTCAGGCCCGGTAGGAGAAAGGGAGCGGGGGAAGCCGCTGCGGCGTAAGACCGGAGGGCTTCAGGCTCATGTTCCCAATGATATAGCGCAACGGGTCCGGACGGAAGCGGCCCTCGGAGAGAGCGAAGCGAAATACCGTGCGCTCGTGGAGCATATCCCCGCAATCGTCTATGTTGCCGCCCTGAATAGAAAAAGCACCACCCTCTATGTGAGTCCTCAGATCGAGCAGTTCCTTGGATTCTCGCAGGATGAGTACCGGGCCGATCCGGATACATGGAGGAAGCAGATCCATCCCGAGGACCGCAGCCGCGTGATTGCGGAACTCGTTTCCTGCCGCGTCAGCGACAAGCCGTTCCTTTCCGAATACCGGATGATCACGAAACGCGGCGCTGTCGTATGGTTCCGTGATGAAGCGGTTGTGGTGCGGGATGCGAAGGGGAAGGCGCTCTTTCTCCAGGGGATCATGTATGACGTCACCGACCAGAGAAAGATGGAAACCGCGCTCCAGAAGGTGAACGATTGCTTCGTACGCTTCGGAGCGGACTTCAAACAAAACGTTACGCTCATCACCAGGACAGTAGGCGAGATCCTCGGGGCGACCTGTGTTCTCTACAACCGGAAAGAGGGCGATCTGCTCGTAACGCTCGATGGATGGAAGATTCCCTCAACTCTTCAAAAGGTCGGTAAAGCAAACGGCCACATCTGCTGCGATCTCATCGAGAAGGGATGTGAGGAGCCGCTCGTTATCCACAATCTTCAAGAATCCCCTTACAGCGAGAGCGATCCGAATGTAAGAAAGTTTCGTTTGAACACCTACATCGGATATCCGGTGAGACTGGGAGGCCGGAGGGTGGCGTCGCTGTGCGCCGTGTTCCAGTCAGATTTCAACCCTGATGAATTCCAACTCAGTTTGTTCCAGATCCTTGCGAGGGCCGCATGCGTGGAGGAAGATCGGAGGTATGCAACGGATGCCCTTGAAAAATCTCACGGCGAACTTGAGGCACGGATCGCGGAACGCACCGCAGAGCTTCGTGCGGTCAACGAATCACTCCTACAGGAGATTGCAGCGCGGAGGAAAGCGGAGGAAGGGTTGCGCCGGTCGGAGTTCCAATTCCGAACGCTCGTTGAGTTCACGTCGGATATGGAGCTCTGGATCGGGGCTGAGCGCGAGATTCTGTACATCAGTCCCTCTTGTGAACGGCTTACCGGATATACGAGTGACGAGTTAATGAGGTTCGACCGGATCTCCATGAAGATCATTCACCCTGAGGAAATTTCGATGGTTGCGGAACAGGTCGAGAGGGCCTACAGGAGAGAGGAGATTGACGGGTTTGATTTCAGAATCGTTCGAAAGGATGGTGATATCCGGTGGGTCTCGATCTCTTGCCGGCCGGTCATAGGGCCTGAGGGAGCCTTCCTGGGTATCCGGGGGAGCATACGGGATATCAGCGACCGCAAGCGTATGGAGGAGGCACTCCAGAAGAGCGAGCAAAACTACCGTGAGCTTGTCCAGGGCGCCAACAGCATTATTTTAAGAATGGACGTCCACGGGAACATCACCTTCGCGAATGAATTTGCGCATCGCTTCTTCGGTTATGAAGAGGGCGAGATGGTCGGCAGGAATCTCGTGGGCACCATTGTCCCGCGGACTGACAGCTCGGGGCGCGACCTGGAGGAGATGATCGGGGATATCATCAAACACCCGGAGGATTACGTAAGTAATGAGAACGAGAATATCCGCCGGAACGGAGAGCGTGTCTGGATCATATGGACCAATAAGGCAATCCTCGATGGGAAGGGAAAGATCATCGGAGTGCTCTGCATCGGGAGTGACATCACCATGCGCAAACGCGCGGAGGAGCAAATCATTCGCGAGAAGGAATTCTCCGAACTTCTTGTGAGCAGCAGTATCGACGGCATTGTCGCGTTCGACAGGGAAATGCGCTACACGGTCTGGAATCCCGGCATGGAAAATATAACCGGCCTCAGCAAAGATAAAACAATTGGAAGGCGTTCCCTTGATATTTTTCCGTTCCTGAAGGAATCCGGGGTGGATAAATATTTCCACGATGTTCTCTCCGGGGAATCAGTTGTTGCCAGGGATAGGCGGTACTATATTCCCCAGACGGGGAAGGAGGGATTCTTCGAGGGTTTCTACAGCCCTTTGCGAAACAGCGCGGGCGAAATAATCGGCGGGCTCGGGATTATCCGCGATATCACCGAACGCAAGCGGCGCGAGGAGCAGCTGCTCCATGCGCAGAAGATGGAGGCGATGGGGACGCTCACCGGCGGGATTGCGCATGATTTTAACAATATTCTTGCCGGCCTCATGGGCTATGTCTCCATAATGAAGATGAACCTGAAGAAGCAGAGTCCCCTAGCGCAGGATATGGATTCTGTTGAGAAGCTGCTCCAGCGAGGGGCGAGCCTCACGGGCAAGCTGCTGGCCTTCTCTCGCAGGGGAAGGTATCAGCCGGTGCTCATCAACATCAACAAGATCGTTCAGGAGGTCCTCGCGGTTCTCCAACAGACTGCCGGCAAGGGGATCGAGATGATTATAGATTTCGCGCCCGATATCTCGAATATCATGGCTGATGAAGGCGAGATTCACCAGGTGGCGATGAACCTTTGCCTCAACGCCTGCGAGTCGATGTCCGAGGGAGGAACGCTGACGGTCGGCACGGAGAACGTTTCTCCGGACCGTGATTTTCTCAAGAGACACCCCCATATGAAAGGGGGAGCATTTGTGTCGCTGTGCGTCCGTGATACGGGCATCGGGATGGATAAAAAGGAACTCGAGCATATCTTCGAGCCGTTCTTCACCACCAAGGTGAAGAAGTCGCGCACGGGCCTGGGGCTCGCGGTCGTGAGCACCATCATTGAGAAACTGACGGGCTGCATCACTGTGGAGAGTGCCCCCGGCGAGGGGAGCACATTTACCGTATACCTGCCCGCGAGCGCGGAGGCGGCGAAGGGGGCAGAGCCCGCGGCGACTGACCGTTTCCGCGGAACGGAGACTATACTCGTGGTTGACGATGAACATGATGTGAGGGAATCCTTGACGCGCTGGTTCACGGAGATGGGCTATAGCGCAATCGGCGCCGTGAGCGGTGAAGAGGCAGTGGCGATGCTGAAGGGGGGACAGGTAAAGATAGATCTTGTGGTGCTCGATATAGTGATGAATGGGATGGGGGGAGCCCAGGCATTCCATGAATTAAGGAAGATTGCATCGGAACTCCCGATCATAATCTGCACCGGATATCCTCTCGATGAAAGTTTGCGGGTCATCCTCGAGAAGGAGGCAACTGATTTCATCCACAAGCCTTTCCGGTTTGATGAGCTGGCGGGGAAGATACGAAATGTTTTCGATCATCGCGAAAATTCCGGGAACACCGTGTTGCATTAGTCGAATCTAGATTGTAGTATTCATCAGATGCATAAAAGAACAATTTTAACAGCCTGACATATTCAACCGCGGATTACGCGGATTGGGCGGATTACAAACAAGAATCCGCGTAATCAGCGTAATCCGCGGTAAAGATATTGAAGGTTGATGAATAGATCATGCATAGGAGCCTCACCTGAATCCCGGGAACTTTTGATACAATGCACAGAACTCTTTTTATCGTAAAGCCGGACGCGTATGGGCGAGGCATCGCAGATGCGATCCTTGGGAGAATAGGTGAGTCGGGGCTAAGGATCGTTTATTCTGAAAAGAGGAGGCTCGCGCGCGCCGAGGTCGAGGAGCTCTATAGAGAACACAGAGACAAGCCATTTTTCAGGGAAAATACCGATTTTATGATCGGCGGCGAGGTGGGGCTTTTTCTGGTTGAGGGCGAGGGTGATGCGGCGGGGCGTCTGAGGAAGCTTCTGGGGAACAAGGATCCCGCCCTCGCCGGCAGGGGGACAATACGGGGCGATTTTGGAATTGACAGTCGCCGCATCGAACGTAATCTTGTGCACGCATCCTCGAGCCCGGAGGATGCGGAGAGGGAGATCGCGCTTCTGTTCGGCGGGGCTGAAGGGAAAACGGATCGGGTTCTGAAAAGGAGGTCACATGTCTAAGCCGCATCGTGTTGTGATAAAGAGGATACGCAGGAAAAAGTATCTCAAGAGAAAAAAGGAGAAGGCCAAGGCACAGGTCGGCGCGACAGTTGCATAGATGAAATATTCACACAGTGCATGTGCGCTCCTCGCAGGAGCCGCGGCATGGGTCGGGGCGGTATCCTGGTGCGCGGAAGTCTCGACGACGCCGGTCGCTCAGGAGATAGCTGTCGCGACGTCGGAACGATCCCCTGCGCCCGCCGCGGCAGGGAGCGGGAAGGAAAGCGAACCCGCACAGGCGAAGCAGCCCGCCGGTCCCCATCCGGATCTCGAAGTCATTTTCTTTAGTGTCGGGGATGGCGATTCGGCGTTGATCAGCACGCCCGGCGGCACGCACGTTCTCATCGACGGAGGTCCGGGAAGGTCATCACGGGAGAGCTCCGACCCGGCGGAGGAGGTAATTCTCCCCTATCTGAGAAAAAAAGGCATCACACGTCTTGACCTAGTTATTGCAACCCACCCGCACTCCGACCATATCGGAGGGCTTGTCACCATCCTCTATAAAAAGGAGATCGCGGTCGACTGTTTCCTCGATCCGGGGGTCGCATACTCAACACGTACCTACGAGAGGCTCCTCGCACTCATCAAGGAGCGCAAGATCCCGTACAAGATCGGCAGGGCCGGCCAGAAGCTCAACTTGGGCGAGGGGATCGATGCGGAGATAGTCAATCCTCCAAAAATCTTCGCAGAGGTCAATGACTGCTCCATTGTGGTGCACATAAAGTACGGTGATATATCATTCCTCTTCACGGGAGACGCATCGGAGAAAGCGGAGGCGTTGATGAAGAGCAAGTACGGACGCGCCCTGGCATCCACAGTTCTCAAGGTTGGACACCACGGCTCATCATCCTCGACGAGCAGAGGGTTCCTTAACCTGGTACAGCCAAAGATTGCAGTGATCAGCAGTAGACAGATTCTCCCCTCCCATAAGACGACATTTACAAAGCTCAAGGGGGTCGGCGCGAAAGCGTATCTTACCGGTGAAGTGGGGACGATCGTTATGACGACGGACGGGAAGAAATTAAAGGTGAGCACCGAGAAGGGTTGAGCCTGATGAGCCACGAACGGAGAACGAGGAACCGCGGATTCGGCGGATTTAAAAGGGGAATACGATATCAAACCACGGATGAACACGGCCCACTAAGTTTAAAGTCTGATAGGGTATTTTCAGATCCCGGCCTTTGGAATTATGCTACTGCGGTAATCCGTGTTTATCGGTGTTCATCCGTGGTTATAATGACTTTTCTATCCACTCAATCCGCACAATCCGCGGTTTAAAAACGCTATCTTTTGATATACAGATCAGTCTGGAGCGCCAGATATGGCAAATCAGAGCACCAACGCTTTGAGAGATCATTACAACAGAGCGGTTGATTATCTTCGCATCTCGGTCACCGACCGCTGCAACCTGCGCTGCTTCTACTGCATGCCGGAATCCGGCGTGCAGATGATGTCCCACGAGGATATTCTTCGCTACGAGGAAATTCTCGAGGTTGTGGATGCCGCCAGTTCGCTCGGCTTCACCAGATTCCGGATCACCGGGGGAGAGCCGCTTGTTCGGCGCGGGGTCCTCTGGTTGCTGGAGAAACTTTCGGAGCGAGGAGTCAATTACTCCATCACCACCAACGGCATCCTGCTCCGCCAGTACGCGAGCGATCTGAGGAGAGCCGGATTGCGGAGGATAAATATCGGATTGGATACCCTGGACAGGAAGACGTTCCACAGAATCACCCGCCAGGACGCGCTCCCGGATGTTTTCCGGGGCATTGACGCGGTGCGCGGGATGGGGCTGGATTCGATCAAAATAAATGTAGTGGTGATGAAAACAGTCAACGAGCATGAGATTGACGGATTTATGGAATGGGGGAGGAGAGAAAATCTCGACATACGGTTCATCGAGTACATGCCCGTGTGCGGTGGAGACCTGTTCGTCCCGCTCACGCCGCTCATCCGTGCGCGTGAAGAGCGCGGCGACTTTGTTGAATTGAAAGAGAGAGGCGGAGGCCCTGCGAGAAATTTCAGATACAAGGGTGCAGATACCACCGTCGGATTCATCCTTCCCCGCAGCAGGCCGTTTTGCGCGACATGCAACCGGCTCAGGTTCACCGCGGACGGAACACTGCTGCCGTGCCTCTTCTCCCGCAGCGGTGTTGACCTGAGAGACAGCCTGCGGCGGGGCGCACCCGTGGAGCCATTGATCAGGAGAGCCATCGAGGACAAACCGCGCGGTCATGAACTGAATATGAAACTTCATCGCTATGCCATGCATGCCCTCGGGGGATGAGGGCGTGTCCGTGGAGGATCCGTTATCGTCTCGCGGGATGTTGAGAATTCTCCTGTAAATTGACACCTTAAAATTCTCCTTGGGTAGTGTGCATATCTTCGGTATACTATTCCCTGTTGGTCGAAGGCCGTAGAGGGCGAACCCCTGAAGTTTGGGTTCTTTTTTTTCATCTAAAAAGTTATCCACAGGCGAGGCCGCCGAAGCCGGAACCTCAGCTACGAGTCTCGAAGGCGGTTCCGCGGCTGCACGGGAATCGGCCGTCAAACAGTAAGGATCAATCATGAAAGCATTGATAATGGCTGCGGGATACGCAACGAGGCTCTATCCTCTGACGAAGGACAGGGCGAAGCCCCTGCTGCCTGTCGGTGGCAAACCGATCATCGGCTACATCGCCGACGCCCTGGATTCGGTCGGGGAGATAGACCATATCTACGTCGTTACCAACAGCCGCTTCTCCGCGTCGTTCAGGGAATGGGCGGGCGCCCGGAAAGGGAAATCGCCCGTCGAGATTATCGATGACGGCACCAAATCGGATGAGGATAAACTGGGGGCGATCGGCGACATAAGGTTTGTGCTCGACAGCAAGCGCGTGGACGACGATCTCCTCGTGGTTCTGGGGGATAATCTTTTTGATCTTGACCTCAAGGACATCGTGAGGTATTTCAAAGGGAGGGGCATCACCGTCGGGGCATACGATGTGCGCGACAGGGAAGCGGCGAAGCTTTACGGCATCCTGGCGGTCGATAAAGATTCCCGGGTTGTGGATTTCAAGGAGAAGCCTTCGGAGCCCCCCTCGACGCTCGCCGCGATGGGAATGTACCTTTTCCCCCGTGAAAAGCTGAAGCTGTTTCAGACGTATGAAGAAGAAGGCAATAAGATGGACGCGCCCGGATATTACGTCGGGTGGCTGCATACACGGGAGCCGGTTTACGCGTATGTGTTCAGGGGTGTCTGGTATGATATTGGGGACCTGGAAATGTACCGGAAGGCGGATGAATTATATTCGAAATCCCAAATCCTCCCTCGACCCCGAAAGGGGTCTCGGGACGAGAACCCCTGAGGGGCAAATCCCAAATCCAAAAGTTCAAAGCCCTGGGTTTGAGTTGTGTGCGGTAAAGGGCGCTTATGAGGGGGTATTCAGTTCAATGGAATCTGGATTCCTGATTTCGCAGGAATGACAGTGCCAATTTGCAGTATTGACAGCACGCCGCGGGTGCGCTAGAGTTAGCGCGGCAGGCAAAGAAAGAACGGAGGTTGCTGTGGCAAAAAAATATTTGTTCACTTCTGAATCGGTCACAATGGGGCATCCGGACAAGATCGCGGATCAGATATCCGACGCGGTCCTCGATGCGGTATTAGCGAAGGACCCATATGGAAGGGTTGCGTGCGAGACGCTTCTTACCACGGGGCTTGTCGTGATCGCGGGTGAGATCACCACGAACGCGGAGATAGACTACCAGGAGATCGCCCGCCGGACGATCAAGGAGATCGGCTACACGGACGGCGAGATGGGGTTTGACTACAAGAACTGCGCTGTCATGGTGTCCGTGCACAAACAATCTCCCGATATCTCACAGGGCGTCACGCCGGGGCAGGGGCTCCACAAGGAGGCGGGCGCCGGTGACCAGGGGCTTATGTTCGGCTATGCATGCCGTGAGACGAAGGAGCTGATGCCGTTGACGATACATCTGGCGCACCGGCTGGTCGAGCGGCTTGCGTTTGCGAGAGAAAAGAAGATAATCCCGTGGCTTTGCCCGGATGGCAAGTCGCAGGTCACGGTCGAGTACGAAAACGGGAAGCCGGTGCGGGTCCACACCGTCGTCATCGCGACCCAGCACAGGGAGGGGATCCCCCATGCGGTCATACGGCGCGAGGTGATCAACAAGATCATCAAGCCGGTTATTCCGAAGAAGCTGCTCGATAAGAAGACGATCTTCCACATCAACCCCACAGGCCGGTTCGTGGTCGGAGGCCCATCGGGGGATACGGGAGTGACAGGGCGCAAGATAATCGTGGATACCTACGGCGGCAGGGGATGTCATGGCGGAGGCGCCTTCTCCGGCAAGGACCCGACGAAGGTCGACCGGAGCGCGAGCTATATGGCCCGCTACATCGCCAAGAACGTCGTCGCATCGGGCCTCGCCGACAGGTGCGAGGTGCAGCTCGCCTACGCCATCGGTGTGGCTGAACCGCTCTCGATTTTCGTGGATTCCGAGGGGACGGCGCGCATCCCGGAGGAGAAGATCGAAAAGCTCATACGCGCACATTTTCCGCTTACCCCTGAGGGGATGATGCGTCATCTCAAGCTCAGGCGGCCGATCTACAGAGAGACGGCGCGGCATGGCCACTTCGGCCGCACCGGCCCGGCGTTTACATGGGAGAAAACGGATAAGGCAGCGGCGCTGCGGAAAGCAGCGGGGCTGTAGAAATTCTAATTCAATAACAAAGAGAACCACGAATAGTACGAATTAGGCGAATTACCGAGGGATTCAGAAAAGAAGTAATCCCCCCTCGCCTTCTTCCTCAATCCTTGAGGAGAGAGTGCGGTGAGTGGATAGAAACTTTATCGGTGTTGGAAATTTGAATAATTCGAGTAATTCGTGGTTACAGGTTGTTGTTAAATCCGTGGTTTTAATTATCAATAAAGGAGTGATCAGATGGCTAAAAAAGTTGCATACGACGTGCGAGACCTGAAGCTGGCGGGAGGGGGAAAGAAGCGCATTGAGTGGGCCAACCAGGAAATGCCGGTATTGAGGCTGGTGAGGGATCGGTTTGAGCGTGAAAAACCGCTCAAGGGCTTGCGGATGTCGCTCTGTCTGCACGTCACCGCCGAAACTGCCAACCTCGCCCGCACGCTCAAGGCGGGGGGGGCGGACCTCTTCCTCTGCGCCTCCAATCCGTTGAGCACGCAGGACGACGCCGCTGCGAGCTTGGTCAAGGACTACGGAATTACGGTCCAGGCGATCAAGGGCGAGGACCACGCAACATACTACCGCCACATCCATGCGGCGATCGCGCACAAGCCGAGGATCACTATGGACGACGGCGCCGACCTGGTCTCCACCATCCACGCCGATTATCCCGAGATGGTGAAGAGCATCATGGGCAGCATGGAGGAGACGACGACTGGTGTCATCAGGCTCCGCGCGATGGAGAGGGACGGCGCCCTCAAGTTTCCGGTCATTGCGGTGAACGACGCCGACACGAAGCACATGTTTGACAACCGCTACGGGACGGGACAGTCGACGGTGGACGGCATCATCAGGGCGACCGATATCCTCTTGGCGGGCGCCACGGTGGTCGTTGCGGGATACGGCTGGTGCGGCCGCGGTTTCGCGATGCGGTGCCGCGGGATGGGCTCGAATGTGGTCGTGACGGAGGTGAACCCCATCAGAGCCCTCGAGGCGCTGATGGACGGCTACCGCGTTATGCCGATGGCACAGGCCGCGCGCGTCGGGGATCTCTTCTGCACGCTCACCGGCGACATACACGTCATCCGGGCCGAGCACTTCATCCTGATGAAGGATGGGGCGATTGTTGCGAATTCCGGGCACTTCAACGTCGAGATTGACCTGGATTCCTTGAAGAAAATCGCGAAAAAAATAAACCGCGGGGTGAGACAGTACGTGGATGAGTTTGTCCTCCCCAGCGGACGCAGGGTCTATGTCCTTGCCGAGGGGAGACTGATCAACCTCGCGGCTGCCGAGGGGCATCCGGCATCGGTGATGGATATGAGCTTCGCCGTACAGGCGCTCGCCACGGAATACTGCGTGAAGAACCAGCAGCGTCTCACGCCGAAGGTGTATACGGTTCCCGGCGAGATCGATAACTGGGTTGCCCGGTTGAAACTCAAGGCGATGGGGAGTTCGATCGACCATCTCACCGCAGAGCAGAGGGAGTACCTCTCCTCCTGGCAGCAGGGCACCTGAACACAGTTTAAGGTTTAAGGTGTAAGGTTTAAAACGCATCGCGGAAAACAACGGCACCTTCGGCCTGTGAGCGGTGGCACGCATGAGCTCGGGCGAAACCTCATCCCTTTTCATCTCCCTTTGGCGCGGTATTCTCAGCATCGTCTTCCCCTCGCATTGCGTGGTGTGCGCGTGCGCACTCGACCCGGCGCATCGCGTATGTCTCTGCGACAGGTGCTGGAGTAAAATGCCGCAGATTCGACAGCCGTTCTGCCCGAAGTGCGGCGTCCCGATCGAGAGCACGGCGCTGATTCCATTTGATATCCCGTGCGGGGAGTGCAGGCTCACGCGGCGGCCTTATGGGGTCTGTCGTTCAGCGGGGGTGTACGACGGACCCCTCAAGCAGTGCATTCACAGCTTCAAGTACGAGGGGAGGCGGGAGCTCGCGGAGGTGTTGGGGCGTTTTATGGCTGAATGCGCGGACCGCGAGCTCGCGGAAGCGGAGTATGATGCGCTCGTCCCTGTTCCTCTGCATCGGGACAGGCTTCGCGAGCGCGGCTTCAACCAGGCTTTGCTCCTGGCGCGGGAGCTGGCGAAACGCCGGGGTTCACCGGTCGCCCCGGACGTGCTCGCCCGGGACCGGGGAACCCTCTCGCAGAGCACTCTCTCGAGGCGGGAGCGACTGAAGAATGTGCGCGGCGCGTTTGCGGTCGGGGAAAGGGGTGCGGTCAGGGGAATGCGTTTTCTCGTCATCGATGATGTCTACACCACGGGCGCGACTGCTGATGAGTGCGCCCGGATACTGATGAAGGCCGGGGCGCGCGCGGTGGATATTCTTACATTGGCGAGAAGTATCTGAGAGGAATATTCTGGATTCCCGCGGGAGTTTACCCTCGTGACAACGGGGGCGGGAATGACAGGAGAATATCAGCGCGGGAATGACAAGAAATTGATCAGCAGTGTCATCCCTGCGCAAGCAGGGATCCAGTCTTGATACCAGGAAGCAATACTATGTGTATATACTGGCGAGCAAGAAGAAAGGAACATTATATATTGGCGTCACAGGAGGTTTGATCAAGAGAATATACGAACATAAGAATGATATAATCGAGGAATTTACACGAGAGTACCAGGTACATAATCTTGTCTATTATGAGATTTACAGTGATAGCTATGCGGCAATCGTCAGAGAGAAACAGATGAAAAAATGGAAGAGACAATGGAAAATCGAGCTGATTGAGAAGAGGAATCCGGAGTGGAAGGATTTGTTTGGTAATTTACTATGCTAAGAATTTCGAGTTTGGATTCCCGCTTTCGCGGGAATGACAGGAGAGCATCAGCGCGGGGTGGTATCCCTTTCACTTGTCATCCCCGTACTTCGACTGCGCTCAGTGTAAACTCGAACGGGGATCCAGTGTGAAACCTGAATTCCCGCAAGAGTTTACCCTCATGACAACGGGGGCGGGAATGACAGGGAAATGTCCGCGCGGGAATGACAAGAAATTGATCAGCAGTGTCATCCCTGCGCAAGCAGGGATCCATCTCTAATATTTTGTGCATATTCAAAGTTGCGACGGGGATTGTGTGATGTCTTTTATTCTTTTCTTTTTTGCCTTCAGTCTCTCCCGCGTCTCACTCCCTGCCCCATCTGTGCTCGATCGGGTCTGGTCGTTTGATTGGCGCGTGAGGACACCCGCCGAAGCGGAGCGGGATGTGAAGGGATTCAGGATCGAGGTGTTGCCGGTCCCCGAAGCGGCTATCAGGAGGCCCGAAGGGGAGTTCGGGGCGGAACGGAGGAGCGGAATCAGCTACCATAAAGGGATCGATTTCATCGAGCCGGCTGATACCCCGGTGTGCGCGATTGCGGACGGCTTCATCTGCTACAACGAGCTGAACGGCGGGCTGGACTCAGGCTACGGCTACACTGTGCTCATCGACCATGGAAATAATTTCTACACGCTCTATGCCCATCTAAAGAAGGAGTCTCACCTTCCCATAGGAACGTGGATAAAGGCCGGCCAAAGGATCGCGCGTGTGGGGAGGAGCGGCAACGCGATTCGCGTGCCAAAAGAGTTTCAATACCAGCTCCATTTTGAGATAATTCATGCTCCCTCGGGGTTGGTCAATCTGGGCGGCCTCAAAATAACGCTGATGCTCAGCCCTCATAGTCTCACCACCCTCAGGGAGATCGGCGAGGCGGTATACGGCCCCTTCTGGGGGGGAGTGCTGAATCCGGAGGAATTTGTAAAACCATGAACTCCAGGGCTATTATTTCACTGGCGATGGCGGGAGTGGCGCTTGCTTTGTGCTCATGCGGAACGCCGTACCGCTATGAGTATTACGATTACAAGGGGAAAACGGTGGATGAGAAAAACAAGGAGCGCCAGAGGAATATTGATCGTCAGTTCGGGGGAGCGGTTCCGGAGTCAAGTTCGGGGCCGAGGAGATGGGTTCGGTAAAGAATAATGACAAATCACAAATGACAAATTTTCGTGCATGTCTTGTTATTTGAATTTTGTCATTTGTCATTTGATCTATTTCATCCCGTGATATATGAAAGATAAAGGACTAATTAATAAGCTCCTGCTGGGCCTCGGGTTTGATTGCAAGGATGGCATTTGGCGCGTCACCCGCGGCCGGAATTTCAGGCTCTTCGGCGGATCAGAAGAGACACATGAGGAGATGCAGGAGAAGGCAATCAAGATGAACGAGCAGCTCGATAAGAGGAAAAAGACACTCGACGATCTCTCGATGGAGGAGTTCATGGAGATCGCCGAGAAGTTAAAGATGTTCAAGAATAAAAAGTGAGACCGTAACGCAAATCCCAAACTCCAAATCTCAATCTCAGGGCAGCAGTAAGGATTAATCCGTAAGCTATAAAAAATACTTACTGCGTATCGCTTACAACTTAGGGCTGACTTTTAGTTGTGGTTTGTTTTGAGATTTGAAGTTGGGGTTTGCCTGCCTGCGCGGAGCCGAGGCTCCGCTTCGGCGAAGGCAGGGGATTTGGGATTTTATACTATGATGATGGACACGCTGCTTCGGCAATGGCTCATAGACATAGGGGAGGACCCTGAACGCGAAGGCTTACGCAAGACCCCTGGGCGCGTGCGCGAGGCATGGGCCTTCCTCACAAGCGGATACCGGGAAAACATCGAACAGATCCTGAGCGCGGAAATCAGCACTGATATCTGTGATGAGATGGTGGTGCTCAAGGATATCGAGCTTCTGAGTATCTGTGAACATCACTTCCTTCCCTTCTACGGGCGATGCCATATCGCCTATCTCCCGGACAAGGCGATGGTGGGCATCGGGCGTCTCGCGCGCCTCGTGGACGCCTTTTCACGGCGCCTCCAAATTCAAGAGCGCCTCACCACGCAGATCGCCGAATCCGTCCAGAACTATCTCAAACCGAGAGGGGTAGGCGTGGTGATCGAAGCGCACCATCTCTGCATGGTGCTCAAGGGTGTTGAGAAACAGCACTGCCAGGCGGTGACCTCGGCGATGTTCGGCTGTTTCCGCAGCAGGCAGGAGACGCGGATGGAGTTCCTGAATCTGATCGGACTGAAATAACGAAGGGAAACCACTGAAAAACTGAATCATTGATAATAAGGCTTTAAACCGCGGATTACGCGGATTACGCGGATTAAGAAGCAGAAATTTATGTATATAATGTCGCGGATGAATACGGATGGACGCCGTCGTTTAAAGTCAGGAGATGCAGTTTTCGGCCTTCACAATCAGAACTTCTGGTGTTTTTAAATCCGCGCAATCCGCGTAAACCTCGGTTGAAATTGCTATATTTCTTTGAGGGAGAGTTGCCGTTGTGAAAGTGACGAAGGATGAGCGGGTGATAGTCTTCATGACCTGCGATAAAGAGGAGGAGGCGAGGAATATCGCCGCAGGGCTTCTCCGGGAGAAGATGGCGGCGTGCGTGAGCATATTCCCGCGTGGGGAATCCTATTACTGGTGGAAAGGGAAGGTCGAGAGCGCGCGGGAGTTTCTCCTGATCGCGAAGACGAGGAGATCGCTGTTGGCCGGCCTTATTCGCGAGGTCAAGAAGACACACAGCTATGAAGTTCCCGAAATAGTGGCAATGCCGATTATTGACGGGAGCGGCGATTATCTGGCGTGGTTGGACGAGGTGCTCAGGACGGAGGGAGACAATGCGCGAAAAAGTTGATAAGGTGCTCAAAGAGGAAATTTCCCCTATGCTCTCCATGCATGGGGGAAGTGTTGAGCTTGTCGAGGTGACTGACGATGGCGTGGTGAAGGTCCGGTTGTCCGGAGCGTGTGCGGGATGCCCGGGCGCCATGATGACGTTGACGCATGTGGTCGAGAGCGCTCTCAAGGACAGGATTCCCGGCGTAAAAAATGTTGAGGCGGTCTGAGCGGGGCTGATGTGCACCGCGTCGCCAATGGTTAAAAATTTAAAACCGCGGATTTCGCAAATTAAATAAAGGGACAAAAAATAAAACCACAAATTATTCAAATTGCTTCTAGCCTGAATTATTCATCTGCGTAGTGTAGGGGTTCGATTTATCGAACCCAGGTTGAGAACGGGCTTGATAAAACTTGTCCTGTCGAAGACCCTGAGCACTTCGGCTACGCTCAGTATAAACTCAGTCGAAGGGACCTTGCCGAAGGATCAAGCCCCTACAATGCAATGTGTTACGAATATTTGGATAATGTGAATATCGGGTTGATGAATAGATCAGTCTAGGGTACGATATTTTTAATTCGTGAAATTTGACCAATTCGTGGTTAAGAAGTTTTTAGGGGATGCACACAGTATTAATATTTATTCCGTGTTTAGAGTGCAGCTTTAATCAGTGCTCTCAGTGGTTGAAGAAATTTTACGATGAAAAACGATTTGATAAGAAAATTAGAGGCGCTCGCTGAATCGTACAAGGCCCCCTCGGGCGATGAGTATCGGGGAATCTCGCTGAAGGTGG
The DNA here is from genome assembly GCA_026392015.1 of Candidatus Auribacterota bacterium. GTDB lineage: Bacteria > Auribacterota > Tritonobacteria > UBA1439 > UBA1439 > JAPLCW01. The sequence continues at coordinate 1,920 of JAPLCW010000025.1, read as the reverse complement.
TCGAGGCTGTGTCCGCCGAAGCCGGCGCGAGCAGGAGGGATGTCGAGATAGCCGCTCTTGAAGCCGGTATCATCCCCCTCAGGTACCAACGCAATATTGGAAGCATCGGGATCGAAGGCCAGCTGAAGCTCCGAAAGGCCAGAGTGGCAGTTATAGGGGCGGGCGGTCTCGGCGGCACGCTCATAGAGCTTCTCTCGAGGATGGGAATCGGCGAGCTTCTCGTGATTGACAGCGATTCGTTCAGCGAGGATAACCTGAACCGGCAGATCCTCTGCACGGAACAGGATATCGGGAGGAGCAAGGTCGAGGCGGCGCGCCGCAGGATAGTAAGTATCAATTCGGCGGTGGATATGGATGCGCGTCAGGTTGTTGTCTCCGGAGATAATGTGGACGCGCTCATCAAAGGATGCGACCTTGTCATTGATGCGCTGGACACTATACCGGTGCGTCTGCTGGTCCAGGAAGCAGCGAGGCGGCTGAGGATACCCCTGATCCATGGAGCGATTGCCGGATTCCTGGGAGAGGTGATGACCATATTCCCCGGAGACAGGGGATTGGAGGCGCTCTTTGGGGGTGGGGGGAACGCCCCGGAGAAGGGGATTGAAGTTCAGGTGGGGACGCCGACGGTCACGCCAATGGCGATCGCCGCGTTACAGGCGATGGAGGCGATTAAGGTTCTCCTCGGAATGATGGGTCCGATACGCCACAGGCTCCTCTACCTCGACCTCGAACAGGATGTGCTGTCGGGCGTGCGCATTGCGAACGCGGATACGAAGTAACGCGGAGGGCATTCCATTGCGCGTAATATTACAGACGGTCAGCGACCTCGAGCATCACTTTGGCACGCGCGAAGTGGAGATCAGGTTTGAAGGCCGCTGCGTGAGCGACCTGCTCGCGTATCTGAAGGAACGGTATGATTTTACCCTTGCCACCCAAGAGCGTGGGATGCTGTTTGTCAACGGCAGAGGCTGTGTTGACTTTAGCCTCAGCTTGAACGACGGAGACCATGTTGCGATCGTTCCGGTTCTCGCCGCCGGATAGCGTCTGTGCCTGATCTGTTGTTTCAGCGCATGGCGTATTCTGGCACTTTCCCCCTCAGTGTGTGGTAGCGTTTGATATAACATCTCGTAGCGTGTGGCAAATCCCCAAACACCGCACCGCTCCGGTGCCACTTCACCACATTCCCGATCCCCCAGGTATACGAAGCGATGAGTGTGGTAATTGAACACCGGATGTTGTAGCGATCGGGAATCTGCTGAAGTCTTGCAAAATACCATAGTGCGATCATCTCATTGGTGTGCGGATCGAACAGGTCTCCGGGCCGGTACATTGTTCCTTTGCTCTGATTGAATTCCTTGAGGCAGATTTCTGAGATCTGATAGAGACCGTAACATCTTGTTCGAGGGTTGAAGGCGGAGGGATTGCCATTTGATTCGATGGTCTGTATGGCTTTCAGGTCGATTGCGACCTCTGCATGCGCATGAGAAAGGAGGCACAACACCAGCGAGGATATGGCTATCAATGTGAGTTGTACTGCATCGATGCCATGCTTCTGTAGAGATCGTTCTTGCATGTGGCTCCTCGATCAATCGCACTACTCACGCCGTTGCAGGAGTGGCAGAAGATTATCTTGATGCCTGTGGTGATCCTCGCCGCGGCGCCGTGACAAGACGCAACATCGCACACATTCTGTGATGTTGCAAATTTTATAAGGATATATTTACCATGCGTAATGGATCAGCGATGCACCCCCATAAGTAACCGCTTACGATTTTAATAGAGGGAATTGCTTTGCTCATAAGATGTTGCATGGGAGAAGGAGAGAAGATGTGCGGAGATGAGTTTACCCCATAAAGTGAAGCAAAGCGGAACTGGTTCCATGCAGAGATAGGGAAATTCATCCCAGGAGGGAGAATTAGT
>JAPLCW010000128.1 GCA_026392015.1 Candidatus Auribacterota bacterium | reverse complement strand
GGGGCTGAAGCCTCGACGTAACTACTCAGGCAGTCAGGAGCCAGAATCCAGAATGGAAAAGCAAGAATACAGAATCCAGGATACAAAATTAAGAATAACGGCATTTCAAGAAAACGTTTATCTCCTGTCTCCTGAATTCTGTATTCTGTATTCTGTATTCTGTATTCTGTCTTCAGACTTCTGTCTCCTGTCTCCTGAATTCTGTATTCTGTCTTCAGACTTCTGTCTCCTGTCTCCTGAATTCTGTATTCTGGCTCCTGAGCAGTTAAGCCCCGGCTACGGGGAGAATAGGGAGTGATGATGCTGATTATTTTGTGGTACATTGCTGAATATGTCATTCCTGCGAAAGCAGGAATCCAGGTTTCATAATGGATCCCCGCTCGAGTTTACACTGAGCGCAGTCGAAGTGCCGGGATGACAAGCGAAATGGATACCACCCATAAGTGACCCCTTACAAATATACTCTCAGTCCCCTGATGGAAAAATCAGGAATTGTGCTATAATGATTTTTATGAAGAAATCAAAAGTTGCAATCCTGAAGACATCACCGGCTACGGTGCTCAGCGATTACCATGAGCTGCTCAACCTTGCCGGATACCAGCAGGCTCTCGCGAAAGAGAAGGATACGGCGCTCAAGATCAACATAAGCTGGCACTTCTTCTTTCCCGCCTCCTCCACGACACCGTGGCAACTCGAGGGGGTCATCAGAGCGATGAAGAAGGATGGCTTCGACCCCGCGCGAATCCATGCCTGTCACAATCGCACGGTTGTCATTGACGCGCATCTCGGGGAGCGGGAAAACAAGCAGATTAACGTAATCCGCGCTCATGGACTGAAGAACGTTCACCTCTATGAGGGAGAGGAGTGGATCAACATACAGGATGCGGTCGGCGACCTCACGAAGAAGTTCATCTGCCTCAACGAGGTATTTCCGAAGGGGTTCATGATTCCGAAAAGGTTCATCGGTGAGAACATCCTCCACCTCCCCACGATAAAGACGCACATATTCACTACCACCACGGGCGCTATGAAGAATGCCTTCGGGGGATTGCTCAACGAGCGGCGCCACTGGACGCACCCCCTCATCCATGAAACGCTGGTCGACCTGCTCATGATACAGAAAAAGATACACAGCGGCATCTTCGCCGTCATGGATGGGACCTTCGCCGGGGACGGGCCCGGCCCGCGCTGCATGAGGCCATTTACCAAGAACGTCATCCTCGCATCGGCAGACCAGGTAGCCATCGACGCGGTCGCTGCAAAGATCATGGGGTTTGACCCGCTCCGTGATCTAAAATTCGTGAGGCTTGCCCATGAAAAAGGCCTGGGCTGTGGCGACCCGCGCGAGATCGAGATCGTGGGAGACAAAAGCGCGGCGGATGAGAACTGGCACTTTGTGGGTCCGTTCAAGAAAATGACGTTCGCCAGCAGGATGCAGCACAAGATCTATTGGGGAAAGCTCAAGAAACCTGTTGAGTGGACGCTCAAGACCGTACTCGCGCCGTGGGCGTATATCGCGAGCGTCCTCTATCACGATGTCTTTTGGTATCCGACACACCAGAAGATTCTGCGCGACGTTTTGAAAAGCGACTGGGGACGGCTCTTCAACAACTGGGATGAGCTCGCGATACCGCCGGATGATCTGAACCGGGCAGGGTGGCAAACCGTGGGAGAGGCGCCTGCCGAGCTGAAGAGAGAGAGTCTCAAGCTCTTCAAGAAATCGGTGCGAGTCCTCGGCACCTGCATCCGTGAGGCGCCCGAGTTCGGGGCGCGCAAGCGAAGAAAGCTGGGTGCGCGTTCGAAATGTGATATGGAAGGCTGATCCTACCCGATCTATTCACCAGGCTTTAGTGTTTTAACCGCGGATTGCGCGGATTACGCGGATTCAAATAACGGCAGAATGTTTCAAGCTGCTTCCTCTCGTTTAATCTGCCGTGTTCATTCGTGGTTCCTATCCATTCATTTTTTCTACTACAAATGCAATAAGCGTTATTGACGCGTTATTTAATACGTTTATATTAATCCGCGGTTAGAAGCTTTTTCAACACTGAAGCATCGTCTCAATGTTCTTAGTGGCTTCGGTGGTTACACGCTGTTTTGCAGCTCTGCGTGGATAATTCGGATTAAATCTGCCTCCTCCCCCCAGCGTCTGACAGCTACGCTACTCCGCGAAGCGCTGCATCTAGGTCGGCAATGATATCGTCAATGTGCTCCAGGCCTATCGAGAGGCGCACGAGCTCCGGGGTAAGGCCGCTCGCCCGTTGCTGGGCTTCAGAGAGTTGAGAGTGCGAGGTGCTCGCGGGATGGAGCGCCAGGCTTTTCGCGTCGCCGACATTCGCGAGGTGCGAGAAAAGTTCCAGCCTATTGATGAACGCCTCCCCTTGCTTCCTGCCCCCCCTGATGCCGAACACCACCATGCCGCCGAAACCGTTCTTGAGGTATCGCCTCGCCACCGGGTGGGTCGGATCATCCTTGAGGCCGGGATAGCGGACCCATTGAACCTTCGGATGCTTCTTCAGGAATCGCGCCACCTGAAAAGCATTCTCGCAGTGCCGCTGCATCCGGAGAGGCAGTGTCTCGATCCCCTGGAGGAAGATCCATGCGTTGTCAGGGGAGATGCATGCGCCGAGATTCCGCAACGGGACAAGCCTCATCCGTGTAATGAATGCCACGCTGTTCTGTTCCCCAAGGTCATGCGCATAGCGCAGGCCGTGGTAGCTCGGATCGGGCGTATTGTAGAGAGCGAACTTATTGTCCGTCCAATCAAATGTCCCTGCGTCCACCGCGATGCCGCCGATTCCCGCGCCGTGCCCGCCGAGCCACTTGGTGAGCGAGTGGCACACAATGTCCGCACCATGCTCGATAGGCCTGAGCAGGTACGGCGTGGTGAACGTCGAATCCACGACGAGCGGGAGACGGCGCTTCTTCGCGATCCTTGAGACCGCCTCGATATCCGTGAAGTCGAGGACCGGGTTGCCGATTGTCTCGATGTAGAGAGCGCGCGTCTTTTCGGTGATCGCGCTCTCGAAATTTTTCGGTTGCCGGGGATCTACGAACCGGGTCGTGATCCCGAACTGCGGAAGGATGCCGTCAAACATCGTATAGGTGCCGCCGTAGAGGTTGTCGGCGGATACAATCTCCTCTCCCGCCGAACAGATATTGATAATTGTGTTGAAAATGGCCGCGGTGCCCGAGGCGTGGGCAAGGGCTGCCCTCCCCCCCTCTAAAGCCGCAACGCGATTCTCGAGCACGTCCTGTGTCGGATTCATGATCCTGGTATAGATATTCCCCGCCTCCTTGAGGGCGAAAAGGTCCGCTGCGTGCCTCGTGCTTTTGAAAACATACGAGCTTGTCCGGTAGACGGGGACGCCGCGGGAAAGCGTCACCGGATCCGGATGCTGCCCCGCGTGAAGCGCGAGGGTTTCAAAACGGTAGTTTTTCTTTTTCATTTTCGGCTTCCCTCTTCCTTCTCGATTGCTCGATAGCTTAATTGCTCACTAGCTGTGCTGCTCATTGTTCGAACAACGCCGTGCTCAGGTAGCGTTCCCCGGTGTCGGGAAGTATGACGACAATCAATTTCCCGCGGTTTCCCGGCCTGCGCGCCACCTGAACCGCTGCGTACGCCGCAGCGCCCGATGAGATTCCCGCCAGGATCCCCTCCTCGCGCATCAGGCGCTTTGCCATGGCAAAGGCGTCATCGTTCGACACCTGGACAATCTCGTCGATGATCTCTCGGTTCAGAACGGGCGGGATGAAATTTGCGCCGATCCCCTGGATGGCGTGGGGGCCGGGCTGTCCGCCGGAGAGGACCGGCGACGCCGCGGGTTCGACGGCGACCGCCAGGAAACCGGGTTTCCTCTTTTTGATGACTTCCGCAACGCCGGTGATCGTTCCTCCGGTCCCCACCCCCGCGACGAGGATGTCCACCCTCCCGTCCGTGTCTCTCCAGATTTCCTCGGCGGTTGTCCGACGATGGATAGCGGGATTCGCGGGATTCTTGAACTGCTGGGGCATGAACGCGCCCGATGTCTTCGTGACGATCTCTTCCGCTTTCTCCACCGCGCCCCGCATACCCAGATTTCCCGGGGTGAGCACAATCTCCGCCCCGAATGCGGCGAGAAGTTTCCTTCGCTCGACGCTCATGGTGTCGGGCATCGTGATGATAAGGCGGTAACCCTTTGACGCGCATATGCACGCGAGGCCGATGCCGGTGTTTCCACTTGTCGGCTCAATGATCGTGCTTCCCTTCCCGAGCAGGCCTTTCGATTCGGCATCCTCTATCATGCTCAGGCTGATGCGATCCTTGACGCTGCCGCAGGGGTTGAACGACTCGAGCTTCGCTGCGATCTCGGCCTCAAGGCCGGCGGCCACGCGGTTGAGTCGGACGAGCGGCGTATTCCCGATTGTGTCGGTGATCGCCCGCGCTATCTTTCCCATGGAATTCCTCCGCTGTTATCTCTCTCAGTATAAGATAGTGGGTCAATTGCTGAGGGGGATCGGATTCAATTGTCATCCCCGCGAAAGCGGGGATCCAGTATGAAACCTGGATTCCTGCTGGAGTTTACCCTCGTGAAAACGGGGGCAGGAATGACATATTCAGCAATGTACCACCCATAAGTGATGCATTACAATTACCGTATATATCCCATAACTGACCCGCTACCCAGTATGATAAACTATTGCTCCCTTGCATAATATGAAAAATTACCTAAAGATCGCGCTCGGTCTTCTGCTCGCGCTCGCCCTCTCCGGCTGCAGCCCTGAGGAGCTCTCCCCCCTCTGTATCGTTCACACCAACGACGTCCACGGCCATATCTCTCCCGAAAGGGTGGAGGGGTGGAGCAAAAAGCTTGGCGGCGCCGCGGTGCTCGCAGGGTGCGTTTCGGATCTGCGGGAGAGGAACAGCCGTCAGGGCGTTCCCATGCTCCTTCTGGACGCGGGTGACATATTCCTCGGGACCCCCGAGGGGAGTGTCTCCCAGGGCAAAGCGGTGGTGGAAGTCATGAATGCGGTCGGTTACGATGCGATGGATATCGGCAACCATGAGTTCGATATGGGGGTCGACGTCATTGAGTCTCTCGCCCGGGAAGCTCGCTTCCCCATCCTCGGAGCGAACGTGGTCAATTCAACAACCGGGCTCACGCCTGATTTCTTGCATCGCTATCTGGTAAAGGAATGCGGCGATTTGCGAGTTGGAATCGTTGGGCTTATCACCCAGGAGACTCCCGAAATTGTAATGCCGGGAAGGACGGAACGTATACTCTTCAGGGATTCTGAAAAGGTTCTCCGGTCCTGCATGGCGGAACTCGCGCAGGAGGGAGTTGACTTCATTATCGTAGTCAGCCACTGCGGCCTGGAGGCGGACAAGAAGCTCGCCTCCTCGGTGCGGGGAATCGGCGTGATCGTCGGAGGGCATGAACACGAGCTCCTGAAGCGACCGGTGAGGATCGGATCCACGGGAACGCTCATCCTCCAGGCGGGAAGTTCCGGGCAGTACCTCGGGGTGCTCTCCGCGCAGGTCGACCCCCGGACCGGTTCCGTCAGAAAATACAGCTATGAGGTGCTGCCGCTCGAGGAGGGGCGCTGTAAAGCCGATCCGGCGGTTGCGGACATTGTAAAGAAGTGGGCGGCGAAAACCGGGGAGCAGTTCGATCGGAAGGTGGGGACATCCCTTTCTGATTTTCCTCTCGTGGTGGACGGCGAGTCGGCCCTCGGCGACATGATCGCCGACAGCATGCGCGCCGCGTCGGGCGCGGATATCGCCTTCCACAACAGCTACGGCATCCGGAACTCTCTCCTCAAGGGCGCCGTCACCGTCCGCGATGTCTACAAAATAATGCCGTTCGATAACACGCTCTACACCATGACGCTCACGGGAAAGCAGATCAGGAAGATACTCGAGCAGAGCCTGGCCGGCGAGATCCTGAACATCTCAGGTCTCAGGATTGAGTATCGCCGCTCGGCTCCGGAGGGCAGACGGATTATCAGCATCATGCAGGACGGGAAGAATATCGACGACGCGAAATCGTACAGGGTGGTCACCAACTCTTTTCTCGCCAAGGGAGGGGATAATTTCACGACTTTCTGCGAGGGGCGCGAGGTCGTGAATTCCGGCGTCATTGATCTGAATGCGATGAGCGACTACATGCGCTCCCACTCGCCCCTCTCGGCTGAGGCTTTCCGGCTGGATCGTCTTATACCTCGCTGATAATCCTCCCGCGCCCGATTGTCCCGGGGGCATGCAGACGGCGTCCTCGGGGTGTCCGCCCCATCAGCGGAGATCCATATCCCTCATAAGCCTGGAGAGGTATGGCTGGGCGAGAGAGAGTTTCTCGGCCGCGCGCGACTGGATTCCCCCGCACTCCCTGAGAGCCTTTCTGATAATATCCTGTTTAAATTCCCGCACGAGCTCGCGATACGGGCGATCGAGGTTCACCTGCTTTGAGGAGCTGATCGGGAGATCGAGGAGGAGGTCATCGGCCTCGATGGTATCCTTCACCCCCAGCACGATCGCGCGCTCGAGAACGTTCTCAAGTTCCCGCACGTTTCCCGGCCATTCGTACTCGAGGAGCATCTTCCGCGCGGAGGGCGAGAGGGCGGGTATCGGCCGTCCCTCTTCACAACAGTAGTGCTCGATGAATTTGTTTGCGATGACGAGAATATCCTCTTTTCGTTCGCGCAGGGGCGGAATGGTCAATGAGATTACGTTGAGCCTGAAGTAGAGATCCTCGCGGAATGTTCCCTTCTGAACCTCTTCCCGAAGATCTTTGTTGGTAGCCGCGATGACCCTGATGTCCGCGGTGAGTACCTCCGTCCCCCCGACCCTTTCGAACTGGTGCTCCTGAAGGACCCGCAGAAATTTTGTCTGCACATCCAGTTTCAATTCTCCGATCTCGTCCAGGAAGAACGTCCCTCCGTGTGCAAGCTCGACCTTTCCCTCCCTCCTGCGGAGCGCGCCCGTAAATGCTCCCTGCTCGTGTCCGAATATCTCGCTCTCGAGAAGCTGTTCGGGGAGCGCGGCGCAGTTCACTGCGATAAACGGCTGCATATTCCTGTCGCTCCAGGCGTGGATCGCCCGTGCCACAATCTCCTTGCCGGTGCCGCTTTCTCCGAGGAGTATAACAGTCGCATCACTCTCTGCGGCGCGGCGAGTCATCTGGATGATCTCTCTCATCTTGGGATTGAAACTTATCATGAGTTTTGGCGCCAGGTCGAGCTGCTCGCGTAAAAGTTTATTCTCCTGGGACATCGCGTCATAGATGTTTGCGTTTTCAATGGCGATCGCCACCTGACTTGCAAAAGCCTCTGCGAGGTGCAGATCATCCTCAGTGAATCGCCCGCCTTCGGGTTTGTTGATGATATTCAGCACACCCAGCACGTTTCCTTTGGAGAGCAGGGGGAGGCAGAGGATAGATTGGAGGGGAGTATCGGTTATCTGGTCAAGCTTGCTTGAATAACGTGGATCATTCTGCACATCGTTCGAGAGGACCGCTTCAGCATGTTTGGCGACCCAGCCTGCGATCCCCTCTCCGACCTTGAACCTGAGTTCCCTCATCTGATCTCTGTTACCCCCCACAACAACATAGGCCACAAGCTCTTGTGATCCAGGAGGTAACAACATTAGGCATGAATTTTTGCAGTCTACGACCTTGGTTGCAGATTGAACAATAGCCTCCAGCAGCTTCGCCTTATCTCTTGTTGAAGAAACTTCCTGCGCAGCTTGTAGAAGGGAGAAGAGCTTCCCGACAACATATTCCTGTTTTCTTATAACATTCATGCGATTTAGGCCATTCTTTTATATAATCGACTTCGTAAATATACCATATGATGAAATCTAAGTCAATATGTAAGCATATATTTGCTTTGCTACGTCGTGATCATGCCAAATAATATGTACATATGGTCATAACAATATATCATTATGATATATTTTCGCTGCTTTATAGATCATAGTTTATTGGCTTAATAATATTTTATTATCCTGTGCCGCAACTAATAACGACCTATTTTTAGAAGAATATCTCAATTTGGCACGGTAGTTGCTATAGAAACAATGGTTAGCAAGCTTCATAAACAGAAGGAGAACTAATATGAAGAGATCAAGAGTAACTATATGGATGGGATTAATACTGGCTGCTGCGGTACTTATTACATCCAGTCCTGCCTTAGCCAAGGGGAAAGTCAATGTGAACACTGCCTCAAAGCGAAGGCTGGAACGCCTACCGGGTGTAGGGAATGAGATCGCCACGGTGATCGTCAATTACAGACGAGTGAACGGTCCATTCAGAAGCATAGATGAGCTGAAGGATGTACCCGGCATAGGAGAGGGGCGGTTCGAGACGCTTAAGGAAGTAGTTGTCGTCGGAGCGCCTTTCGAGAAAATCATCTAATCCAAAAGGTGATGAGGCGGTTCAGGAATTTCATCTGAACCGCCTCTTTTTTTTGTTTTCAAGCGCTTTGGACAATCGTTTATGCAAGAATCTTCACTCCCCGATGGCAATAAGGCATTTCACAGAGTTCCAGCTCATATCCCCTCCCCCTCTTTGGCATATCTTTTGTAGGGGTGCACTCACCCCACCGAGACTGAGGTATTAGCCCCGATGCGTTGCGGAGGGGGAGCGGAACTCGTGATGGAAACCTCCGTGGGAGCGGCTTCCATCCGCGATAATCGGGGCAAGATGCCCTTCCCACAATTGGCAAGCCTGATTAAGATTAATGAGGTTATATAAGAATTCTCTGTGTGCTCTGTGACCTCTGTGGCATCACAATAGATTTAATTGCAGCCTATGGCCGCGCTGTGGACTCTGTGGCTTAGCAATCATTTGGCTACGGCTAGTGACATATCTCCTAAATAACTTTACAAAGTTTTGTCATTGCGAGGAGCGGAGCGACGAAGCAATCTATTGGATCAAAATGAGTTAAGATTGCGGGCCGTTTCTGGAACAATGAGACCAAAGGTCATGGAATTACACTATAAAGTGCCGCCTGACCTTGGTTGTTTATGCTCCTTTTTCGGGTCTCTGTCAACCGGTTTAGTTGCTGGTTCACCTCCTTGCGCCTGAGGCG
>JAPLCW010000010.1 GCA_026392015.1 Candidatus Auribacterota bacterium | reverse complement strand
CACGGATAAACACGGATAAACACGGTAAAAGATCATAACCGCGGATTACGCGGATTCTGCGGATTAAAAAGGTAAACGGTTTTCTTAACCACGGATAAACACGGATAAACACGGTAAAAGATCATAACTGCGGATTACGCGGATTCTGCGGATTAAAAAGGTAAACGGTTTTCTTAACCACGGATAAACACGGATAAACACGGTAAAAGATCATAACCGCGGATTACGCGGATTCTGCGGATTAAAAAGGTAAACGGTTTTCTTAACCACGGATAACCACGGATAAACACGGATAAACACGGTAAAAGATCATAACCGCGGATTACGCGGATCTTGCGGATTAAAATGCAAGCGGTTTTCAAACCACGAAAAACACGGATGAACACGGCATTCTATTAGCTGCAATAAATCAACCACGAATTGCACGAATATAACTCGTGAAATTCGAATAATTAGTGGTTTTTTTCAGTGTACCCTGTGAGGTGCCGTGTTCTTTCGTGTTCATCCGTGGTTAAAGTTAGTTTTCTATTCAGCGTAAGTACTGTTATCGGCGGTGAGGGACTGTAATTGCCGATTGGGCAAATTCTATAATGGTAATCTGCGTAATCCGCGAAATCCGCGGTTAAAACCGTTGTTTTATAAATCGTCGCTGTTGGAGGATGACAGGGGTGTGAGGAAGTCTTTCTATGAAAACCGCAACATACGAAATAGGAATGGTGGGCCTGGGGGTGATGGGGCGGAATCTCCTTCTGAATATGGCCGGTCACGGCTACTCGGTCGCCGGCTATGATAAAGACCGGAGCAAGGTGGAGGCGTTGCGGGGCGAGGCCGGGCAGCGGGATGTCCGTGGAGCCGGGGAGCTGCGGGAATTCGTCGGCATGCTCAGGGAGCCTCGGGCGGTGATGCTGTTGGTGCCTGCCGGGAAAATTGTGGATTCCGTGATCGCGGAACTCCTGGTGGAGATGAAACCGGGCGATCTGATTATCGACGGTGGGAATTCGCATTTCCGGGATACGGACCGGCGTATGAGAGAGCTTGAGGGAAAGAAGATCAATTATCTCGGGATCGGCATTTCAGGGGGCGAATACGGTGCGCGTCACGGGCCGAGCATCATGCCCGGAGGGCACCGCGACGCCTACGAGCGGACGCGGCCCGTCCTCGAGGCTGTGGCGGCGAAGGTGGAAGGCGCTCCCTGCGTGACCTACCTCGGACCCGGCTCCGCCGGTCACTATGTCAAGATGGTTCATAACGGTATCGAGTATGGCATGCTTCAGTTGATCGCGGAAGCATACGATCTTATGAAGCGCGGATTGGGCATGAGTGATGCTGAGATAAGCCGCGTGTACGCCGGATGGGACGGCGGGGAGTTGGGCGGTTACCTCATCCAGATCTCATCCCGGGTGCTGAGGGAAATAGACGGAAAAAGCGGGCGGCCACTTGTGGAGATGATTCTGGACGAAGCCTCTCAGAAGGGGACGGGGAAATGGACTTCACAGGATGCGATGGATCTTCAGGTGCCGGTGCCGACGATCGACATTGCGGTGGCGATGCGGAACCTCTCCGGCCTTAAAGACGAACGGGTGAAGGCAGCGGGGGCGCTCCCGGGTCCCGCTTCGGGGTTCAGCGGCGGCCGCAACGGCTTCGTGGAGCAACTCGGCAACGCCCTTTATGACTCCTTTGTCATCACCTATGCCCAGGGGATGGCACAATTGCTGGCTGCGTCGCGGGCATACGGCTATGGCCTCGCATTGGATGAAGTGGCCCGTATCTGGCGCGGGGGCTGCATCATCCGCGCAGCCATTTTGGGTGATATCCAGGCTGCATATCGGAAGCAGGCGGACCTACCGAACATATTGCTGGATCCCGGTGTGGGAGGAGCGGTGGCAAAACGTCAGCAGGATCTGCGTGAGGTGGTGAGAATCGTGGCCGATATCGGCATCCCCGCGCCTGCCATGATGGCATGCCTCGGTTACTTTGACAGCTACCGGTCGGCTCGCTCCCCAGCGAACCTGATTCAGGCGCTCCGCGACTATTTCGGCTCGCACACCTACCAGAGGATTGACGAGAGCGGAACTTTTCACACTGAGTGGGGGGAAATGCAGCGATAAGCAATAAGCTGTAAGCCGTAAGCAAGAATGCAGCTTCTTATAGCTTACAGCTTATTGCTTACCGCTTACTGCTGATAAGGAGGTTGCCATGAGTGCACTAGAGAGGCCGGGGGCAACACTGATCACCATCTTCGGCGCGGGGGGCGACCTTACCCAGCGGAAGCTCATCCCCTCGCTCTACAATCTTTATCTGGACAAACTGCTTCCGGAGCATTTCATGGTTGCGGGTCTGGATCGCTCGGGGATGAACGAAGATGAATTCCGCCAGCACCTGCGGGAGGGTGTGGATACTTATTCACGCCGGGGAAAAGCTGAGGATGCTCCATGGCGCGATTTTGCGTCCCATGTTTCAATCTTCAAAGCCGACCTCCTATCCCCAAAAACATACACCGATATTGCGGAGAGGCTGGCATCGAAAGAAAATGAGTGGAATGCCGAGCCGAGCTGTATCTTCTATTTGGCGGTTCCGCCGAATATGATCGAGATCATCGCGCGGGGTCTTACCAAGGCCCGGCTGAATATAGAGAGGGCTCGGGTGCGCATTGTGGTGGAAAAACCGTTCGGCCACAATCTGGACTCGGCCCGAAAGCTCAACCAGATGCTCACGGAAAGCTTCCACGAAAATCAGATCTATCGCATCGATCACTACCTTGGAAAAGATACCGTGCAGAACATACTGGCGTTCCGTTACGGCAACACCATCTTTGAGCCGATCTGGAACCGGAGCTATATCGATCATGTGCAGATCACCGTCGCGGAGAAGCTGGGGGTGGAACACCGCGGCGGGTACTATGAGGGCGCAGGCGCATTGCGGGACATGATTCAGAACCACCTCCTGCAAATCCTCTGCCTCATCGCCATGGAGGCGCCGGTTTCCTTCAACGATAATGAGGTCCGAAACAAAAAAGTGGATGTGCTCCACGCCATCCGCCCGATCCCGCATGATCAGGTGCATCGCTATGCGGCGCGCGGCCAGTACGGCGCGGGATGGATTGAGGGAGAGCAGGTGTGCGGCTACCGCCAGGAGCCCGGGGTGGCTCAAGACTCGTGCACGGAAACATTCGCCGCAGTCAAACTTTTCGTGGATAACTGGCGATGGCAGGATGTTCCGTTCTACCTGCGCACCGGCAAGCGCCTTCCATCCAGGATCTCAGAGGTCGCAATCCAGTTCCGGCCTGTGCCGCATCAGACGTTCCCTCTCGCGGCGGCGCCGGAACTGCGCCCGAACCGCTTGCTGCTGCTTATACAGCCTGAGGAAGGGATCCTGTTGCGTTTTGAGGTGAAGCATCCGGGGTCGACGATGACCCTTTCTCCGGTGATGATGCAGTTTTCCTACCGCGAGGCGTTTAAAACGCCGTCGCCAGACGCCTACGAGACGCTGCTCCTGGATGTGATGAAGGCCGATGCAACGCTCTTCATGCGCGCCGATCAGGCCGAGGCCGGTTGGTCGGCGCTCGCCCCCATTCTGGAGGTCTGGGATTCGACGAGGGCGACCGACTTTCCAAACTATCAGGCAGGGAGCTGGGGACCGGAGGAGGCCGAGATCCTGATCTCCCAGGACGGGCATGGTTGGATGATGCCTACCTACATGCAGTGCGAGAAGGATGCGGCGGTGTGCCGGGTCACGACAGAGCCAAAAACGTGATCGAGATATATGCCGATAGGGAGTCCATGAGCCGCGCCGCAGCGGAGCTCTTTGCCCGGCGAGCGGGTGAGGCGGTCAGGACCCGCGGGAGGTTTATCGCTGTTCTCTCGGGGGGGGAGACTCCGCGCCGAATGTACGCGCTGCTCGCGGCGCAACCGCTTGAGGGCAGCATCAACTGGAAAAATGTGCACGTCTTCTGGGGGGACGAGAGATGCGTCCCGGCGGACAACCCGATGAGCAATGAGCGGATGGCGCGTGAATCGTTGCTGGATCATGTCCCCATTCCTCCGGACCAGGTCCACCCGATCCGCTGTGAGAAATCTCCCCATAGAGCCGCGGTGCGCTGCGAGAAATTCATTCGATCCTTTTTCGAAAGAGGGGACCCGAGGCTCGACCTCGTGCTGCTGGGCCTTGGAGAGAACGGTCATACAGCGTCGCTCTTCCCGGGAAGCGCGGTGCTCGAAGAGAGGGAGCGCTGGGTCGCCGAGGTGACTGTCCCGGGTCAGGATGTTGCGCGTGTTACCATGACCGCCCCACTTATCAACCTCGCGCGCATGGTGGTGTTCCTCGTGTCGGGATCTTTAAAATCCCGGATTCTCCATGACGTCCTGGAGGGACCGAGAGACACTGCCCGGTATCCCGCACAACTGATTCAGCCGGAGCATGGCGAACTGCTCTGGATGGCGGATCGGGAGGCGGCAGGTGAACTTCACAGCAGCACGATAACGTAGCGATAAGCAGTAAGCTATAAGCAGTAAGTTGTAAGCCGTAAGCAAGAAAAAATAGTCTAATTTCGTAAGGGGTCACTTATGGGGGGTACATTGCTTAATATGTCATTCCTGCGAAAGCAGGAATCCAGGTTTCATAGTGGATCCCCGCTTTCGCGGGGATGACAAGTGAAAGGGATACCCCCCAAGACTGACCCATTACCTAATTTCTCCATCCCCTTCCCCTGTGAAGGGGGGAGGGCGAGGGTGGGGGTGTTAACTACAGCCAAAAGTGTAAAGTTTAAAGTTTAATATATTGAATTTTTAACCTTACACCTTAAACTTGTAACCGTAGTTATTCCCCTCCCGCCCTCCCCTCTTCAAAGGGGAGAGGGCATAACTACGGTTACACACACGAAGGTGAAGGGAACCCGAAAGTGAGTCTGTCAATGAAGGCCAAATTGGTTACCCGTTCGCAATCAATGAGTTCAACCAAGACCCGATCGAGAGAGCCCGAGAGGGAAATAGCCTATTTTTCCATGGAAATAGGTATCGAGCCCAAAATGCCAACCTATAGCGGCGGCCTGGGGGTCCTGGCAGCCGATATGATACGGTCCTGCGCAGATCTGAAGGTGCCCCTCGTGGCGGTCAGCCTGCTGTATAAGAAAGGATATTTCTGTCAGAAACTCGACGCGAACGGGAATCAGTCCGAACTCGCATGCCCGTGGGACCCGGCGGATTATTTACGGCTATTGCCTCAAAAGGTGAGTGTCACAATAGAAAATAGGAACGTGGTGATTCAATCATGGGAATACCGGGCCAAAGGCGTCAGCGGGTATAAGATTCCGATTCTGTTCCTGGATGCCGATATCGAAGGGAACAACGACTATGACCGCAGCCTTACGTATTATCTCTACGGCGGTGACGAACGGTATCGGCTCGCGCAGGAAATAATTCTTGGGATCGGTGGCGTGCGAATGCTGAAACAGTTAGGATATCGAAGCCTCATCCGCTATCACATGAACGAAGGGCATTCGAGTCTGCTTGCGCTCGAGCTCTTGAACGAAAGGAAGGCGGAGGGGGGGCCCGGGTGGGATATCGATGGGGTGAGGAGGATGTGTGTCTTCACCACACACACCCCGGTCCCCGCCGGACAGGATCAGTTCTCGTACGACCTGGTGGGACGCGTCCTGGGGGATTTTATCGATTTCTCCCTGCTCGAAAAGTTGGGGGGCGAGGACCGTCTCAACATGACGCGTCTCGGTCTCAACGTCAGTCATTATGAGAACGGCGTCGCTAAAGAGCACGGCATCATATCCCGCGAGATGTTTCCCGGGTACCACATCGACTCCATCACCAATGGGGTTCACTCGGCCACCTGGGTTTGCGATAGCTTTAAGAAGCTCTATGACAAGTACATGGTCGGATGGAAGAGCGATCCGTTCAGTTTGCGCAACGCCCTCAGCATCCCCGGAGAGGAGATCTGGAGCGCGCACCAGGAGGCAAAGAATAAGCTGGTCGATTGTGTGAACGCTGAGACCGGCGCCGGCATGGACTACAAAACCCTTACCATCGGGTTTGCGCGGCGGGCCACCGCCTACAAGCGCGCGGATTTAATATTTTTAAATGTCGACAGATTACTCTCCATTCATAAGGATGTGGGAAAGATTCAGTTCGTATTTGCCGGGAAGGCCCATCCGCAAGATTGGCCGGGAAAAGAGATTATCAAGAAAATAGTTTCCGTCTCCCATCGGCTGAAGGACCGGATCAAGATAGTCTATCTGCAGAATTACGACATGGAGTTGGCCAAGATGCTTATTTCCGGGGTTGATCTGTGGCTCAATACTCCTCAAAAACCGAAAGAGGCCTCGGGTACGTCCGGTATGAAAGCAGCGCATAACGGCATTCCGAGCCTCAGCATCCTGGACGGCTGGTGGATCGAGGGATGCATCGAGGGACTGACGGGATGGTCGATCGGTGCGGCTCATGAAGAAAAGGGCATCGACGAAAGAAACGCAGATTCTCTCTACGAGAAGCTGGAGAAAACGATACTTCCGATGTTTTACCATGATTGTCAGAGCTGGACTACCGTGATGCGGCACACGATCGCTATCAACGGCTCTTTCTTTAACACGAACCGCATGGTTCTGCAATATGTTCTGAAAGCATACCTGGATTAGGCGGTGCGCACAACGGCGATCTGTCCCCCGGTGGAAGGAGCAGGAAATGAAAGCGGCGGAAGAAAAGAGAGACAAAATGGTTGATGCAGGCACAATTCCCGAGGATCGGCTGGAGCGCGTCCATGCATACTGGCGGGCCGCCAACTTCCTCGGCGCCGCACAGCTCTATCTGAAAGACAATCCGCTACTGCGGGAGCCACTCGCGCCGGAACATATAAAGCCGCGCCTGCTCGGGCACTGGGGAACACAACCGGGGCTTAATCTGATTTATGCCCACCTCAACCGTCTCATACAGGATACGGACGCTTCAATCCTGCTTATTGTGGGGCCGGGGCATGGCGCGCCCGCCATTCTCGCGAACCTCTATCTTGAGGCTACGTTGGCCGACTATTACCCCAATCTTACGCTCGACCTGGCCGGTCTGAGGCGCCTGGAGCGCGAGTTCTCCTGGCCGGGGGGAATGCCCAGCCATCTCTTCCCGGGGACGCCGGGCATGATACATGAGGGGGGCGAGCTCGGCTACAGCCTGTCACACGCCTTCGGGGCCGCGATGGACAATCCCGATCTTATCGTGGCCTGTATCATAGGCGACGGAGAAGCGGAGACGGGACCGCTCGCCGCGGCGTGGCATTCCGGCAAATATCTCGATCCCTGTACTTCTGGTGCCGTCCTCCCCATTTTGCATCTGAACGGATACAAGCTCTCCGGCCCGGCGCTGATGGGGCGCATGTCGGATGAGGAACTCAAGCGGCTCTTTTCCGGCTACGGCTACATGGTCCGTATCGTATCGGGAGACGATCCATATCCGGTGCACAAGGGGTTGTGGCATGCGATGGATTGGGCATACGGGGCGATTCGCGGCATCAGGGGAAAGGCATGCTCCGACAAAATACCTCCGCGTCCCGCCTGGCCGATGATCATACTTCGAACCCCGAAAGGATGGACCGGCCCGAAAAGTCTGGACGGAGTCCCGATCGAGGGCACATATCACTCCCATCAGGTGCCGATCATGGATCCGGCCACAAATCCCGCACACCTAAAGGCGGTGGAGGCATGGCTGCGCAGTTACCGCCCCGAGGAGCTTTTCGACGCGGAGGGGCAACCGGCAACCGCGGTGACCTCCGTCTGTCCGCGTAAGGAACGGAGAATCGGCATGAATCCCCATGCCGACGGCGGGGCGCTGATGGTCCCCCTCCGTCTCCCTGACTTTGCGGGCTACGCGGTCGACGTGCCTTCCCCCGGCGCCGTGGATGCGGAGGGGACGCGCGTGGTAGCCGAGTTCCTGCGTGATGTTTTCCGTGAGAATGCGGAGGCAGGGAATTTCAGATTCTTCTGCCCGGATGAGACCACCTCCAATCGCATGGAGAAGATATTCGAAGCCACCAGCCGCGCCTTCGAGTGGCCCCTGGTGAAGACCGATGAATTCCTCTCGCGCGGAGGGAGGGTCATGGAGATCCTGAGCGAGCACACCTGCGAAGGCTGGCTGGAGGGCTATCTCCTCACCGGCCGGCATGGGCTCTTCGCGTGCTACGAGGCCTTCATTCCGATCGTCGATTCGATGCTCAACCAGTACGCCAAGTGGCTCAAGGTCTCGAGTGAAACGCCGTGGAGAAAACCGCTCTCCTCGCTCAACTACCTCCTCACCTCTCACGTCTGGCAGCAGGATCACAACGGCTACACCCATCAGGTGCCGAGCTTTATTGATAACGTCGTGAACAAGAAAAGCTCCGTGGCGCGGATCTATCTTCCGCCCGACGCGAACTGTCTCCTCTCCATTATGGATCACTGCCTGAGGAGCCGGAACTACGTAAACCTGATCGTTGCGTCAAAGAAGATGAATCCCCTGTGGCTTGCGATGGACGCGGCGAGGGAGCATTGCGCGCGGGGCGCATCGGTGTGGCAGTGGGCAAGCAATGATGGAGGCGATCCCGACGTCATTCTGGCATCGGCGGGCGATGTGCCGACGGAGGAAACGCTTGCGGCCGCCTGGCTGCTGAGGCGCGCCCTTCCGGAGATCAGGGTGCGTGTGGTGAACGTCGTGGACCTTTTCACCCTCATATCGAAAGACGACCATCCGCACGGTCTTGATAAATCTATCTTTGTGGAACTGTTCACGGAGGACAGGCCGGTCATATTCGCCTTTCACGGATATCCGAGAGTCATTCACGAGCTGATACATCATCGCCCCAATCCGCAGCGGTTTCATGTGCACGGTTACATCGAGGAAGGCCGCACCACCACGCCGTTCGACATGCTGGTGCTCAACAAGATGAGCCGCTTTCATCTCGCCATCGCCGCCCTCACGCGCAGCACGAGACTTCAGGCGCGCGCCGGGGATGTCATCGACGGCTTCAGTGAGAGATTGACCGTGCACCAGTCGTATATACGTGCGCATGACGAGGAGCTTCCGGAGGTACTGAACTGGCGGTGGGGAACCCCTTAACCTCTATCGGGGGGGACAGGGGGACTTTCGGGTAACGGGTCAATTCGACTAAGGGTATAATTTATTTTATGTTGTAGGGGCGTGATCCTTCAGCAAGCTCAGGACAAGATTTATCACGCCCGGGTTCGATAAATCGAACCCCGATCAAATGAATGCTCCTAAAACTGACCCACTACCGACTTTTGAAGAGGATTGACAAATGAGCCGGGAAGATTCCTTTATCACAACCGAGCTTTCCCCCTGGTGGCGGAGGGGTACTCTCATCACGGTAGTGGGAGGGTTTGCAGTCCTCATCTATATGTCCGCGAATGCCTACCGCGCCGCTCCTCCGGTTCCCCGCGTGGTCGTCACGGAGTCGGGCGGAACGCTGTTCACCGGCGACGACATCCGTTCCGGCCAGCAGGTATTTCTGAAACACGCGCTGATGGAGAATGGCAGCATATGGGGGCATGGAGGATATCTCGGGCCGGATTATGCCGCACAGTACCTCCACGACCTGGCAGTCGATTCCTGCGATGCGCTTTCCAGGAAGAGCTATGACAGGGGGGCGGATCAAATAAGCGATGCCGAGCGGTACACGGTGCTCTCCCAGGCGCGGGAGCTCCTCAAGGGGAACCGCTATGATCCGGACAGGGAGATCCTCACCTTCACCGGTCCGGAGGCGGGCTCGTATCGCACTCAGATAGGGAAGTGGAAAGAGTTCTTCTCGCAGCCGAGGAATAACCGTGGCCTTCCCGCTGCATATATTGCAGACCCCGAAGAGATAAGGACGCTCACGGCTTTTTTCGCATGGGCTGCGTGGGCGAGCGTCGCGAGGCGCCCTGGGGAAGCCTGTTCGTACACCAATAATTTTCCTTACGAACCGCTGGCGGGAAACAGCCCCACTCCCGGGGCGGTGCTGTGGAGCGCATTGAGCCTGATTGCGCTCCTGGCGGGGACCGCAGCGGTGCTTTTCTCCTTTGGAAGATTCAGGTACCTCGGCTGGCGCGGGGAGGGGGCGAGATCCCGGCCCCAGTTGCTTCCGGAAGGAGCGACGGAAAGCCAGAAGGCGAGCATCAAATTCTTTCTGGTCGCCATGTTCCTTTTTCTGGCGCAGGCGCTCGCCGGAGCGGTGACCGCCCACTACCTGGTTGACCCGGCCAGTTTTTACGGGATCGATCTCTCCGGAATTTTCCCCAGCAACCTCACGCGCACCTGGCATCTTCAGATGGGCATCTTCTGGATCGCGACCTGCTTCATGGGCGGTGGATTGATTATCGCATCCTCATTGGGGGAGCGGGAGCCGCGCGGTCAACGGATGGGGATCACTGTTCTCTTTTGCGTCCTGGGAGTGGTGGTGGCCGGGAGCCTGCTCTGCGAATGGCCCGCTGTCTTTCAGCATGCCGGGAAATTCTGGTACTGGATCGGGCTTCAGGGGTGGGAATATCTTGACCTGGGACGTTTCTGGCAGGTGCTTCTTGCAATCGGCATGGCATTGTGGGGGATTCTCCTGATGAGGGGGGTCGGGCCGGCAAGGAAAGATCCGGAGAAGCGTGAGATGTCGATACTCTTTCTCGGCGCGGCGTTCGCCATCCCCGTCTTTTATCTTCCCGCCTTTTTCTTCGGGAGCTCCACCTCCTATACGGTGGTGGATGCCTGGCGCTTCTGGATCATCCACCTCTGGGTGGAGGGTTTCTTCGAGCTGTTCGCCACGGTGATGGTGGCCGTCCTTTTCTTCAGGCTCGGCATGGTCGCCAGGCAGACGGCTGCACGCATCATCTACCTCGACGCGATCCTCTTCCTCGGCTCCGGGATAATCGGGACCGGGCACCACTGGTATTGGACGGGGCAGCCGGGCATTTCGATGGCGCTCTCATCCGTGTTTTCAGCGATGGAGCCCGTGCCGTTGATCCTTCTGACACTCGATGCCTGGGACTTCATCACCCTGACCCGCCGAGAGGGCGGGGTAAAGGGATCTTCATTCCCCCATAACTGGACGTTCTATTTCCTCATGGCGGTGGGGTTCTGGAACTTCGTCGGCGCGGGCATATTCGGTTTCCTGATCAACCTGCCCATTGTGAGCTACTACGAGGCCGGAACCATGCTAACGCCCAACCACGGCCATGCGGCGCTGATGGGCGTTTTCGGGATGCTGGCGATTTCCTTTGTCGTGTTCGCGCTGCGGCAGGTGTCGACGGATGCGGTATGGAAGAGGACGGAAAGATACGTGCGCGTGTCGTTCTGGGGCCTCAATATCGGCCTTGCGATGATGGTGGCGATGAGCCTCTTCCCCGGCGGGGTGCTTCAATTGCGGGACGTCCTGGCCAACGGATACTGGCATGCAAGGAGTCCTGAATTTCTCAATCTTTCCCTCATGAACTTTATCTTTTGGATCCGCCTGCCTGCGGATGCCGTGTTCATCGTCGCGGGAATAATCCCTCTCCTTATGGCAACAGGGATAACATACCTGCGCATGAGGAGCGTCGCCGCCAATGGCGGCGTCCGATAGCGTTCAGGAAGTGGAAAAAGATCAGGAAAAAGTGGAATGAGATAGTTGCCGCATCGCTGTGTATTATGTAATATTCAATTGGCTATTTGGCTCTTTTTCACCTTGTGGGGGTACGCAGGGCCATCTCTCCCCCTTCAGATGGGGGAAAAGGAGTATGTATCAACACAAAGTGGAAGAGAGGGTAGTGAGTTAATTTCGGGGGGATTGAGTTCAATTGTCATCCCTGCACTTCGACTGCGTTCAGTGTAAACTCGATCGGGGATCCAGTATGGAATCTGGATTCCTGCTTTCGCAGGAATGACATACCTTCAATATACATCCCATAATTGACCCACCACCGAAGGGAAACGCTATTTTGGATAGCCGGCGCTATACCGGAATGGCGGATCATTATTCCGCGAAGAGGAGAGGGGCGTTGTGCCCCAGGGGAATATGCAGAAGAACATTGTGTGTTTCTCCCAGAGGTGTAATAGCAGCGGTCACCAAATACCGAGGAGGATCATTGTGCCGAAGGATGATCTCCCGAAGAGCCTTCTCTCTCTCATAAAAGTGCCCGGTATCCTTGAGTGCGTCATCCTCCCCACCTGCCTTCGCCTCGAGATCTATCTGGTGGCGCGCGAAGGCGAGGATCCACGGGGTCTGATTGGCGAGTATCTGAAGAACGCGCACGGTTGCACGCCGGAGGGGATTGCCGGATCGCTGAACCGCTATGAGGGGACTGATGTAGCCCGGCACCTCTTCTCGGTCGCGTGCGGCCTCGATTCGAACATTATCGGAGAAAAACAGATTGTGGCGCAGGTAAAGGACGCTTACCGGCTCGCCCTCGAGAATGGCTGCACCGGCGCGGTGCTCAACAGGCTTTTCCAGACCTGCCTTTGCGTATCGAAAAGGGTCAGAACAAGAACGAGACTCGACGAAGGAGTCTGCTCCACTGCATCGCTGGCGGCCAGAATGCTCGCGGAGCGTCTGGGGGGTCTTCGCAGCGCGCAGGCGCTCATTCTCGGCGCCGGGCAGATGGGCAAGCTTGTGGCGCGGCACCTTTCTGCAATGGGGTGCGATCGGATATGTTTCTCTTCGAGATCGATCGAGAGCGCGCAGGCAGTCGCCCGGGAATGCGCAGGCGAGAGCGTTCCTTTCGGCCGTTTTTTTGAGGTGCTGGAGAAGGTTGACATTCTCGTGACGGCAACGGGCGCGCCCCATGAAATTATCTCAGATGCTGATATGCGCGGGGTCATGGAGCGGAGGAGTGGAAGGCGGCTCTGCGTTGTGGACCTCGCTGAGCCGCCTGATGTGGATCCGCGCGTCTCGCTCATCGAGGGGGTAATCTTTTCCGCTCTCAAAGACGTCGAAAGAAAGTCGGCGGAGATGAAGCCCCGGCGAGCCGCCGCCGCCCTCCAAGCCCGGGCATTGGTGGAGCAGGCCGTCGAGGAGTTCGGGGCGCTGATCGGAAGGCGCTCGATCCCCGCGATGACCCGCGGCTGAAATGCGCCGGAGACGGAGCGAGCCATACGTCGCTGTCGGGGGCTCACTCCATCGGATTTCTGAACGCACGGTCACAAGGCCGCGCATCGTGCAGTGACGAACGGTGATCATGAATCATCAAGAATCTCCATCTCGTTCCCTGCAGGCAATGAGCCGGCGCAGGTTTCTTAAATGCCTCGTCGGAGTCCTGTCCGCCCCTCTCGCAGCCTTTCTCGGTTGGCCGATGCTCTCCTCTCTCATCGGCCCGTTATACCGGCTGGATAAACCGCGCTTTGTGAAAGTAGGTTCGCTTGACGCGCTCCCCCTCGGCATGCCGGTCTCAATGAATTTTGAAATGCCGACCACCGACGCGTACATCCATTCGAACGCGACGCACTCCGTGTGGGTGATCAAGCATTCTGCTGCCGGCGCGACTGTCTTTTCGCCCGTGTGCCCGCATCTCGGTTGCCATTATGACTGGTATCCCGATGCCCGGAATTTCATCTGCCCGTGCCACGGCAGCGTCTTCTCTGTGGATGGAAAGGTAGTCGCGGGCCCTTCCCCGAGGCCCCTCGATACCCTCCCGAGCAAGATCGAAAATGGAGATCTCTATGTTATGTGGGAGCTTTTCGAGGTGGGCGTTCGGGGAAAAAGGGCGATTGGATAGAAGAAAGTAGTTAGTAGCTAGTAGTTAGGCAATAAGAAAACACTTCCGCTAGCTACTATCTACTAATCGGCTAGTAATTAGGGACTAGGGAAGCACTTCCCCTAACTACTAGCTACTAACTACTAATAGAGGTTCATATGAGTTCAAGAATAGGACGATGGTTCTCCGATCGTTTGCCGGTCAGGGCTGCGCTGCGGTGGAGCCTTGAGGAGGAGATAGTCGGCGGGGACAGCTTCTGGTACTGTTTCGGCTCCGCGTGCCTCTTCGCCTTCGTGATTCAGGCGGTGACCGGGATATGGCAGCTGTTCTACTACGTGCCGGCGCGCGATTACGCTTATCAGAGCGTCATCTATCTGCGGCAGGAGGTGCCGTTCGGCTGGCTCATTCACGGCCTTCACTACTGGGGCAGCAATGCGTTTGTCGTCCTGGTGGGACTTCATATAGCCCGCGTATTCATCTGGGGAGCGTATAAGAAACCCCGCCAACTGACCTGGATGATCGGGCCATGCCTGGTACTGACCGTTCTCGCTCTCTCTTTCGTCGGCGCCTTGCTGGCATGGGATGAACTCGGGTATTGGGCGGCTGAGGTGGGCACCAGCATCGCCGGCACTACCCCCCTCATCGGCTCGTTTTTAAAGATCTTTTTGCGCGGCGGCGCTGCGATGAGCCAGATGACTCTTTCCCGCTTCTTTGTTCTGCACGTGTTCGTTCTCCCCGGACTGTTGGGCATCCTCATTATACTTCATTTGGTGGCGTTCAGGCAGTTTGGCAGTGTTGGTCCATGGGATCAGGAACGCCGCAAGAAGATGGGCCTGTTCTGGCCGAATCAGGTGCTGAAGGACCTGATAGCTGTTTCCGTCATCTTCCTGATCCTGGTGGGCTTGAGCGCATTCTGGCCCGCGCCCGTCACCGGGCCTGCAGACGAGGTTGACACTACCTACGTCCCGAAGCCGGAGTGGCAGTTTCTTTTTCTCTATCAGTTCATCAAGCTGTTCAAGGGGCCGTGGGAATCTGTGGGGACAGTGGGTGTTCCGCTGTTGCTGTTCCTCATACTGATTCTGCTGCCGTTCTACGACCGAAGCATGGAGCGCAATCCGCTCAAGCGTCCGGCGGTGATGGCAGGAGGCGCCGCCTTTGTGGCGTGGCTCATCACCTACACTATTCTTGGATATCTGAGCAACGCTACCCCTCCGGTCTCCGGCGCGCCGCTTTTGCTGGCCGCTCCACTCCCTCCCGGAGCCCAAAAAGGGGCGGATCTCTTTCAGAAACAGGGTTGTAGGGTATGTCACACGGTGAACGGCCATGGAGGCAGCATAGGGCCGGACCTCTCGAAGGAAGGAACCCGCGGGCGATCGAGGCAATGGCTCACCCAGCAGATTCGAGATCCGAAGTCGCATAATGCGTCGACAGTCATGCCGCCCTCTACATCATTGAGCGGCTCCGAGGTGAACAATATGGTGGAATTCCTGGCAACGCTCGGGAAAGGCGGCGCCGTGTCGCCGCCCGCGCCCACAACCCTGATGGAGACCCCCCCCGCGGGTGCCGCAGAGCCGCGCCCATCTCCGTCTTATGCAATTGCCCTGCCGACTGCGGCATCTGAAAAAACAGAGGTGGAAAAAGGCGAGGCAATCGCTTCGACCGGAGTTGAGAGGGGCAAAAATCTCTTTCCGACGCTCCCGTGCATTGGGTGCCACGCAATAGGCGGAAAGGGCGGCATCATGGGCCCCGACCTCTCAGGCGAGGGAAGCAAGGGGCACCCGATCTCCTGGATCACCGCACAGATCCGCGATCCGCAAGCGCACAACCCCAACACGATCATGCCGGGGTTTAAGTCGTTGAGCGAAGAGCAGGTGAACGATCTGGCTAAATATCTCGAGAGCCTCAACTCCGGTCCCGGGAAAGACTCTCCGGGGAGTGCCGATCCCCCTGCAACGTCTTCCGATCCACCGGACTCGTCTTCTGATAAGGGTGAGGCTCCTCTCTCACCGACTTCCGCTCCGCCGATTTCATCCTCTAATTCGCCTGAAAGCGGCACGCATGAGCTTCCAGGCCCGGCGGCGCTGCGGGTAGGCAATCCGTCTCACGGCGGGCTTTTGTATGAAAAAAATTGTATATCCTGCCACGGGCCGGAGGGAAAGGATAATGTGCCCAACTCCGGCTCGGATGACGGCAAGGTTCCCGCGTTAAACCCGATCGACCCGGAGCTATACAGCAAGGACCCTCTCACCTTCGCGCGTACTATAGATCGTTTCATCCAGCACGGATCGGTTCCTCCGGGAAAACATCCGGAGAAGGTCATGCCGGCGTTCGGGGATAACCTTATCCTCACCCAGGAGATGATTTCCCAGATCGAGGCGTATATTCTATCGCTCAACGGAGTGGACCGCTCGGCCATTCGCGTGCCCGGCATGCAGCCGCGTAAATTCTTCATCCTGACCGCCGTCGTGCTCGGCCTGTTGTGGACGGTCATCGGTTTCTATTGGATTGGGTGGCGCGGGAAATGACCGGATTATATATTTTACCGCGGAGACGCGGAGAACGCAGATATGATGCATCACGCAGAGAATTAGACTATTATGGGTTGTTTTTTTGCAATCGCCCTTTGCATACTCTGCGTCTCTGCGATGAGCTGGTAAGCTTTTAAGAAAAATAGGGAAAGTCAAGGTACTCTAAGAATGCGGCCTATGCGTGCGCCGGGACGGACGATGAGGAGCAGGTCGCATGGAATGGCTGAGTGATCCCGTTTTTCTCTCCCGCCTCCAGTTTTCCTTCACGATAATGTTCCATATCCTATGGCCGGCTCTGACCATCGGCATGAGCGTGTTCCTCGTGGTGATGGAAGCGATCTGGCTGAAGACCGCTGATTCAAGGTACTACCGTCACTGCCGCTTCTGGGGCTCGCTCTTCCTGCTGAACTTCGCCATCGGCGTGGTCACCGGCGTGGTGATGGAATTTCAGTTTGGGACAAACTGGGCGGGATTTTCAGCGGTCACGGGAGATTTCTTCGGTAATATCCTCGGCTTCGAGGCCGCGATGGCGTTTGCCATGGAGGCGGCGTTCCTGGCGATCATGATGTTCGGGTGGAACCGTGTGTCACGGGCTGTCCATATGCTCTCCACCGTTCTTGTTACCCTGGGGGCATCGCTCTCCGCATTCTGGATCATGGACGGCAATGCCTGGATGCAGGTGCCGGCCGGCGTGACCATGCGCGCAGGGCATCTGGTTCCCGTGAGTTACAGAGAGGCGATCTTTAACGCGGATATATTCTTGTCATTCTCGCACATGTGGTTCGCGTGTCTCATCGTCGGGCTTTTCGTCGTGGCGGGGTTGAGCGCGGGGTATATTTTGAAGAAGAGGGATACCGAATTTTTTCTTCTCTCGTTCAAGATGGCGGTCGTCGCCGCAATCGTGGCGGCCCCTCTCCAGATATACCTGGGGGATGCGAGCGGCCGGTTGATCGCGCGATACCAGCCGGCGAAGGTGGCCGCCATGGAGAGTCACTGGGATACCAATCCCCCCGGCATCGGAGCCCCCCTGGCGGTCGTCGCCTGGCCGGATCCGGAGAGGCAGGAAAACCGATGGGCGATAGAGATTCCGTACCTGATGAGTCTTCTCACCACACACTCGCTGACCGGCCAGGTAAAGGGTCTCAAAGAATTTCCGCGGGAAGACAGGCCACCGATCGTGCTGCCCTTCTACGCCTTTCGCATCATGGCGGTCTTGGGGATCGGCATTTTCTTTCTCATGCTGTGGACCGTCTGGGACTGGCTCAGGGGACTCCTTTCGCCGGAGAGGGCGGCAACCCGGAAGTGGCTTCTCCGTTGCTGGCTTTTCGGTATTCCGGCACCTTATATCGCCTTGGAGATGGGATGGATTGTGCGCGAGGTGGGCCGTCAGCCCTGGGTGGTGTACGGCATTCTCCGCACAGAGAGTACTGTTTCGCGATTGAGCGCGAGGCCGGTACAGGCGTCGCTCGCGGCATATGTGATTATCTATACACTATTGTTCGTCCTCTTCTTCATATTTGCGAGAAGAATTATCCAGAAAGGCCCTGATACGACAGCTGTAACAAAACAGTAGTTAGTAGTTAGGGAAATTGTATAATGCTGAAATAAACAGCAGGCAAAATATATTCATTTAATTCGTGTAATTCGTGATCAGGTTCTAAAATTCTCCCCATAAGACTGGGGCCTTGCGAAAAAAATGAAAAACAATGGTGTAATTCCTTTATCTCCCCCTGTGAAGGGGGAGGGCGACGGTGGGGGTGTAGTAATCAGAAATCTCCGGTTCGGATTATCCGGCAGGAGATGAAAGACGTGAGGGAGCAGAGCCTGTGGAACAGAGCGTGAATATTCTCGCAACGGTATGGTTTTATCTTCTCGGGCTGATTCTTGCCCTTTATATCGTTCTCGATGGTTTCGATCTCGGCATCGGGATTCTCTCCCTTTTTTCGAACGATGAAAATCGGCGGAGGATCATGATGGGCAGCCTCGGCACGATATGGGACGCCAATGAAACCTGGCTGGTCATTTTCGGCGGCGCGCTCTTCGGTGCATTTCCTCTCTGTTACAGCCTGCTCTTAAACGCCCTCTATATTCCCGTATTTCTGATGGCGGTCGGTCTGATATTTCGAGGTGTGGCCTTCGAGTTTCACAATCTCGCCGTGCGCAAGCGTCTCTGGGATTGGTCATTCGGGATGGGGAGTCTCCTGGCTGCGGTTTCCCAAGGTTTCATCCTCGGTGGCGCCCTGGGTGGGATCCGCACCGACGGAGCGGGCAATTTCACGGGGGGCATGTTCGATTGGGTGAACTCTTTCACGGTGTTAATGGTGATCGGCGTTGTCAGCGGCTATGCCATGTTGGGGGCGACCTACCTTGTTATGAAAACGGAAGGTCCCATCCAAATGCGAAACTACCGATGGGCTATGGTCACTGCTTTCATTGCCGTGGGAGTGGCGGCGGCAACGACCGCTGCCATGTCGTTCATCCACATACCGGTGGCCCGGCGGTGGACCACGCCCCCCGCTCTCTTTTACTTCATCGGGCTTTTCCTGGCGGTGACATCCATATTTTGGCTGCTTATCTTCAGTCTCACGAAGAGGCGGGAATCCATCCCGTTTTTCGCAAGCATTGCCATCTTCCTGCTCACCTTTGCGGGGTTGTGGGCCAGTATGTATCCCTCCATCGTTCCTGACGCGGTCACCGTCCAGATGGCGGCGGCATCTCCCGAAACTCTGAAGTTCATGCTCGCCGGTATCGGAGCCCTCATCCCGATCATCATGGTGTATAACGGCTACATGTACCTGGTATTTCGAGGAAAGGTCCGGGAGGGAAGCGAATATAGGAATGAGTGATCGTATGAGGAAGAGAGGATCACAATGACGGGAATATTCAAGGCATACGATATACGGGGAAGATACCCCGACGAACTGGATGATGCCATGGCGCGGAAGATAGGCGATGTCTATGTACGCCTGACGAACGCGAATCGCGCCGTTGTCGGGCGCGACATGCGCGTCTCCTCTTTTTCGCTCGCCGAGGCGTTTATAGAGGGGGCTCTTGCGGCCGGCGCGGATATAACGGACATAGGTATGGTCTCCACACCCATGCTCTACTATGCCATCATCCAGGGCGGATATGACGGAGGCGCAATGGTCACGGCGTCTCACCTCCCTGCCGATAGCAACGGCTTTAAGCTCTGCCGTGAAGAATCCATTCCCCTGAGCGGAGACCACGGCCTGCCGGTCCTGGAGCAGATGGTTCGGGAGGGACGGCTTGCGCCCCTCGGCGGTCCGGAGCATGGAAAATATAGGAGCGTCGATTTTTTGGATACGTACATCGGCAAGCTGAAAAATTTTATTGATAATCCCAAACCGCTGAAGATTGTAATCGACTCGGGGAACGGCATGTCGGGACCAGAGCTTCCGCTTCTGTTTGAGAAAGCGCCCATGTGGAAATATATCCCGATGTATACGGAGCCGGACGGAACTTTCCCTCACCACATTGCCAACCCCCTCATTGCCTCCACCACCGCGGACCTCCGGAAGAGGGTGGTGGAGGAGAAGGCGGATATCGGCGTGGCCTTTGACGGGGATGCCGACCGTTGCGGTTTTATTGACGAGAAGGGGAGGAGGATATCGGAAGACCTGATCACGGCGCTCATCGCGGAGTTCACACTCGCGAAAGTGCCGGGCGCCACGATCCTTTACGACCTGCGATCGAGCCGGATCGTTCCCGAGACCATTGCGCGATATGGGGGGAGGGCTGTGCGCAGCCGGGTGGGCCACGCCTTCATCAAGGAGAAGATGAGGGAAGAAAATGCGGCCTTCGGGGGCGAGCTTTCCGGACACTATTACCACCGCGCAATGGGGTTCACCGACAACGCCATGCTGACCATGATCCAGATTTTGAACTATCTCTCATCGAAAGGAGAGCCCCTGTCCCGCCTGATCCTCCCCCTCGAGAAATATTATTCCACCGGCGAAATTAATTTGAGGGTGGGGGAGAGGGAGAAGATTTTCGCCGCGCTGGAGAGCAGATACAGCGATGCAAAGAAAGATCATCTGGATGGATTAACGGTTGAGTATGCCCCCTGGTGGTTCAACTTGCGATCGTCTCAGACCGAGCCTGCGATGCGGCTGAACCTGGAGGCGAATGACAGGGAACTCGGGGAGGAGAAGAAAAAAGAGGTCCTCGCGATTATTTCCCATGCAGACCCTTCAATGGCGGTGATAGAGTAACGCAAAAGCACCAGGATTAAGGATTAAGCACTAAGGATTAAGCCGTAGGAATTAAGCAGGTTATAGAGAGATGATTTTTTTGCTTAATCCTTAGCGCTTAATCCTTAATCCTGAATTTCAATCCTTAGCGCTTAATCCTTGATTCTGGTTTTCAAATACTCCTGTAGCGCTGTCGCATTGTTACATCTCTCCTCCTTTGCTCCATAAAGCAGGGTGACAGCGGCTTTTCGCGCCTGTTGCACGATCTGCGAGACCAGTTCCTGTTTGCTCCCCAACTCTTTGAAATACCTCTTTTTGAATTCTCCCCATTTTTCAGGATCATGTGAGAACCAGCGTCTCAATTGATCGCTCGGAGCTATCTCCTTGAGCCAAATATCGATTCTCGCCTTTTCCTTGCTCAGTCCCCGAGGCCAGAGGCGGTCAACGAGCACTCTCACGCCATCGCCCTTTTCGGCTTTTTCCTACACCCTTTTGATTTTGAGCATATATGCTCCTCTCGAACCGGATATGTGCGCTCCGCGCATGAATATTTGGTTCCCTTACCTTTTGTGCGGATGACATTAGCCTTATTCATTCATCGACTTTATTGTTTTAACCGCGGATTATGCTGATTACGCGGATTCGCATTGTGCAATCCGCCCAATCCGCGTAATCCGCGGTTACATACGTTAGACCGCTTAAATTGCTTTTTTATTCGTCTGTTGAGTAATCTAGGTTAGCTATACCTTCCCTCTGCCGACGAGGGACAGAAACTCGTTACGGGTGGACGGGTTTTCGCGGAATACCCCGAGGAGAGAGGAGGTTACCAGCATCGAATTCTGTTTTTCCACCCCGCGCATCATCATGCAGAGATGCCGCGCCTCGATCATGACCCCGACGCCATCGGCGTTCACGGCTTCCTTCACGGCGTGCGAGATCTCCTCCGTCAGGCGCTCCTGGATCTGAAGCCGGCGCGCATACATGTCCACAATGCGGGCAATCTTGCTGCATCCGAGAACCTTATTCTTGCAGATGTAACCGACATGACAACGCCCGAAGAAGGGCAGCATATGATGCTCGCAAAGGCTGTATATCTCGATATCTTTCACGATGACCATGCTGTTGGTTTCCTGAGTGAAGCAGGCTTGATTGATCAATCTCTGCGGGTCGGAGCCATAGCCCGACGTCAAAAATGCGAGAGACCGGGCGACCCTCTGGGGAGTGCGGATCAATCCCTCTCGTTCGGGATTCTCACCGAGCGCGATCAGCAACTCTCGTACCAACCCTTCCAGTTTTTCTATGTTTGTGTCCAACGGGTATCTCCTTTCTCAAGAATCCGGTATAGATTCTCAACGGCGCCATGGTGCGTGGTGCCGTTGAGGAGGCGATCGTCCCGATGCGCACCCCGGAACCGGGCAGACGCAGACGCGGCTGCAACTCCTGCAACGCGAACGCGAGATACGGCCGCGTGGATATCTCCGGATCCGGCACCGTAAGCGACGGTGTTATTATCCGCCTGTTGCCGTAGAGGAGCAGATCGAGATCAATGGTGCGGGGGGAGAACTTGTCTTTTTCGCGCCTGCGCCCCAGCAGCCCCTCGATGCCGTGCAGCACCCGGTATTTCAGATCCTCCGGCCCCACGTCTGTTTTTATTCTTATGACGCAGTTATAGTAGGGAGGCTGACTCGGCCGCGACTCCGCCTGGGTGCGATAGACTGTGGAGATGCCTGTGATTTCGACGAGGCATGAGAGGAGCCGTATGGCGCGTCGCACATTCTTCCCGGGATTGATATTCGATCCCACGCTGACGAATGCCTGCGGCACGGCTAGCCCTCTCTCCGCCGGGTGATTTCCACCCCGACGCTCCTCGCAAAACGAAGCGCGAAGGGTTTTTCCACGCGCACGTTCACTTTCAGCACTTTTTGATTCAAAAGGCAGACATCGGCAATCGCCTCAGCCAGGGTTTCCAGCAGATGGCAGCGGGAATTTTCCACAAGGCTCAGTATGCTTTTCTTGATTGCCCGATAATCCAGCGCGTCCTGGAATTTGTCGCTTTGGGCCGCGTCTCGAGTATCGGTTCCGATATCCAGGTTGATGAGAATATCCTGTTTCTCCCTGCGCTCCTCTCTGGAGACCCCTATGACGCAGCGCGCGCGCAGATCGCTAATGAGGATATGGTCCATTTCCGTATTCCGCGAGATGCCGGCCTCCGTCGACGTAGATAACCTGTCCGGTGAGAAAATCGTTCTTGAGGAGATACAGTACCGCGCCCGCAATATCATCGGGCCCGCCATGTCGCTTCAGCGGGACGGTATCCGCGAGCCGGTCGAGATAACTCTCGTCCTTGCCTGCGGGAGGGAGTATCAATCCGGGCGCTATGGCGTTCACCGTGATATGGGGAGCGAAACTGAGCGCGCACATTTTTGTCAGCACGGCGAGCATGTGTTTGCTCAGGATGTACGGCGCATGGGCCCAGTCGTACCCCTTGATTTTCGAATCGAGGATATTGATGATCTGACCGCTTCCGGACAGACGGGCGAAATCGCGGCTGAGCACGAACGGTGCCCATGCGTTGATCTGTATGTGCTGCGTCAGGCTTTTAAAGTCAATGGTATCGAGCGTCGCAGCGGAAAAAATGGAGGCGTTATTGACCAGGATATCCAGACTTCCCGCGATATCCCGTGCCCTCTCCACCAAAGTTTCATATTCATGCGGATTCGAGAAATCCGCTTTTATGGCCCAGGAGCGGACTTTATAATCTGCCAGCTCGGTGGCAAGTCTCTCCACGTCCGCCTCGGGGTCGTTATGATGGAGAGCAATGTTCACCCCTTCCGCGGCAAGGGCGAGCGATATCGCCTTGCCGATTCTCCTGGGCGCGCCGGTAACTAGAGCTGTTTTCCCTGCCAGACTTTTCGATGTCATTGTTCCAGCCTATTCCGGTTCGCCTACCCGGATATTATCCGCATTACTACATGGCGCGGCCATTGGCGGTAACCAAATCTATCTGTGTTTATCAGTGATGCACGTTGAAGCTTTAAAGAGTACCACAGATTCACACAGATAACCGCGGATGAACACAGATAAAGCACTACACTGCGAAACAATGTGTTACGTACTTAGATGTAGAGATCTTTGCCAAGAAAACTAGCATTTTGACGTTAGGAGTACACTGTTAAGTTAATTCTTACGAGGTAACCTGTCATTGCGAGCCCAAAGGGCGCGGCAATCTCGTTGTTAAAAGATAAAAACAGATTGCTTCGTCTCCCTCCTCGGCGGGATCCTCACAATGACATAATGCTTACGGCATTTATATCAGTAAAAACTAATTTAACAGTGTAGTAGTACAATGTTATAACGACGGTTGCGTTGTCTATCGCCGCGAGGAGAACATTGCACCTTGTCATTGCGAGGAGTCCCCCGTAGCGGGAGACGAAGCAATTCTACTATAAGGGCTTGTGAATTTGAGATTGCCACGCCCCCCTCCGCGGGGCTCGCAATGACATGGAATAGTAGGCAGCAAGCGCTGCTGCAAAGTAAAGAATACGTCACCGAATTTGTGGCCCAGAGCACTTAAGAATCCTCTTTTTCCCCCTAAAAAGGCAATGCTGAAAGAACAGACTTATCCAGAGACAAAAATAGCCCTTACCTAATCAAGTTCATTATGCTGGATTGTCCAGAACCGGATTGTGAATACTATTGCGCCAGCCGATCGGGCCAGAGCTACTTCTTACAGGTGCACGCCTCGGCTTTTTTATTGCAGCCGCTGCATACGCCGTTTTCAATCGGCTTTCCGCACTTACTGCACGGGGAGCATCCGCATGACTGACACATATCCGCACCTCCTTTTTGAGAGAAGTTTATGCACAAATCATATTATCTTGAGAGAATATGTACAGTGGCTGATTCCACTATTTTCTGACCTTATTCCACCTATCCTAATCTGCTGATTGGGGGGGCCCTCCTGGCCCGATCATCGCAGCGGGATGCTGCTCTCACCCAGGAGATTCATTGTTGTGGGCATAGATTTAATATCCCCTCCCCCCTTGAGGGGGAGGGCAGGGTGGGGGGTATGATAATTCCCCCTGACTGAGGCTCCATAGCTATCCTGACCCGATCGTCATAAATGTTTGGGATTTGGAGTTTGGGATTTGGGATTTTGCCGCGACCATCTCGCCCCGATCATCGCGGCAGGATGCCGCACATCAATTACCTCACCGCCCACTCACGGCGTGCAGCGCGCTTTCGCGGAGAGAGGCAATATTCCGGGGGACGTCTCCTTTGAACACGGCGCTTCCGGCGATGAGGCGGGTTGCTCCCGCCCTGGCCACGATGGGCGCTGTTTTGATATTGATCCCGCCGTCGACGCCGATGGGAATCACGCGCCCGTGCCGTTCCAGTAGCTGTCGAGCGTCCGCCACCTTCGCCTCGCTGCCGGGGATGTATTCCTGCCCCCCGAACCCAGGCTCGACGCTCATGATCAGGATGGAAT
Source organism: Candidatus Auribacterota bacterium (assembly GCA_026392015.1). GTDB lineage: Bacteria > Auribacterota > Tritonobacteria > UBA1439 > UBA1439 > JAPLCW01. The sequence continues at coordinate 13,290 of JAPLCW010000010.1, read as the reverse complement.
CCAACAGCTCAACGCCGGGCACAATGGTCTTTACGGGGGTTTGGGGCCGGATGGATACCCCTGCTGCCATGCCCGCCTTCTTTATCGCAGCGAGCACTTCAACGAAATCGGCCTCGATCTCCTGATGGATGATGATCTGGTCCATGCCGCTCTCTTTGAACGCCCCGATGTATCGCTCCGGATCTTCGATCATGAGATGGGCGGTAAGAAACGATCGGCTGACACGCCGGATTGCCTTCGCCACTACAGGCCCGATGGTGATATTGGGCACGAAATGCCCGTCCATCACATCGAGGTGGAGGTCGCGGCAGCCGGCCTCTTCGACCTTCTTTATATCGCGTTCCAGGTATGCGAAATCGGCGGAAAGGAGAGAGGGAACGATCACGATCCGCTCGCTTTGTTTCTTATCAGTTGAGTTCATGATTCTCCACATAGGTTGAACAGGGACAGATCAACTTCCTTAGTTATTATATACATATTCCATGGTTAAGTTAATCTCTCTTTGCCGATAATTTTTTGACTTTGGCAATAATGCGCATAATCGGGTAGCAGGTCAATTTGGGGAGCATTGATTTGCAGGGGTTCGATGGAAGCCTAAGGATCGAACAAGGGCGTGATAAAACTTGTCCTGAGCTTGCCGAAGGATCACGAATCCGATTTTGTGTGTATAAGGCTCATGACGGAATTTTGTGATCGACAAAACAGAATCTGTAGGGGCTCCGATAAATATCGGGGCCCTCATCGAATGCATTGGTATGCAGCGGGTTCGACCCTTCGGCTTCGCTCAGGACAGGTTCATCGAACCCCTACAAAAGATGACCCCTTTCTTGTCTCCATGTATCAGTACTCATGACTCACATCTATTTTGACCGGTGTGAGAGGGGCTCGTAAAGGCTCATCCTCAAGCCAGCCAACAAGATGCAGCGTGATTGGCAGATGTTATGCAGTATATTTTCGTACGTTTCTTTCACAATAATCCGTCATGAGCCAAATATAAGAATATGTATCCCTAATTCCCGGAGTGGAACAAAGTCAATTCAAAGGGGAAGGTGCCAATTGAAATACCGGCCTATTTGGTGAGATAGTGTGTGTGGAAGGAATGAACCCGCTATTGTGCGGGTTGTCCCTGTGAGATCCCGTCTCGTGAGATAGACAACGCAAGGTGTGCGGTACTGCGGAAAGGAGGTCGCTATGGCAACGGTTGCGGTCATCATTGATGATTGGTTTGAGGACTCGGAGTACACGGAGCCCGTGAAGGCGTTCAGGGACGCGGGGCACAAGATCGTTCACGTGGGACTGAAGGCCGGTTCAACGGTTCAGGGGAAGAAGCAGGGAACGAAGGTGACGATCGAAAAGGCGGTGAGTGGCGTATCTCCCGGTGACTTTGACGCCCTCCTGGTACCGGGTGGTTACTCTCCCGATCGTCTCAGGGCCCATGGCGAAGCGGTCAGCTTCACAGCGGAATTTGTGCGGAGCGGCAAGCCGGTATTCGTGATATGCCATGGGGCGCAACTACTCATCACGGCACAGGTTCTCAAGGGGCGCACGATCACAGGGTGGAAATCAATAATCCAGGACATCAAGAACGCAGGGGCAAGTTTTGTCGACTGGGAGGTGGTGGAGGACGGAAATCTGATCTCCAGCCGCGACCCCGGGGACCTTCCCTCCTTCATCAAGGCGTCCCTCTCGAAGCTGCGATAGCGGCTATACCGCGAAGAGTCGCTTCGGGGAAATCGGCCATCCGATATTCGCCGCGGTACATTTGTCAGGGGTCAGTGTAAACTCAAGCGGGGATCCGATATGAAACTTAGATTCCTGCTGGAGTTTACCCTCGTGAAAACGAGGGCAGGAGTGACACGCCCCCCTTGAGACTGACCCATCACGTACAGTTCAATAATTCAGTGGTCAAATAGAATAATCTAAGCTGATTTATTTATCAGATTAAAGCTGGTATGATATTAATTTAGATAACACAATAATTACTAATTGCTATAAGCTGTAGGGAGTCACTTGAAAGAGAAGTGAAAAATGACTAACGAAAATTGTGTTAACCCGATTGAAATACTGCTTGTGGATGACAATCCAGCAGATGTGCGCTTGACTCAGGAGGCGTTACGAGAGGAGAAGTTGCACAATAATTTGAGTAGAGTAAAGGACGGAATGGAGGCACTGGAATTCCTGCGAAGAGAAGGCAAATATTCAAAAGCAGTCAGGCCCGACCTCATACTGCTTGATTTGAACCTGTCAAGAAAAGACGGCCGCGAAGTGCTTCAAGAGATAAAAAATGACGACGACTTGAAATCTATCCCTGTGGTTATTCTCACGGTTTCTCGGGCGGAAGAGGACGTAGTGAAAACATATGGTGCGCACGCGAACTGTTATATTACAAAACCTATAGATTTAAACCAGTTTTCCCGTGTGGTCAAATCACTAAATAATTTCTGGCTTACCATTGTGAAGCTTCCGCCGAATAACAGATCGTAATCGGGAAATTTGATAATCGAGAATTCTATCTGTAGCCCGGATTATTCACCGGAAGAATAAAAGTGCAATCTTAACGAGTTAAAGTATGAAACCGCGGATTTCGCGCCTGCCTGCGCGGAGCAGGATCTCCGCTTCGGCATAGGCAGGGATTGGGCGGATTACACAATGCGAATCTGCGTAATCCGCGGTTAAGACATTAAAGTTGGTGAATAGATCAGAGTAGGAAGGCAAGAAGAATGAGTTCTGATCCTATAAAAGTGCTAATCGTAGAAGATAACCAGCCGGATTTCCGCCTGATATCGGAATATTTAAAGGAATCCGTTGTTTCTTCCTTTGGAATTATGCACGCGGATACTATAGCAGGAGCGCTTAAAATCATCGAAAAGAAAAAGCCCGACGTTTCATTGCTGGATTTGGACCTTCCCGATAGTCGAGGATTAGCCACCTTAACTGCAGTGGTGAATGCAGACCCGCAATTGGCGATAGTCGTTGTTACAGGCCTTGATGATGAAAGATTAGGAATAGAGGCGCTTCAAAAGGGCGCTCAGGATTACCTTGTCAAGGGCAGGATCCAGAGCGATGCTTTGATAAGGAGTATGCGCTACTCTATAGAGCGCAAGCGACTTCAGTATCTCCTCGCGAATAGAGCGGAAGAACTTCGAACCCTTCTTGATTCCGTTCCAGCAATGGTATTTTACAAGGACAAGGAAAACCGTCTTATACGCACGAACAAGGCATTTGAAGACACGATGGAGTTGCCGAAAGAAGGGTTGGAAGGCAAATCCCTGTCGGAGATATTTCCTAAAGATCGGGCAGAGATGTTTTGGAGAGATGATTTAGAGGTAATAAAATCCGGCGAAGCCAAACGAGGCATAATCGAGCTGATGGAAACGCCCAGGGGCATGAGATTATTGCAGACGGACAAAATACCTTGCCTGGATGAGAAAGGCGAGGTGTCGGGGGTCATAGGCTTTTCCATTGATATAACCAGCCGCAAGCAGGCTGAAATGAAACACTCTGTAATCCTGAAAACCGCTGCACAGGGCTTCTGGCTTATTGACATGAAAGACAAGCTTCTTGAGGTCAATGACGCCTATTGTCGCATGAGCGGCTACAGCAAGGAAGAGCTCCTGAAAGTGCACGTCCAGGATTTAGTGGCCAAAGAGCGCCGGAAGGATGTCTTCAATCACATAAAGTTGGTGCAGGAACGAGGGCAAGATCAGTTTGAAAGCCGGCACCGGCGCAAAGATGGAACTTTCTTTGACGTCGATATCCGGGCGAACTACCTGAACATTGAAAACGGCAGAGTGGTGGTCTTTGTATGGGATATAACCGAGCGCAAGAAGGTCGAGGAGGCTCTCCACGAGAGCCAGGAGCGTTTCAAGGTGCTTACCGAGGCGATGCCACAGGTCGTGTGGAGCGCAGAAGCCTCCGGCAAGATGGATTATCTCAATCATAGGGCTTATGAATACGAAGGGATGCAATCTGACGGACTCATGGATTGGCACTGGAAATCCGTGGTCCATCCGGACGATTTTGCGGAAACAACGGCTGCCTGGAGACATTCACTGAAGACGGGAGAGGCCTATATGGTGGAGCATCGCCTGCGCCGGGCGGACGGCCAGTTCCGCTGGCATCTGACGCGGGGCGTGCCGATTCGCAACAGCAAAGGCCGGATCGTGCGGTGGATCGGCACGGCGACGGATATTCACGATCGCAAGCTGGCCGAAGAGGTTCTCAAACGGGACAAAGACACTTTTGAGAAGCTTATCAAAGAACGGACCGAGGAATTACTCGCCGCCCAATTAGAACTGGAAAGAGCAAAACACCTTGCGGATATAGGCACCCTGGCCGCGATCGTTGCCCACGAGCTGCGTAATCCACTCGCAGCAATAAGCATGGCGGTAACCAACGTGAAGAGAAAGGCAAAGAATCCGCTGATCAATGGCAATATTTACAATATAGAAAAAAAGATATTTGAAAGCGATCAGATTATAAACAATCTATTATTATATTCTCGAATAGGATTGCCTCAGTATGAAGATATAAATATTTATGATATTGTGCAAGATTGCGTAAATATTTCAAAAAATCGGTTCAAGAAGAAAGTAGCGATTAATAATAAATTGAATGCCATAAAGGGAATAATAATCGAGGCGGATCCCCTTCAGGTGAGGGAGGTGTGCGGCAATATATTAAACAACGCCTATGACGCTGTTTCGGAAAAGAGCGGAAAAATAGAAATAGGGGCGAGTGTGGACGGAGAATTCATCACTATTGTCTTCAGGGATAACGGCGTTGGAATCGGCAAAGAAGATCTGGAAAAAGTGTTTGAGCCTTTCTTTACAACCAAAGCCAAAGGGACGGGGCTGGGTCTCGCGGTGTGCCACCAGATCGCAAAAGTGCATGGCGGCAAAATCCATGTCGAAAGCAAAGCCGGCAAAGGGACGGCGGTCACGGTGCGCCTGCCGGTGAGGAAAACGAAACGCGCGACAGGAGACGGGGATCCTGCCTCCTGACACTTTTGGCTGCTGCCCCCCTCTCCCCTGCCTGGCGGCAGGCAGGCTCCTCCTTCGCAGGGGGAGTGGATAAAGAATTTATTCGCGTAAAGAGGGTTGAACGAGCAATCGGTCAGAAGGTGTGAAAGAACTAGTTCTGCGCATTACTCTAGGGGTCGGATTCATCCGGCCCTCGCTAAAGGGCTTGATAAATCAAGCCCCTACAATAGATATGCAAGTAACCGAGCTCAGGGATCTGATTATTACACACCTTCCTAGATGCGGGAGTGATAAAAGCACATTCCCTTCCCCCAAAATAATTCTCGGGTTTTCTACCAGCCCCGCAACAAAAGGCATTCAATGAGGGTGAAAATAAAATATACTTTTGGATATTTTCTCAACAAAACCTATAGTGACAAGCCGTGTACGCTGATAAAGGGCCCGGCTTTTGATGTGAGTGGTAATTTTATCGGGGTCATTGCCGCTGAAGTTGATGTTAATGGTATGATATAGCATCTGGAGGCGATTAGCTGAGAAAGAAACCTATATGAAAAAAGCGGTTGCGGATTATAGTAATAGTTTCACACGCTATGCACTTGCGCTAGCGGCAATAGGTGCGGCATTTCTCCTTCGCATAGCACTTACCAACTTCGTCGGGTCAAATTTCCCTACCTATATAACTTTTTATCCTTTTATTATGTTTGTGGCGGTCCTGCTTGGATTAGGGCCAGGGATAGTAGCTACGCTGACGTCCGCACTTATTGTGGATTATTGGTATTTGCCGCCGCAAGGTTTTGGGGTAGAGAATGTTGCAGATGCCGTAGGACTAATATTTTTCTTGGGCATGGGAGCCTTGATGAGTGTGGTGGCCGAAAGTTATCGCAAAGGCAAGGAAAAGCTTAATGAGGTAATGCGCCGCGCCAATATCTACAACCGCAGCCTCATCGAAGCATCGCTCGACCCCCTTGTGACCATAAGCCGGGAAGGGAAGATTACCGACGTCAACGAGGCCACCACAAAAGCCATAGGTATACCCAGAGACGAACTTATAGGAACCGACTTCTCAAACTATTTCACAGGGCAGGAAAAAGCGCGCAAAGGATACCAGCAAGTCTTTGACAAAGGATTCGTCTCGGACTATCCGTTAACCTTACGCCATAAAGACGGCAAACTGATCGACGTACTGTATAATGCCACGGTTTACAAGGATGATAAGGGAGATATTCTTGGAGTCTTCGCCGCCGCGCGCGATGTGACTATTCAAAAACAGGCTGAAGCGGAGCTGGAGAAGTATCGCCATCACCTGGAGGAGTTGGTCAAGGAGCGCACCAGTCAGCTTCAAGCGGAAAATGCCGAGCGCAAGAAGGCGGAAGAAAGAGCCCGTCGACAGAATACAGTTCTGCAGGGAATCAATCGGGTACTAGACGCAGCCCTGACCTGTAAGACGGAGGAGGAGCTGGGACGCGTCTGCCTGATAGTTGCCGAAGACGTGACGCAGAGCAAATTCGGCTTCATTGGGGAAATCAATGCCAAAGGCCGATTGGATGACATCGCGATCAGTGACCCCGGCTGGACCAGTTGCAGGATGGCGATTCCGACAGGGCATACGGGTTACAAGACGGTGCCGGGGGGCTTTGAAATTCACGGCATCTACGGCAGGGTGCTCAAGGATGGGAAAGGATTCTTCACAAACGATCCTTCATCTCAGCCGGACAGCATCGGAGTGCCGGCAGGCCATCCGCCGCTGACGGCATTTCTCGGCGTGCCGCTCGTTGATGCCGGCCGAACCATCGGCATGATTGCGATGGGGAATCGGAAGGGAGGATATCGCCCGGAGGACCAGGAAGCATTGGAGGTTCTGGCTCCCGCGATCATCGGAGCTTTGCAGAGCAAGCGGAGCGAGGAGGAGTTGCGTCAGACACACGACTATCTGGAGAGCCTCTTCAACTACGCCAACGCCCCCATAATCTGCTGGGACGCGAAATTCAAGATCACGCGGTTTAATCGCGCCTTTGAGCATCTTACAGATTACAAGACGGAGGAGGTGTTAGGGAAAGAGTTGAGCATGCTGTTTCCAAAAGCCAGCAGGGAAGAGTCGCTAAATAGGATCCAGGGCACCCTCAGTGGCGTGCGATGGGAAGTCGTGGAGATCCCGATCCTCCGCAAGGACGGGACTGTCCGGATAGCGCTATGGAACTCGGCTAACGTCTACGCGAACGACGGCAAGACAATTCTTGCCATCATCGCCCAGGGGCAGGACATCACCGAACGCAAGAAGGCGGAGGAGGCGTTGCGTCAGACACACGACTACTTGGAGAGCCTTTTCAACTACGCCAACGCCCCCATAATCTGCTGGGACGCGAAATTCAAGATCACGCGGTTTAATCGCGCCTTTGAGCATCTTACAAACTACCATGCGGAAGAGGTGCTGGGGAAAGATTTGACTATTCTGTTTCCGAGAGACAGCAAGAAAGAGTCGTTAAATAAGATCCAGCTTACTTTGACCGGGGAGCATTGGGAAGTCGTGGAGGTCCCGATTCTCCGCAAGGACGGGACTGTCCGGATAGCGCTCTGGAACTCGGCCAACGTTTACGCGAATGACGGCAAGACAATCCTCGCCACCATAGCCCAGGGGCAGGACATCACCGAACGCAATATAACACAGGAAGAGCTCAGGCGTTCCAATGAGAATCTGGAGCAGTTTGCCTATGTCGCCTCGCATGACCTTCAGGAGCCACTGCGGGTTATGGCAAGTTATTCGGAACTCCTGGGACGACGTTATAAAAGTAAGTTGGACAGCGACGCAGACGACTTTATAGGCTTTATTGTCGATGCCGCAAAACGGATGCAAAAATTGATAGAGGATCTCTTGGCATATTCTCGTGTGGGCCGGGTCGGTAAAGTTTTGGAAGAGATCGACTGCAATTTTATTGTGGACAGGATAATCAAGAATATGGATCCTTCAATTAAAAATAGTAGCGCGCGTATCACACATGATACACTGCCTATCGTGGCCGGGAACGAGAGCAATTTCTTCCAGCTTTTTCAGAATCTTGTAGGGAATGCGATGAAATTCCACGGAGCGGAGCCGCCCCGTATCCATATCGGCGCGGTTAAAAAAGGCAGGGAATGGCTGTTTTCGATAAAGGACAACGGGATTGGGATAGAGCCGCAGTATAAAGACCGTATATTCATAATTTTTCAGCGCCTCCATGGGAAGGATCAATATCCCGGGACAGGGATAGGACTGGCAATATGCAAAAAGATTGTTGAGACCGGGGGAGGGCGTATATGGGTGGAATCTGAACCGGGCAAGGGGTCTACCTTCTATTTTACAGTACCAGAGAAGGCCAGCCTGTTGGCAGGCAGAGAGGAGTAAGAGATGAGCAACGGGAATTATGTCCGTCCTATTGAGATCTTATTGGTGGAGGACAATCCGGCTGATGTGCGCTTGACCACCGAGGCGCTTAAAGAGGAAAAGATCTACAATAATTTATATGTGGTTACCGATGGCGTGGAAGCCATGGCGTTTCTCCGCAGGGAAGGCAACTACGCGAACGCGGTGCGCCCGGACCTTATCCTGCTGGATCTGAATCTGCCGAAGAAAGACGGGAGAGAAGTACTCAAAGAGATTAAGAATGACCCCAGGCTGAAGGTTATACCGGTGGTGGTATTGACGGTCTCCAAGGCGGAAGAGGACATATTGAGATCGTACAGCCTTCACGCGAACTGCTACATAACAAAGCCGGTCGATTTGACGCAGTTCATCAGGGTGGCAAAGGGCATCCAGGACTTCTGGCTCACGATCGTGAAGCTGCCGCCCAAGAACTAGCCTGAACTATTCGTGGGAGGAGAAAGAAAAACCGCGGATTAAGCGGATTTGGCGGATTGTAATGGTTCAACGCGCGGCTATTGGCCGCAACCAAAACTAAAGTAGCCACAGAGGTCACCGAGAACACAGAGAATTTTATGCAATCTCCTGGATTTTAATCAGGCTTCGCAGTTGTGGGAGGGGCCTCCTGCCCCGATTATCGCGGATGGAAGCCGCTCCAACAGATATTGAATTCCGCACGCATTTAACCTGAAAATATTCACGAGGCACCCGTATTAAAAGGCGCATAACCACTGAGGGCACTGAATGTTTGGACGCAGATTTGCGCAGATGAGCGCAGATTCACAAAAGAAGCAGATTGAACCCTTGAAGTTTTCACCTCAAACTGTCTTTGCATATGCGTGTTCTGCGTTCATCTGCGTCCTGAATGGCGATTATGATACCGATGGGATAGTTGTTTGAACCGTTCAGTACCCGCCGCAGCGTCTTTGATGGTTAAGAGAGGTCTATAAGACTTATCCGTTGGTGAATAGACCAGGCGAGTATAAGGTACATAATGAAGCAAAAAGAAATAACCATCCTTGTTGTTGAGGATAACCCGGCGGATCTGAGGCTGGTAGCCGAAATGCTCAAAGAATCCGCCCGTGACTGTTTCAGGATAGTTCATGCCGATCGGCTTGAGCACGCCCTGCATCTTCTGTCACAAGACAGGGTAGATGCAATAGTATTGGATATAAATTTACCGGACAGCCATGGTCTCAACGGGCTGGAAAGGATTTCGGAGCAGGAACCGCATATCCCGGTGATCGTGCTGACGGGCCTCTCCGACGAGGAGATCGGCATTGAGGCGATGCAAAGGGGCGCGGAGAACTACCTGGTAAAGGGAATGGTGGATACGGATCTCCTGGTGCGCAGCATACGCTATGCGATTGAGCGCAAGCTGATCAAAGCCGCATTGGCGGCGAGCGAAGAGAAATTCAGAAATCTATTTGAGGGCAGCAACGACGCCATTATCGTCTCGGGTCTGACGGCGGGGATGCTGGCGGACTGTAACAAAATGGTCGAAGCGCTGCTCGGTTATTCGAAGGGTGAGCTCCTTTCCATGAGTGTGAGCGATCTTGTGACGGAGGAGAAAAGAGAAGAAGTGGTGCTGCGCTATGGAACTCTCCAGAATGTAAAAAATATCCGCATGGAAATGGAACTTCTCTCAAAGGATAAAAAGATTATACCTGTAGAGGCCAGCATGTCCGTCATAAAGATAGGTGAAAACACGTTTGTCCAGAGCATCCTGCGCGATATCTCGCTTCAGAAAAGGTCCGAAGCGATTTTGCATAGGGATAGGGAGACGCTGGCAAGGATGGTAGAGGAACAGGCGCACGAATTGGTAGAGGCCCAGGTAAAACTCGAGAGGTCAAAGCGCCTTTCGGATATCGGAACCCTGGCAGCGACCGTTGCCCACGAGCTGCGGAATCCGCTCGCGGCAATGAGATTGTCTGTGTCGAATCTTGAATTAAAAGTGAAAGAGGCGGTGCTAAAAAAGCATCTTCAGAATATAGATAAGAAAATAGTCGAAAGCGACCAGATTATAGGTGATCTCTTATACTACGCCAGAATCAGAATGCCGGAACATGAGACTATTTGTCTTGATGATATTATTGATGAATGTATCGAAGTAGCGCAGAAATTGTCCAAGAAAAAATTATCGGTTAAAAAGAAGTTCGCATCTCTGGAAAATAATTTTCTGGATGCCGATCCCCGTCAGATAAAAGAGGTATTCCAGAATATATTAAACAATGCGTATGACGCGGTTCCGGATAGAAAGGGAGCGATAGAAATAGAGGCTCGTGACGACACTGGCTTTATTCAAGTGGGATTCAAGGATAATGGCGCGGGTATTGATAAGCATAATTTGGACAAGGTATTCGACCCGTTCTTTACCACCAAGACAAACGGAACAGGCCTCGGTCTTTCAGTGTGTCGCGAGATAGTTGATTTGCACGGCGGCGCGATCCGCATCGAAAGCCAACCCGGCAAAGGGACGACTGTTACGGTGAGTTTGCCGAAGAGAAGATCAAGGCAATAACAAGTGGACTTGAAATCCGGACGCAGACACCGCAGATAGCGCAGATTACTAAGATAGCATCTTCCCGCGTTGGGTATTTCCCCTCAAACCATTATTGGGCTCAAGACTGATTATTGTGAACCCAAGAACCTCACATAGCCCTCCCTCTGTGAAGGGGGAGGTGCGGAGGGGGTGAAAAACACGACTTTTTGAGAAGCACCCCCCGTGACCCTCCCCCTCAAGGGGGGAGGGGACAATGTTTCTATCCACACAAAATGGAAGATAACCAGATTATCTAGTTCGCTTAATCCGCACAATCCGCGGTTCAAACTTTGAAGCAGAGAACCACATTATCCAATCCGTGTAATCTGCGGTTCAAACCTTAAAGCCGTGACAAAACACCGATTATATCTCAGTGAATTCAGTGACCTCAGTGGTTATAACCCCTTTGTCGGTTAAAACGATCGCGCCAGCTTTTCTGCCTTTTCCTGCGCCTGGCGGATTTTTGCCTCCTGCACCTCCGCCCCCATGTCCATCGGCTGTGCGATGATAAAAGTGATATCGGTGATCCCGACAAAACCGAATATGAGGCGGAGATACGGCTCCTGGAGATCGGCATTCTTTGTCTCCGGAGTCGCATACTCTCCGCCCCTGCTTGTGATCACGATCATTTTCCTGTTTTTTGCAAGCCCCTCAACCCCTTTCTCCGTATAACGGAAAAGAAATTTCGGTTGCACAATGATGTCGATATATTGTTTCAGGAGATAGGGGATGCTGAAATTCCACATCGGCGTGCTGATGAGATAGGCATCCGCGGACATGAATCTCTCGATATGCGCGATAATCTCCTGCCATGCCTCCTTCAGCTCTCCGTACAGGTCCTTTCCCCCAAGCAGCACATATTTCCCGTCGACGCGCTTCATGGTGAGGGAAGGCAGTGTCTCCTTGAAAAGGTCGAGCTCTTCAATAACCCAGTCCGGGTGGCTACTGCGGAACGGTTCAAGAAAAGAAGCCGTGACGCGCAATGTCCTGGATTCCTCCTCCCGGGGTGTCGCGATAATATGAAGCAGTTTCTCCATGACCTTCATCCCCCCTTTCCTGATGGCGAATCATTCTGCTGCTTTAAAAATAGCGCAACATACCTAATAGGGTGTGAGGCGCTCCACTGTTACTATTATTTGGCGTGAGAAGCCTCGCTTATATATATTTTCTGAATGTAGGATGGTATATTACATACGTTATGGGTAGTGGCAGATTCGCTTTTTTACTGACTTTTTTCCACCCCGAGGGGAAAGGCAATCATTAGGCATCCATACAGGATAGCCAAATTTTGTGGTTCGCTTCCAATTTGTGTGGGTAAATAGATATCATTCCCTCCCCCTGTGAAGGGGGAGGGGTAGCTTGAGGCAGTCGCATAAAACGAAATAGAGCCGATTTTGCAGGGAGGCTTTAAGGCCCTCTCGCACGCGGCTGGCGGCATGCAAGAGCCCGATATCCCGCCAGGCTCCCAGGTGGAAAAAAGTCAGAAGAAAGAGGAATCGCCCCATTGATGATATTCGTCATCTGGGGATACTGTAACCGAAAGGAGGGCGTCATGGGTGTAATGCGTTATACAACAACGAGCTCTGATTTTATGAAACAGCGTTTTTTGTGCCTGTTTATTGCAGCTGTTGTTCTGGGATTTTTTGGGATGAGCGGATGCGGCGGTAGTCGAAAGGTGATCAGGGAAGAGTCTGTTACAAGCCGCACATCAGGGGGAACCGCCGCGGAAGGGGAGAGCGTCAAGGCCGGGAAAGCGCGCACTACAGTGGAAGAGCGGGAGACAAGGACGGAATACAGATCAGAATCGCAGGGGGGAATTCTGACGATGACGTTCCATTTTATCGGAGAAGTTCTGGCATTTCCTTTCCAGCTTATCGCGAACGTATTCCGGACGATCTTCTAGTGTCGTGTCCCGTAAATAGCTTTAAAAAGTCGTGTCATTGCAAGGAGCGAAGCGACGAAGCAATCTATTGATCTTCCAATAAATGTTTAGATTGCTTCGCTTTGCTCGCAATGGCGGCATAGTAGAAGGAAATTTTGAGACACCACACTAACCTGGATTATTCACGAGGCGCCCGTATTAAAAGGGACGTAACCACTGAGGCAATGAATATACTGAATGTTTGGACGCAGATTTGCGCAGATGAACGCAGATTAACAAAAGAAGCAGCGTGAACCCTTGAAGTTTTAACCGCAAGCTGTATTTGTATCTGCGTGTTCTGCGTTCATCTGCGTCCTGAATGGCGATTAAGATATCAATGAGATAGTTGTGTGAACCGTTCAGTGACCTCAGCGTCTTCAGTGGTTAAAAGCGTGTAGTCTTTTGTGCTATTGGGCAGTTATGTCAGTTTTGAGTTGGTGAATAGATCAGG